>NZ_CP037953.1:1219042-1523802 GCF_009756665.1 Permianibacter aggregans
CTGCAACTGTGGGTACTGGCTAAACCATTGCTGGCGCCATTCGACACTGGCTTGAAAGTCGTAGGGGAAATCGGTCGGCTCGATGCCTCGGTAGATGCGCACCACCTTGTCGGCGGGAACGTCCGGATAATGGTTGAAAATGTACTGTTCAATCGTTTCAGAAACGGCGATGACCATTTCGCCCTTGGTCATGATTTTGCTGTAGGCATTGACCGAGTACATACCGTGCACCGTCGTCACGAAACGGGCGCCAGCGTAATCCATGCGTCGCCACGCGAGGTAACTTAGCCAGGCCGGCATGCGCGAGCGGGCGTGAATAATATCGGGGCGAATTTCATCGAATAGTTTACGAAGGCGCGGCACCTGCCAGAGCGACCACAAGGATTTTTTATGCACCGGCAGCGCGAAATGTTCGGAGCCTTCCGCTTCCAGCTTTTCCACCAGGCGGCCGCCATTGGAGATAACGATGGAACGATGTCCAGCGGCGACCAAACCTTTGGCGATTTCCAGCGTACCGCGCTCGACGCCTCCGCCCTGAAGTTCCGGCAATAGCTGAATGACGGTGAGTTTTTTGGTCATTATTGTTTACTCCAGCATCATCACTTGAACCAGCCTTTGGTCAGTAACCACTGCGCGCAGCGATCGGCTTCATTGAATTGTTGATCAGCGCTTTGCGCGGTAATCGTGGATTGCTCGACGTCAATTACTTTGCCACTGGTCAGTAACTGCTGCACGCCGCGCATCACCCGCGAGCCGGCCAGTTCTGGCGAACACAGCAAGCCAACGGCCAAACCTGCCGTCAACGCTTCGTAAACCATATTGACGCTGTCATTGCTGACCAGCGCGTAACGCGCCTGACGCAATTGACTGCGCAGCCAATCGCCAGGCAAGGCATCGACTGCGTGAGCAACCAAATTCGGTTTCACCGGCAGCATGCCAAGAAACTCAGACGGTGTCCGGCGCGAAGTGGTCAACTGCCAGTGAATGTCCGGATGGGCGTCGACGGCGCTGATGATTTTTTCCGCCATCGCGCGGCTTGACCATTGCACGTGCTTTGACGGCCCGCCGATCAGAATCAAACCATGGCGCGGATCGGCGAAGGTTTTCTCGCGGATGTTGTTCAGGCTGCCCTGACTGATAAAAATATTGTCACGAACTTTCGGCTGATCATGAGCCGGAATAACGCAAGCATCGAACAAAAAACTCGGCCATTTCGGCCGCATCAGCACAATCGATTTGGCGCGAAAGCGCCGCGCCAGAAACAATAATTTGGTATGCGTTGCCGAGCCGGCGCCGATAACGATATCCGGAGCAAATTCTGCAGGCAGCGACCGCTCAGGTTGCGTGATATTGATCAGCTGAGTTTCTACACGACGTTGCTGCTGCAAGGCCAACAACAAGCCTTCGACCTGCACTTCATGACCGCGCTTGCCATCGCTGATTTGAAGAATTCGAATCGGCTCAGTGACGGGCATAAAACGAGGCCTCGCCCTCGGGGCGGGTTTTGAACCGGCGATGGGTCCACAGATAATTTTCAGGATGTTCGCGCAAATGCGTTTCCAGCAACTGACTTACCCGGGTCAAATCGGCAACCACGTCCTCACTCGGAAACTGCTCCAGCGCTGGTAACAAACGCAGATGCAGGCCAGCGGCTTTCGGCAGCCGCTCGCAGAGCATCGGTACAACGGGAGCGCCCGACATGTGCGCCATTCGGGAAATCGCCGATACCCACGCCGTTTGCACACCGAAGAACGGCGCGAACTCACTGGCTTTGCGCCCCAAATCATGGTCAGGGTAATAACAAACCACGAGATTTTCTTTCAGCGCTTTCAACATGTCACGCGGACTATGGCGTGACACCGCGCGTTTGGCGTAACGCATGCGACCGCCGGTGATGATCTTGTCCATTTCCGGATCATTGTGCGGGCGCTGCATAAAACCGACCGGGTACTCATGCGACAGCTGAATGCCAGCCAAATCCAGGCAAGGATAATGAAAAGTCAGCAGAATGACGCCTTTACCTTGCGCCAGCGCTTGTTCGAGATGACTGCGCCCGCTGATCGCGCAGCGTGACATCACCCGCTTCTCATCGCCGTACCAAGCAAATGCCGCCTCCAACAGTCCCATGCCTGTGGCCTGGAATTGGGCTTTGAGCAGTGCCCGCCGCTCGGCGGTGTTCAGCTCCGGAAAACATTTTTCCAGATTGATGCGCGCTATCCGTCGCCGGTTTGCGCCCAGAAAAAAAGCCAATGTGCCGACCAAACGACCAACCGCAAGCATCACCCGATAAGGCAAGCGGGCAATCGCTTTCAGACTGATTTCAAGCAAGCGGGTATTCATCTGCGGTTATTCGTCGTCTGGGGCGGCGGTGATGATTGATAGCTCAACCATAGCATCAACGTCGTGGCAATCAACATACCGAGAAACATCGTGCTGTTGATCACCGAGTAATCAAATAGGCCGGCACAAAGCAGCAATGCGAATAGACTGCGCGAGGCGTTGGCGGCAATGGTTTGTAGATGCCTTGTCGTCCATAGCAACCAGGCACATGATGCAATGAACAGCAACGCCGCCGGCCAGCCACTGAGCAAGGCAAGATCCAGGTAGATATTGTGAGCACCAATGGCTCCATCGACCAGTTGCAGATTTTCGGTCGTGCGCCAACCCACACCAATCAGCGGTTGTTCAAAACTTTGCTGCCATGCTTGCTGGAAAGCATGCCAACGTACGCCATCACTGCCTTCGCGATGCAGCAGTTGTGAATAGACGCCGGCAACGACTATCACCGCTAGCAACTTCGCGCCGATCAGCAGTAATCGTTTTCCTTGCGATAACGGCGCAAACCACAGCGCAATGGAGGCGGCCACCAGCAAGGCCAGCATCGCCCCTCTGGACTCTGACTTGTACAAGCACAGCGCAAATATGGGCATCAGCAACGCAGCCAACCAACGCCGCCATTGTTGCTCCAGCAATGTCAGATAAGCGCTGGCGATAACGGCCAGGGCCATGAACAGGCCAAACGGGTTTGGATTGAAAACGGAACCGGAAAGCCGATCATAGGCTTCGTACCGATGGGTAAAGTCCCAGCCGGTATACCACTGCCAGTACATCGACGCAGCATTGACCAGCATGCCGAACAAAAACAATCGCAACAGCCAACGGGTACGATCACGCCCCTGACCCCAACTGAGAAACAGACAGAACGCCAGCACCATCGTACGTAACACGAACTGCAACATGTCCTGGGCAAGTTCCCTGGGCTCCGCAGAGAAAAAAAGTTGCGCGCCAGCCGTGACCAGCATCGGCAAAGTCCAGCAAGCCAACCAACGGAAATAGCCGAGATGACGCGTCAGCATTCCCGGTACTTGTCGCCAGTTGTACAGCGCGTAAATCAGTAGCAGCAATTCAAACAGCGTGTACAGCGCACCTTTGGACGGCAAGCCGGTGAAATAGCCGGCCCACAGCAGATATAACGGCCAAGCTGCCCGCATGGCAGGTGAATGCGCAATGCTCATCCGTGCGATTTCGGCCAACTGAATGAAGCCCACTCAACACTGTCGTCGATTTTCCGATGACGAATGGTATTCAGCATCCAGGCGCAAATACGTTCCGCGCCAAAGCGCTGATGAGTCAACGCACAACCGCGTTCAGCGATTTTCTGCCGCTGTTCCGGATGAGCATGAAAATAACGAATGCGTTCAATCAGATCTTCATCGCTGCGATAAATCACCATGCAATCTTCCGGGATTAGTTTGTCGAGTTCCGGTATCGCCGGTGAGAACGTCAATACACCGGAGGCCATCAACTGGGCAATGCGATCGGAGCTGTATAGCGGAACTGAATTGTCGCGACTGTAATTGAGGCCCATGGCGCTGTGGCCAATGGTATGCAAATAATCGGCTCCTTCGAGCCGATCTTCACTGGAACCATGAAAGGCAAAACGTAAATCCGGTAAGGCTTTTTTCAGTTTCTCGCGAAGCTCAACGCGATCCGGTGTCGGTGTGCCGATGAAACAAAAATCGTATTCGCAGTTCGCCTGATAAGCACGCCCGGTTTCCACCGAGGCGGCACACAGATTCGGCAGATAGCTCAGCACGCCCGCGGCGATATCCTGAAACTGGGTCAAGGCTCCACCGGCCGAAGTAACAAAAAAGGCGTCGAGATAAGGCATCTTGCTGGCGATTTGTTGCTTCTTGCTTGGCGTAATCAAATCGACATACCACATGCCGATGGCCAGTGACGGAAAGTCGCGCCGGACCGCCGCCAGACACTCACCGTCAATCAACTCAGTATGGCCTAGCAGCAGCACTTCCGGCTGCAATTGATCAATGGTTTCCAATAGGCGACGATGCATGCGCTTGACACCGCCGAACTTGCCGCCGAATGGTGATTCGTGGCGGGCAATATCGCGATAGGAAAATTCGTAAACGAAATGGCCGAGCCGGCTGCAACCCCAGCTGATCTTGCGATCAATCGAGTAGAACGAACGCCCGTATTTGAACGGCGAAAAATTGGCGGCGTGCAGAATCTTCATCGTGCTGATTTGTCCTTGGCACCGGCGCGCGCGGCCAGTTCGCCAAACCAACAAATCCGCACGAACTTTATGGGCAATTGAAGGTCAACGGCAGGGCTGCACGAGCCATGCTAAAATCGGGCATGGCCGCCAACGTCCAGGCGCCGGCATATGGCGGTTTCGGGCGCTATGATAGCCGACATTCCCTAGTGAGAGAAAAGATGATTCAGATTTCCAGCACCGCGCAGGAACATTTCCGCAAGCTTCTGGCCCAGCAAACGGAGCCGGACACCCAGATCCGGGTGTTCGTCGTCAATCCGGGCACACCGCGGGCCGAATGTGGCGTCTCCTATTGCCCGCCAAGCGCGGTCGAGCCGACCGACATCAAGCTGGATTTCGACGGTTTTTCGGCCTTTGTCGATCCGGACAGCGCCCCTTACCTAGAAGACGCGCAAATTGATCTGAAAGTCGAGACCGTTGGCTCGCAGCTGACCTTGAAAGCGCCAAACGCGAAAGCTCGCAAAGTCAGCGCCGATGCGCCGCTGCTGGAGCGCATCAATTACGTGCTGGAATCGGAAATCAATCCGCAGCTTGCCTCGCACGGCGGCAATGTCGTGCTGGTGGAATTGACCCAGGACAATATCGCCGTGCTGCAATTCGGTGGCGGTTGCCATGGCTGCAGCATGGTCGATGTCACCCTGAAACAAGGCATTGAAAAGACCTTGTTGGAACAATTTCCGGAATTGTCCGGTGTGCGCGATGCCACCGAACATGCCACCGGCGATAATCCGTATTACAGCTGAGATTTTTCAACGACCGAAGCAACCCTGAACTAAAACAAACGGAGCAACTCCCCCATGCACAAACTGCTGATCGCGGCTGGTGTCGCGACGGTATTGCTGGCCGGCTGCCAGCACGCCGAAGTCAAACCTGCCTGCAACCCGAACGAGCCGGCACCGATGCCGCCAAAACCGACGATGAGTTATCCTGCCAGCCCGACCGTTGATCACGTCGATGTCTATCACGGCACCCAAGTTGCCGACCCGTATCGTTGGCTCGAAGAAGACAGCGAACAAACCAAAACCTGGGTCAACGCGCAGCGCGAATTCGCCGAGCAATATCTGGCGCGAATGCCCGCTCGTGACGACTACAAGAAACGCCTGACGACGTTGTGGAATTACGAGCGCTACAGCACACCAACGGAAGCCGGCGGCCGCTATTTCTATTACTACAACAATGGCCTGCAGAATCAATCGGTGTTGTATGTGCAGGAAAAAAATGGCGAAGCGCGCGTGCTGCTGGATCCAAACACGCTGTCCGCTGATGGCACCGTCGCACTGTCCGGCGTCGAAATCAGCAAGAACGGCCGCTATATCGCCTATGGCGTATCGAAAAGCGGTTCTGATTGGCAGACTTGGGCAGTACGCGATGTTCGTACCGGCAAGGATCTGAACGACAATATCGAGTGGGTCAAATTCTCCAGCGCTGCCTGGACCCCGGATGAAAAAGGCTTTTACTACGCCCGTTACGACGCGCCGAAAGCCGGCGAGGAATTGTCAGGTCAGAATTATTTCCAGAAACTTTACTACCACAAGATCGGCACGCCACAGAGCGCCGATATCCTGGTTTACCATCGTCCCGATCAAAAGGAATGGGGCTTTGGCGCCACCGTCAGCGATGACGGCAAATATCTGGTGATTCCAGTATGGCAAGGCACCGACACCCGCAACCGGGTGTTCTACAAAGCACTGACCGGCAAGGACCGCACGGTAAAGCCACTGATCGATCAGCTCGAAGCCGATTACGAATTCATCGGCAATGACGGTTCGGTGTTCTATTTCAAAACCGATTTGCAGGCACCGCGTGGCCGTATCATTGCCATCGACGTCAACAAGCCTGCAACGTCTCGTTTGAAAGAAGTGGTGCCGCAAACCGACAACACGCTGCGCTTTGCGATGCTGGCCGGCAATCGCTTTGTGCTCTCGTATTTAAAAGACGCGATTTCCCATGTCGAAATCCGCAACATCAAGGGCGCGCTGGAACACACGATGTCGCTGCCATCGCTTGGCACGGCCGGCAGCTTCAATGGCAAGCGTGAGAGTCATGAACTGTTCTATACGCTGACCTCTTATGTACAGCCAACGACGGTTTATCGTCTCGATTTGAACAGCAAGACCAGCACCGTTTACCGCGAACCGAAAGTCGATTTCAACGCCAACGAATTCGTCTCCGAGCAGATCTTCTACACCAGCAAAGATGGCACCCGCGTGCCGATGATCATCAGCTATAAGAAAGGCCTGCAAAAGACCGGCAAGAACCCAACCATTCTCTACGGTTATGGTGGCTTCAATATCGCGCTGAGCCCATCGTTCAATGCGGCGACAATTGCCTGGCTGGAGCGTGGTGGTGTTTATGCCGTGGCCAACCTGCGCGGTGGTGGTGAGTACGGCGAGCCTTGGCACAAGGCCGGCACCAAAGGTCAGAAGCAAAATGTCTTTGATGACTTTGTTGCCGCCGCTGAATGGCTGATTAAAGAGCAGTACACCAGCTCGTCACATCTCGGAATTCACGGTGGCAGCAACGGCGGTTTGCTGGTTGGTGCCGCGATGACCCAGCGTCCGGATCTGTTCGGCGCGGCGGTACCGGCCGTCGGTGTGCTCGACATGCTGCGCTTCCAGAAATTCACCATCGGCTGGGCCTGGACTTCAGATTACGGTTCATCGGATAACGCCGAGGATTTCCCGTATCTGTATGCCTATTCGCCACTGCATAACGTCAAGGACGGCGCCCAATATCCGGCGACGATGGTCATGACCGCCGATCACGATGATCGGGTAGTGCCCTATCATAGCTTCAAATTCGCTGCCCGCTTGCAAGCGGCCAATGCCAGCAGTGAGCCGATGCTGATCCGTATTGAAAGCAAAGCCGGTCACGGCGCCGGCAAACCGATCAGTAAACAGATTGAAGACAAGGCGGATTTCTTCGCCTTTCTGGAACATCACCTGAAATAACAAGGCAACAAAAAACGGCGCTTCGGCGCCGTTTTTCTTACATCCATTTTCGATGCTGTTTTTCGATTTTTTTCCATTCGCCTTTTCTACCGCCCGCTTCCCAGGCGACTCGGGCGCGCATTTTGGCAATGCGACTTTCGATATAGCGGTGGACGAAACGCTGACCCAGCCAATTGGGATCGATGGCCGTCGTGCAGCCAATGCCATCAATAACATAGAGCTGCAGACGACCATCGTCATGCGCTTTGACCAGTACATTATGCGGCAGCAGGTTCTTGGTCAGCACCTGGGTATCACGCAGCCAATCGCAGAATTCATCGAGCGCTTTCGACAGCGCATCGGTCATGCCGTGACGTTTGATGTAGTTCTCCAGATTATCGGCGATGCCATCCGAATTACGAATCAAATCGGTAACGAGGCCAGGCCCCATTGACGTTTTGCTATACCCATACTGACGCGGCAAATGCAGCCATAGTCGTTCATCACCGAGCTTGATCGCTCGTTGCTGATAGGCATCGATTTCCCGTTCGTTGTCATCAAAGGCACGATCCGGACGCAGGCGTTTGAACACCGGCGCACGCTGGCGCAATTCTTCGATACGTCCCTGTTTGACAATCTTGATGCAGCGATGTGGATTTTCAGGATGCTCAAAGCACAACCGGCTGCCGCCTTCAGCAAACGGCTTGCGCTCACCCAGTTCAATCATTTTTTGTGAATGCTTATCCGACATCAGCAACTCGATTCTCAAATTCACACATAGCAGAACGGCACAACGTCAGACGACCAGCCATCCTTGACAAAGTATGGCATCGACGCGGCTTTGGCGCCGTTATTGGTCAGCAATTGATGCTCAGCCGGATAGTTGCGGGCATCAAAAATCTCCACCCGGGAAAAATACTGTTCAAAGCGCTGATAGTAATCGAGGCCTGCTTCCCGGCGCATCTGGGTACTCGGGTCCGGCGCGCCGAACTCGACGGTTTTTTCGTGCACGAACGGTACCGGCAGAATCGCCAGACCACCTGGTTTCAGAATGCGGCGAATTTCGGCAATGGCTTTGACATCGTCTTCCGGGTACATCAGCACATGCGAGGCGAACACCACATCGAATGAAGCATCGGCAAGCGGGATGTTCTGCAGATCAAATCGGTGATCGACATCCTTGCGGAACAGATCGCAGGACGTATATTGACCAAACTCCTTGCGAAACCATTTGCGGAAAGCATTTTCCGGCGCGACGTGCAACAGACTCTTGCTCGAAACATCGTGCTGAGCGAAATAATCACGCATGACCAGAAACTGCAAACGGGCTCGTTCCAGCTCGCCACAGCGCGGGCATTTGGCGTGCAGGCGCTGATTCTTGGCCATGAACGGCCCATGATACCGGCAGATCGGGCAGGTAAAAAACGGATCGTTTTTATGCTTGCGCCGGTAAAACGGCGCCCTTAAACCCTTAATCGCGTATTCCAGTGTTTTCACGCTGCACCCTTTTTGTTTTATCGATTTAGTTACGCCGACCCAGGCGCATCCGCAAACGAAACGCGAACATGCCTTCCTTGCCGGAAACCTTTACCCGCGCCAGACGAAACGGATCAGAAAAATCGCTGCAGCCCTGTTCGGTGGTCACGGCGTTGTCGTAACCCGCTGCTTGCACCAACGCCACATCACGTTCGGTAAAAATGCCGAACGGATAGGCAAAACTGTTTACGGTGATGACAAAGCGCTTTTCCAACTGCTGCTTGGAGGCCTGTATTTCCTCTTTGGCGGTTGCCTCATCGGCATCACGCAAATTCAAATGGGTCAGCGTATGGGAAGCAATTTCGACCCGGCCGGATGCCACCAGTCGCTCGATTTGCGTGTCGCTGAGTTTCGGTTCACGCATCAACTCGCCACTGCTGTGATGCTTTTTCTTGTAAACCGACCAATCCCTGTCATGGCGGTCACAGACGATGTAAATCGTTGCTTTCGCGTCGTATTTTTCCAGTAGTGGCAGCACGTTGGTCAGATTGTCTTCGTAGCCATCATCAAAGGTCAGCGCCACGGATTTTTCCGGTAAATCGCTGCGGCGCCGCTGCATTTCCGCCAAGGTAAAGAATGTCCAGCCATCTTTGCGCAGCCACTGCAGTTGTTGCTCGAATTGATGTGGTGGCACCCGCAGGCCATTGAACTTGCCACCGGGCAAATGCTCGCGAACCATGTGATACATCAGCACTCGCGGCACCGAATACGGCACCGTTTTCGCCCACCAATGATAGCGGCTGGAAAAATAGCCGAGCATCAGCACGATAACGAGTGGGATAAGCCAAATCACGAGCAAGCAATTCCTGGTATTTGGTGAACGGTGCCGCGGCATTTCACCCGGCAACAGCGCTGCGCATTATGCGGCAGTTTCGCCAGCGATGGTACTTGCGCTCAACCTCAAACGCGACACACCCCGACACAATTTCCGCGGCCGAACCGTCTGCGGAACCTGCTAGGATGCGCCGTTGGCCCTGCCCTATCCGGGTTTGGCCGTCTATTTGTCTGGTCGCCGGCAGGTATTACGACATCATACTTGGCGACATTCAGACCAATTTGCCTGGAATAAAACGGGGGAAACTCATCCATGAAGAAAATGCTTTTGACAGCATTGGCTGCCGCAGTACTGGCCGCCTGCAATTCCGAGAACGCGACACAGCAGGACACGACACCAGCGGCCACCGAACAGGTGCAGAAAACCCTGCTGTCCGGTATCGAGTTCAGCAATATCGACAAGGCGGTGCGTGCCCAGGATGACCTGTACCGTCACGTTAACGGCCACTGGCTGGAGCACACCGTGATCCCGGCTGACAAATCCAATTACGGCTCGTTCACCAAGCTTGCCGATGATGCCGAAGTGCAACTGCGCGCCATTATCGAAGAAAGCGCCAAAGCTAATGCCGAAGCCGGCAGCGAGCGCCAGAAAGTCGGTGATTTCTACAACAGCTTCATGAATACCGAGTTGCTGGAGCAGCGCGGCATGGAGCCAATCAAACCGCATCTGGCTGAAGTCGACGCGCTGAAAGACAAGAACGAGCTGGTCGCCTGGTTTGGTAACGCCAGCCGCGCCGGTGTACGCACACCACTGGTCATGTTCATCAACCAGGACAAGAAAGACGCCACCCGCTATGCCGCGTACTTTTACCAGAGCGGTATCGGTCTGCCGGATCGCGATTTCTATTTCAAAGATGACGAGAAAAGCAAAAACATTCGCGATGCGTACCTGAAACACATCGAAACGATGATGACGCTGGCGGGCTTCGACAAGCCGGCAGAAGCGGCAAAAAAAGTCTATGCCGTCGAGGAAAAACTGGCGAACGGCCACTGGGCTCGTGTCGACAACCGCGACCCGGTGAAAACCTACAACAAAGTGGAAATCGCCAAGCTCAATGAAATGAGTGGCGACGTCAACTGGGGCAATTGGGTCAACGCCCTTGGTCTTGGCAACGAAAAAGAAGTGATCGTTTATCAGCCGAGCTATGTCACGGCGATGGGTGAAGCACTGAAAACCGTGTCGCTCGATGATTGGAAGCTATACGCGAAATACCAAATCGTTTCCGGCGCCGCACCGCTGCTGAGCAAAGCCTTCGACGAAGCGCATTTCAACTTCTACAGCAAAACCCTGCGTGGTGTGGAACAGCAGCAGGAACGCTGGAAGCGCGCCGTGCAGTTCACCGATGACGTGATCGGCGAAGCGGTCGGCAAGATCTATGTCGAGAAGCATTTCCCGCCGGAAGCCAAAGCCCGTATGGAAAAGCTGGTGCAGAACCTGCTGCTCGCGTTCGGTCAGGGTATCGACGGTCTCGAGTGGATGACCGACGACACCAAGAAAGCCGCACGCGAAAAGCTGTCGAAGTTCACCTACAAGATCGGTTATCCGGACAAGTGGCGTGATTACAGCGCGCTGGAAATCAAAGGCGACGATCTGTTCGGTAACGCCCTGCGCGCCACCGAATTTGAGTACAACCGCAACCTGAACAAACTCGGCAAGCCGATCGATCGCAGCGAATGGTTCATGACCCCGCAAACGGTCAATGCTTACTACAACCCGGTCGCCAATGAAATTGTGTTCCCGGCTGCCATTCTGCAACCGCCGTTCTTCAACCTGGCAGCGGACGATGCCGTCAACTACGGTGGTATCGGTGCTGTCATTGGCCACGAAATCGGCCACGGCTTCGATGATTCCGGTTCGCAGTACGACGGCGACGGCAACCTGCGTAACTGGTGGACCGATACTGATCGCGCCGAGTTCGAGAAGCGCACAGCGGTATTGGTCGAGCAATACAACAAGTTCGAACCGCTGCCGGGCAAAAACGTCAATGGTAAGCTGACCCTCGGAGAGAACATCGGCGATCTCGGTGGCCTGACCATTGCCTATAAAGCCTATCAGTTGTCGCTGAACGGCCAACCGGCGCCGGAAATGGACGGCTTGACTGGCGACCAGCGTTTCTTCATGGGCTGGGCGCAAGTCTGGGCTCGCAAATACCGTGATGAAGAACTGCTGCAACGTCTGGTCACCGACTCGCATTCGCCGAGCGAATACCGCTGCAACGGCATCGTCGCGAACATGCCGGAGTTTTACGCCGCGTTCGGGATCAAGGAAGGTGACAAGCTGTACCTGCCGCCGGAACAGCGGGTCAAAATCTGGTAAGTTTCTATCTGGTAGAAAAAGGGGCGATTTATTCGCCCCTTTTTCTTTTTCACGCTGTAGCGTTTTGCTTTTGCTACCGGTCACATTTGAACCACGACGATACGCATGACGAACTGATTGGCATCGCTGCGATAACCGCCCTGGGCGTAGAAACCGTTGACGGTTTCGCCGTTGCCGAGCCGGCTATTCAGGCTGGCCAGGAAGCTTGTGTAATTGTCAAACATCTGCACATTCGCGTCTGAACGAATTGCGTAGATATCGCGGCCATCACTTGGCGGCACCAGCATCGGCGATGCAGCCAGACTCAGCAGATCAACGCGGATACCGGCTTGCAGCAGATGATGAACGTTGCCGAGTTGATCGTCCTGCAAATCCATAACCAGACCTGTTTCAGTAGCACTGACAAATGGTGTCGTGCTGCCGGCTTCACCGAAGCCAACAACTAGCTTGGCTTTGCTGTCTTCGTAGTTGCTAATCGACACGGCATTGAAATCGGCCGGTGCACTGCCAAAGGCGCTGACATAACCGCGGGCGCGTACCGGTGCGCCGACATCATGCTCAAGCACAAAGCTGTTTGGCGTCGCGATTTGATAGTTCTCCGGGTCGGCATCATTGGCGCTGTCAATTCCTGTGCCGGCAAAATCGAATGCACTGGCGCGAACACCACTCATTGCCTGCAAGTCGATGGTCAGTTCACCAAGCAATTGCTGATTGACACTACCGGCAGCTGACGACAACTGCAGCAACACGATATCAGCGCTGAATTGCGTTTCGCTGCTGCTATCGACACTGACTTCGCCAAGTGCGCGAATCCGTTGACCAACCGATATCGCTGCCAGGCCTTGATCATCACGACCAAGACGTGGTTTGTAGACTTTGGTTTCTTCATCGAGTGTCACGGTGATGGTATCGCGGAATGTCGCGCTGCCATCCCGATCCAGACTGGCGCCTTTGACGGTCAGCACATTGCCGCTGCGCGCGACAACCACGCCATGCAAGCCATCCTTGTCACCACCGGGCACGCTGTCACCGACCCGCACTTCAGCAGCGGTGAATTTATGATCGGCGCGTACATAAGTGCCGAATGCGACCGTTGCCGTGCCGGCCGGCAGCGCGCTCATCGCCTGCAAGCCTGCGCTACCCTGCAGGGATTCGCCATTGACCAGGAAATGGGTGTCCTGATCGACATAGACCCGGGCACTGCCACGCCGAGCACTGCGATCCTGAAACGGCCGCAGCGCAATCCGATAGTAGGATTCATTGCTGTTGACTTCCAGCATTGGGCCGCGCACGCGGAAATCGCGATCATCGATCAATTCCGGCGAACCAAGCAGCACCGGCCGGGCGATCGCGGTGATTGGCGTGGCGTCGAGATCCACCTCGTGTGATGCGGCCAAATCAAAATCGATTTGCACAAAGGCCGGCACCCCCGGTGCGATAACGATGCCTCGGGAATCAAGATTGATCGCCAGCGTAAATTGGCTCAGCGGCGCGCCGCTTTCATCGACAACCGTTGCGACTTGCGCGACGCCATCCTTTTCCACCTGCACGTCAGCGCCGGCGTAATTTAAAGTGATTTCGCCTCTGACATAACGGCCATTCGGCACCACGGCCGAGGTGACCAGTTCACTCAACTCAACGTACTGAGCAAAATCAACCCGGGTCTGGGTCGGCAACAACTCAACCTTGCTGCCATCGGCGCGTTCCAGCCGCAGCGCCATGACATCAACGCTGTAACTCAAAAAATCACCATCGGCATCGGTGAAACTTACTGCCACAACGCCGCATTGATCATCATTGGGGTTTGGTTCGTTGTCGGTGGTTTCGCATGGCGGCGCGGCCGAGTTCGGTGGCGGCGTTGCTGCGGTTTCGCTGCTGCTGCCGCCGCCACAGGCGCTCAGCATGGCGAGACTGGCGGCGAGTGCGAGCCAGCGTGAAGTGAGACGGTTCATTTGGGTTTCCTCCTGACAGGACCAAAAATGGTCGTACACCGTCATCAACGCCTGAACCCGTTTTCGGTTGACCTGGCCGTTGGTTGGTGTTGCCGGCTATTGCCAATATCGCGCTTCGGCTTTATGGTCAGGTTCGCCCGCAATCCGCGCAGGAGTGCGCCATGGAAACCAAAAAAACGGCGACTGTCTTGGGTGCCACCGGTCTGGTCGGCCGAGCGTTGATCGACCGATTGCTGCATGACGAGCGCTACTGGCGCGTCACGGCCGTCGTGCGCTCCGGCACCTCGCTGCCTTCGCATCACAAGCTGCATCTGGTTTACACCCAGTTCGACAAGAATGACTGGTTGCCGGCCTTGCAGACTGACCATGTCTACTGCTGTCTTGGCACCACCAAAAAGAAAGCCGGCAGCAAACAGGCGTTTCGTTGGGTCGATTACACGCTGGTGGTCGAGGCGGCAATGGCCGCTGCCCATTATCAGGCGCATTTTCTGGTGATCAGCGCATTGGGCGCCGATCCGAGTTCCAGTGTTTTCTACAACCGGGTCAAAGGCGAAATGGAGCAGGCGTTACTGCAAATGCCGTTGCCGAAATTATCGATTTTCCGACCGTCATTGTTGTCGGGAAAGCGCAAAGAATTTCGTTTGGGCGAACGCCTTGCCTTATGGTTTGCCTGGATGCTGCCAGAAGCCTGGCGCAGTATTCCGGCCGAGAAAGTGGCCATTGCCATGGAGTATGTCGCGTTCAATCAAGCAGCCAAGCAGCAGATCTACAGCTCGAAAGCGATGCAAGCCATTCCGGATTTGCGCAAAACATAACGCCGGCTTTCGCCGGCGCTATGTTTACTTCAAAAACAACTTTTCGGATTACTCACCTTTCGGGTTGTAGACCCAAATCATGTTGTTTTCATGCAGGCCGGAATCTTCACCGATGATTACGCGACCATCGTTCAGCACCACCAGGTTATCCGGGTTGGAGATGCCATCGACACTGCATTTATTGACGGTCAGCGTGCCGTCATAAGGACCACCAACGACCACCGGATCCATCCGGGTCACGTTGTAATCGGCGTGCACACCGAGACGGTAAACCGCACCACACTTATTGCCATTCAGCTGAATATCACCCGAGGTATCGGCCATCGCGCCATCAATGGCCGACATTGCCACATACATAAACGGAATCGAGTTGTTGGCAACACCGTTGAAGTGGATATTGATGCCTTCCATCTTGTTGAACTCGACGGTCGCCCCTTTGGCTTTCGCCGCGCGTAAGGTTTCGATAAAGGCGTAACGATCATCGGCGCCGCCGCCGGCTGCCCAGGTGGTGATTTCCGCGTCGGTGACGTAGCTGGTTGAACCATCAACATAATCGCCACGGTCGATACCATCATAGCTGGCAATCCAGGTTTCCAGTTCCGCATTGGTCGCATGCGCCAGTTCGATCCACTCGATATTGAAACCGGCTTTCGCGGCGTCTTTGGTCGCGTCCTGTTTCACTTTCGCGGCGTACAGCGTACCGGCCGACAAATCGCCTTTGTTATCGGCAACGAATTTGAAAAAGCCTTTACGTGAGCCATCATCGGTCAGATAAACGGTTTTCAAGTCCGGCATCACGACAGCGTTTTCATGCGCCATACGGCCGAGCGTGAAGTGCTTGACCGGCACGGGCGTAGCCGAGGTCGGGTTGGTGATTTCGACGATATAGCCGTAACGATACGGGTTCGGGAATTGGCCGCCAAGGTAATCGGTCAGGCGATCGATATCGGCATTGTTCGGGTAACCGGTGGAATACGTGGCATCATTCCAACGCACGGTATTTTCGGCTTCGTAGTTTTCTTCCGAGGTCAGCGGTGTGCCCCATGGCGACAAGGTACCGAAGCAGTTGATCAGCGTGCCCTGCACCGACGCAAAATCGATATTCTTGGCATCGGTGACTGACCAGTTGCCATCGGCAGCACGGGCCAGCGTCAAGCGCGACATCGCACCCGGACGATCTTCCCAGGCCGTGAACAACATGCCTTGCGAGCCATCAACCGATGTGGAAATGAACGCGTTGAAGTCTGGATCTTGCGAAGCTTTCAGATCTTGCGAGCCGTCCGCTTTGACAATGGCGCCAAGGCCGAATGCCAGCGCGCCGCCATACGTGTCACCGGCGCGGCCCAACACTTGATATTCGCCATCAACAACGCGAACCATTTGTTTTTCGGCTGTGGTCGTAGGCACCGACAAGTCGGTGATACGCGGATTCAGTGCATCCAGATCCAGCCCTTTCCAAATCCCGACAGCAGCATCATTTTCCGGTGCCGGCAGCGAGTCGGAAGGATGCTGCACGTTGAAGAACAGTTCGCCGTTATCGGTTTTGAACAAACCGGTGATTTCCGCACCCAGCGGCACGGTCGCCAGGCGGGTCAACTTGGCAACAGGGGTCAGATCCTGACCATCGGTACCCGGCGCACCGTCAGAGCCGTTTGCGCCATCAACGCCATCTCGTCCATCATCAGCACAGGAAGCCAGCAACAGCGCCGTCAGCACGGCTACAGCAATGGATTTCGGTTTTACTTGTAACATGTTCTCGTCCTTTCAAAAGCTACCACATTCGAGGCAGGACAATAGGAGAACCGAATTTGGTTGCAGAATCGTGACGACCGCATGACAAATACCGTGAAAGATTTTTTTCAGTGAAAAAAACGCTGACTAAAGCAGCGCCTTTTTATCAATTTTTTCTCGCTATTTTTCTGCAACGGCAGCGGGTGATTCGCTCCAATCCAGGCGCAGATCCCAACCAAAAAAACGGCTCTCCGGTTGCAACGGCGGAATGTCATCAACAATGGCGTCGTAGACATTCTTGGCGCCAGCAACCGTGATGTCACGGCCATTGACGTAGCTCTGATGACGAACCAGATAGGTATACGCCTTGTTCAATAGCAAAGCCCGTTCCCGCGACGGTGTCAGCAGCGTAAACACATCGGCCGCTTTGACGTTTTCTTCATCGACGCTGCCGTCGGCACGATACCAACGTGCGCGCATTTCATCATTCTCTCGGAACTCATTGCCGCCGGCTGCGCGTTTCAGATAGTTGAGTATTTCGCCACCGGACTCAGCGATCGATGGCGCATCTTTCATGCCACGCAGATTGATATAGCCAAAACCCTCCGGGCCAGTGATCTTGCGGGCAAACGAAAACGTTTGATCGATGGTGGTACCAATCGCCGCATGGCAGCCCATGCAAGCAAAGGTTTCCTCATGCGACTGTGGCCGCAGCTCGCCGTCATAATCCTCAATGAATCCTTGCAGCAGCCAACCCATGCCGTTTTCCATGCCGAGCTCGCGATAGTCGACAAAATACGGCAGCTCACCGGTGGATTTTTCTTTGCGCTCGCGACGATAGCGATTGTCCAAATCATCGGCGCTCAGACTGCGCACTTTCTTCATGTAGCGCAGCTCTTTCATCCGTGGCGGCACCACCGTTTCGCCATTCGCATCAATGCCAAGATAGCGCACCGAATGCATGAACTCAGCGCCTTCAGGGAATTGTTGAGTGACCACCGCGATCTGCTTGGCATCACCAAGATAATGCTGATGAGACACCAGATTCGTTGTCTCGGCAAGCGCGCCATCACCATTCAGATCAACGCCATAATGTTGTTCATCAACCACTGGAATGCGAATGGAATCGAGTTGCTTGATATTCATTTCCAGCAACGACAGATTAAGCTGGTACATCAACCAGTCAAACTTACCATTGTGCTGGCGGAAGGCTTCCGGCAAGCGGATCAGTACATCATCGGTGGAGCCATTGGTCGGCCAGAAGGTGCTCGGAAACGGTTTGTAATTGAACGCCACCCAGCCACTGCCATCACGCGCCAAGCCTTGCTCATCAAACGCTTTTTCCGGTTCGGCAAAATGATTGAGGTCCGGCACAAAACCCTGCCAGTTTTGCTGACGCAGGCGCTCCGGCAGCGCCTGGTAATTGTCCTGATTGATGTAGGCCAGAATCGTCTCATCGGAAATCTGGGCGGCCCATTCACGCTTGTCGATGAACAGATTTTTCCAATGATTCTCCATGCCGACATCGGAGAACAGATAAACCCCTTGCAAGCCACCATCATCGAGTTTGTTCATGCGCGGCTTGTCGGTTTCGGCGGTGTATACCTGATGACAGACATAACAAGGATTGTGCACACCTTCGGTGCGGGTGTAGCACTGCGCCGGTACGGGTGCTTCTTCATTGATTTCGCGATCGGTTTTGCCAAACAGACGCAACTCGGGCGCCACCTCCGGCAAAGACAGTGCGGGCGCCCCGCCCCCGCTGGGCGCCCGCACTGCCGAGCCCGAATCGCAAGCACTGAGCAGCAACACGACACTCAACACCAACACCAGATAAGTAATGAATGAGTCGGTGAAGACCGACCGAATGGATTTGCGCTGACTCATAACCCTTGAACCCTGTCTAAACCAACCGCATCGGCAAACACCAATGAACGGCTCGGCCCACACGGTAATCGCAGAATGTGACATTCAGTTGACGATCAGTGCAGACTTCCAGCTAGAATGCGCCGGCGCAAGAAGCGACAAACAAAGAACAAGGAACTTTTCTGATGTCATTGAAAAGTTGGTGGGCCTGGGAACTGCCATTTACATTGATGTTGATACTGACACTGGCAGGTATCGGCCTGTTGGCAGTGCCGGAATATCGGTTAAGGGCGCAGATCATCAACGTATTCAGCGGCTGGCAGGAAGGCCGCACGACGATGATGACCGAGTACGCCTGGCACCATCGATTTCCCGGGCAGGATGCCGCAGCGCTCGAGTCACTAGGCCAAACGTTTCACCAGCCACAAATCCGCCTGCACGAAGACGCCGTTTTGGTCCGGATTGATTCCCAGCCAATCGACTCGCCCTACCCCAATCTGGCCGAAGATTTTCTGCACGCTACGCCATTTGGAGCGCAGGAATTCCTGATGCGTGCCGGCACCAGCTCACCCGCTGCGGCCACCATAGTGTGGCAATGCGGCAGCAACCCGTTTCCCGATTCCATTTCCTCGAAAACGCCAGCGATGAGTGCGGCAGAAGCTTACTTTTTACCCGCCAGTTGTCGGAGAACCCATGACTAAAACTGATCTACCGAAGCTGACCACGGCGCAACTGTTGTTGCTCTGGTCAGACGGCATTGGCAACGACCACAGTGCTGAAAAAGTCCTGAGCCGGCTGCAATCCCAACTCAGTGATCAGCAGTATCGCAGTCTGCAACCGTTACTGTCGGCCAGTAGCCCCAGCAGCACCGATCCGGCGCTGCAATTTGTTCATCAGCAGATGAAGCAAGGCCTGTCGCTGCCAGAGGCGTTGAAACGTTTTGAGATGCGCGTGAGCAAATGGCAGCAAGTCTGTGCCGTCATTCGCGAACAGACCGAGCCATTGCTCGCTTACCCATTGGTACTGCTTGTCATTTTTTCCATGACGTTTTGGATTTGGAGCATCTACGTCGTGCCCGGCCTGATGGAGATGTATCAATCGGAAAGCGCGCGTGCGCATCTGCCGACCCTGAGCCAATGGCTGTTCGATCTGCAGCATCACCCCGTGCTGGGCTGGCTGATCGCCGCCGTGTTACTGGCGGCAGTCGCCGCGTTGCTGTTTTTTGGCTGGCAATTGCGTGTCGGTTTCAAACGCCAGTTGCGAGAACCGGGCGCAACAAACCGCGGTTTGTTTCTGTTGCTGCCGGGGCTGTCCGATTTTGCCCGGCTGTTGTTTTCGAGCCAAAACACTGCGCCGAAAGAAGCCGTGTTCAGCGCTGAACACCTGCAGGAATATGCGTTGGCGCAAACGCTTGGGCATGCCGATGCCACGCTTGACCGAATTCTGCAATCGCCGGCCGAAGCGCTGGCCCGACCGTTGCGTCAACGATTTAACCGGATCAGCAAATTGCTGATCGCCTGCTGTTGGGTGTTAATCGCGGCACTGATGATTGGCGCATACGAACTGATCTTCAATATAGGAAAACTGGTATGAAAATGAGCAAAGGCTTCACGCTTATCGAACTGATGATCGTTGTCTCAATTATCGGCATTCTGGCCGCCGTGGCACTGCCGGCTTACCAGAGCTACACGGTGCGCGCGAAAATTGCCGAGGCGATCAATCTCGGTAATGAATTGAAAGATGAAATCAAACTGTATTACGAAAGCCACCACCGTTTTCCGAAAGACAATGATGAAGCCGGCGCACCAGCACCGAATCTGCTGATCGGTAATTACGTCAGCGCCATTGCCGTTGAACAAGGCGCGTTACAGGTCACGCTCGGCAACTTCGTGCCGGAAAACATGAAAGGGCAAATCCTCAGCATTCGCCCGCTGTACGTCAAAGGCAGCCCGGCCAGTCCGATCTCCTGGGTCTGCGGCAATGGCCAAATCCCGGAAGGCATGCTGGCCGCTGGTGAAAACAAAACCAGCATCAGTGCCAGCTATTTGCCCGCTCCCTGTCGTTAACCGCGCGAGCACTGGCAAGCGGCCCATTCGGGCCGCTTTTGCTTTGGCCCTTCGCCCCCTTCTGCTAGGCTAGGGCCGTTTTTGTGGTTCAACAACGGAGAAGAGGGTCATGAATCAACCCCGAGGTCTCGACAAGCGCGCTTATTTACCTGATACCGAAACCGAGAAATATCAACCGTATGTCGCCAGCAATGAGCAGTTGCCGGAATTCACGATTAAAGCGGTGTTGCTCGGCATTCTGTTCGGTATTGTTTTCGGTGCCGCCAACGCCTATCTGGGCTTACGCGCCGGCCTGACCATTTCCACATCAATCCCGGTCGCGGTCATGGCCGTGGCGGTGTTCCGGATTCTGTCGCGCTTCAATATCAAGAACAGCATTCTGGAAACCAATATCGCGCAAACCACTGGCTCGGCGTCGAGCTCGGTCGCCAGCGGTGTGATTTTCACGTTGCCGGCGCTGTTCATGTGGGGCGCTCCACCGTCGCTGGTGCAAATGACCATGCTGGCAATGTGCGGCGGTCTGCTCGGCGTGTTGTTCATGATTCCGCTGCGCCGCTTTTTGATTCAGCGTGAACACGGCACGCTGCCATATCCGGAGGGTACCGCCTGCGCCGAAGTATTGGTCGCCAGCGAAGTCGGCGGCGGTCGCGCCAAATTCATTTTCTTCGGCATCGGTGTTGGCGCCTTGTTCAAGGCGCTGACCTCGTGGGCGAAAGTCATTCCAACCGAAATCGTCGCGAAAATTCCGTTTCTGAAAAAAGGCGAAGTCGGCATGGATTTATCGCCGGCACTGTTCGGTGTTGGCTTCATTCTCGGCCCGAAAGTGGCCGCGATCATGGTCGGTGGCGGCCTGCTGTCCTGGCTGGTGATTATTCCGATTATCGCCACCTGGGGCGAAGCGCAAACCGCACCGCTGTTCCCGGAGACGATCAAGACCATCAGCGCCATGAGCGCCAGTGAAATCTGGAGCCGTTATGTGCGTTATATCGGTGCTGGTGCCGTTGCCACTGCTGGCATCATTACGCTGGCCCGCAGCATTCCGGTGATGATTCAAAGCTTCAAGATTGGCGCCAAGGAAATTGAAGAGCGCGCCACCAGCAACGAGCCGGTGGAGATCGAACGCACCGAGCGCGATCTGCCATTGAAAACGGTCGGCATCGGTGCGCTGGTCATTGCCCTGATTCTGGCGATTACGCCATTTGCTTTTGAACAGGTCGGCGATGTCTTCACCCGTTCGATCGCCGCGTTCTGCGTCATTCTGTTTGCGTTCTTTTTCGTCACTGTCGCTTCACGCATCGTCGGTTTGGTCGGCGTCACCAGCAACCCAACCAGCGGCATGACCATTGCGGCGCTGCTCGGCACCGCTGGCGTGTTTTTACTGTTCGGCTGGACCGATACCAGCGGCAAGGCGGCGGCGTTGATTGTCGGCTGTGTGGTAGCGATTGCCGCCTCGATTGCCGGAGACACCTCGCAGGATTTGAAAACCGGCTATCTGCTTGGTGCGACACCGCGCAATCAGCAAACGGCCGAATTGATCGGCGTGCTGACTTCAGCGACCTTCGTCTGCTTGGCTGTGCTACTGCTGGCCGAAACATTTGGTTTTGGCACTTCGGAATTGCCGGCACCGCAGGCGACGCTGATGAAGCTGGTCATTGATGGCGTGCTCGATCAAAACCTGCCGTGGGGATTTGTCGCCATTGGTGTTGGCATCGCGATTCTTTGTGAGCTGGTGAAAATCCCTTCACTGCCGTTCGCTGTCGGCGTTTATCTGCCGGTATCGACAATGACGCCGATTTTCGTTGGCGGCTTGATTCGCCTCTGGGTCGAGCGCGCGAAAGCGGCGCGCGAGAAAACCGAATCGCGACGCGAAACCGGTGTGCTGCTCGGCTCCGGTTTTGTCGGCGGCGAAGGTTTGCTTGGCGTCGGTATCGCCGCGGCAGCGTTTATCGAAGGCAAAAAGCCGGCCGGAATTGGTACCGGCTGGCTCGGCGGACCGTTGCTGGTGGAGCTCGCTGGTTTGTTGGCGTTCGGTTTGCTGGTCGCCTGGTTTGCCCGCAAGGTCTGGCGCGCGCAGTAAACCACCACGAATAAAAAATGGCAGCCAAGCGCTGCCATTTTCTTATTGCTCAGAAACGATTACGGATACCCTTTCTCGTTCGGGTCAACAATCACTTCCAATACGCTCATGCCTGACGAGTAGGCACTGTTATTGGAAAACACGATGCGGCCCTGGCCTTTGTACAGCGCAGCGGTACGGGCGATATCACCGCCTTTGAAGTTGAACGGCACCCAGCGCTTGCCGGTTTCGTAGGTCGTCGTGGAAGTCGGATGGCCGGCTACCGCATAAGCCTGTTCCATGCTCATGCCAGCCTTTACTTCGGTAATCGGGGAAAATTTCGCTTCGCCACCCGTCGCAGGCTTGCTTTGCGCGTTGGCTGCGGGCTTGCTGGTCGCTGCTTGGGCAGCGGTTGTCGTGTTCAGCGACACCATGCCCTGGGCATATTGCTCACCTTCCGGGCCGCCGAGGTTTTCCGCTGCCCGTTCGCAGTGCTTGCGCAGTTTGCGGTTGTCGAAATCCGCCACTTGCTTGACCGCCGTGTAGTAGCGTTTGTTGCCGGACGAGGCCAACCCTTTGCAGGCCCAGGCCATCGCGTCGGTATTGGTGTTGTTGACGATTTGATAGTTCTGCAGCATCGCTTCGGCCAGTGCGTCGAGCACACGGGTATCGCGCTCACCACTGCGTTCAATGGTTTGCGCGGCCTGGCGGATACTGACTGGCCCGCCCTGCTCGATTTGTTGAATCAGGTAACGACTGGATGCGCTCAGCTCTTCGGCAATGGCAGCGTGGGCTAGCGCGCAGGAAAGCGCCAGGGTCACGACGGCTTTATTCATGGAAACACTCCTTGATTTCAGTTTTTACGGTCAATGTGGTGACATGGCCCGGGAGGGCGGCGACAGAAGAGTATGGCCCAGATTGATAACCGGCAACACGTAAAAGTTTGCTAAATTGTCAAGCCTGATCGAATTCCCAGATCACCTCGAGAAACGCTTCGCCATAGCTTTCCAGTTTATGCTGGCCAATACCGCTGATTTCAGCCATTTCCCGCATCGATTGCGGCTTGCGCTCGAGCATCGCCAGCAGCGTTGCATCGTGGAAAATCACGTACGGCGGCACATCGTGTTCGTCAGCCAGCTCGCGGCGCTTGGCGCGCAATGCTTCCCACAATGGTTGATCGGCGCTGTCGATAAAATGCTTGCTGCGGGCTTTGGCCTTTGCCGCCCGCTTCTCCGCAGTGGTTTGTTCAGTACGCAACATCAGCGTCTGTTCGCCGCGCAATACCGGCCGGGCGGTTTCATGCAAGCGCAGCGCGCCATAACGTTCGTGATCGACCAGCACCAAACCGCGACTGATCAATTGCCGGAATACCGATTGCCATTGCGCCACCGGCGTATCGCCGCCAATGCCAAACACCGACAGCTGCTCGTGCTGCCATTGCTTGATGCGATCATTGTCAGCGCCGCGCAGCACATCAATCAGATAACCGACACCGAAACGTTGACCGGTACGGTAAATACAGGACAGCGCTTTTTGCGCCAGTGTCGTGCCATCAAAGGTTTGCGGCGGCTCCAGGCAGTTATCGCAATTGCCACATCGTGGGTGCTGCTCGCCGTCAAAATAATTCAGCAACACCTGGCGTCGGCACTGCGTTGTTTCGCACAGCCCAAGCATCGTTTCCAAACGGTTTTTCTCGATCCGTTTTTGCTGTTCGTCGGCTTCGGATTGGCCGAGCATTTTTTGCAGCGTGATGGCATCTTGCAGGCCATACACCATCCAGGCTACCGCTGGCAAACCATCACGGCCAGCGCGTCCGGTTTCCTGATAATACGCTTCGATGCTGCGCGGCATATCGAGATGGGCGACGAAACGCACATCGGGTTTGTCGATACCCATACCGAACGCCACGGTGGCGACCATGATCACGTTATCGTCATGCAAAAACGCGTGCTGATTCTGGGCTCGCAGCTCGGCGCTCAAGCCAGCGTGATAAGCGAGCGCATGAAAGCCTTGTTCTCGTAACCAACTGGCGGTTTCTTCGACTTTATTGCGCGACAGGCAATAGACAATGCCCGATTGGCCCTGTTGCTCACGACGCAGAAAACCAAGCAATTGTTGCCGCGCCTGTTGTTTCAGTTGAATCTGATAACGGATGTTCGGTCGATCGAAACCGGCGATAAAAATGTTGGCGTTGATCAGCGCTAGGCGCTGCTCAATATCGTGTCGAGTGCGCGCATCCGCCGTAGCGGTCAACGCGATACGCGGCACCTGTGGAAATTGTTCGGCCAGCACCGACAGCTGCAGATATTCCGGCCGGAAATCATGGCCCCAGGCAGAAACGCAGTGCGCTTCATCAATGGCAAACAAGGCCAAGCCATGGCGTTGCTGCAAGGACTGCAGCAGCTCCAGCGTGCGTGGCAACAACAAACGTTCTGGAGCGACGTATAGCAATTTCAATTGGCCTGCGCGCAGTTGCTGCTCGATGTCGCGTTGCGCTTCGCTGCTCAAGCCGGAATTGAGCATCGCGGCGGCAACCCCGTATTCGCGCAACGCCGCGACCTGATCCTGCATCAAGGCAATCAGCGGCGAAATGATGATGGCAATACCATCGCGTACCAGTGCCGGTATTTGGTAGCACAGCGATTTACCGCCGCCGGTCGGCATCAGCACCAGCGTATCGTGACCGGCGCAAACCGAGTCGATGATCGCCGCCTGTTCACCACGAAATTGTTGATAGCCGAATACCTGACGCAAGATATCCAGAGGCGCTTGCTGCATCCGTTGAATTCCTCGTTGCTCCACAAAGCGTCACGCCGGTTCGGTGTGACGCGCGCAATCTTAACAAGCGGCTGGCAGCATCGCGACTTGACCTGACCGTTATCGCTCGGCACTCTGCGCAAAAACCATAACACGGACGAACATGCCAGTGTTTTCTCATCGCGTACTGGCGCCAGTGGCGGCGCTGATTGGCTATGTGCTGTTGCAACAGGCCAACGTGGGCCATCCGATTGCCTGGACCGCAGCCGTGACGCTGCTGACGGCCTGGTGGTGGATTAGCGAAGCGCTGCCGATACCTGTCACCTCACTGCTACCCTTTGTGCTGCTGCCGGCCGGCGGCATCATCGATTACAAGCAGGCCAGCGCCGCACTCGGCGATCACGTCATCGTACTGCTGATGGGCGCCTTCATGCTCGCGCGCGGTATCGAGCAGAGCGGCGTGCATGAGCGCTTCGCGCTGACGCTGATTCACCGCATCGGCGCCCAGAATGGCCGCGCGATGGTGTTGGCTTTCATGATCAGCGTCGCGGCGATGTCGATGTGGATTTCCAATACCGCCTCGGTGTTGGCACTGTTGCCGGTGGCAATGGCCTTGGTGCAGCGCTGTCCGGACAAGTATTTTCAGCGCGCCTTACTGCTTGGGCTCGCCTACGCGGCTTCACTTGGCGGAGTCGCGACACTGATTGGAACACCGCCAAACGTCATCTTTGCTTCCGTTTACGAAACCTTCTCCGGTGAGGAATTCGGTTTTCTGCGCTGGATGAGTGTTGGTGTGCCCATTGTACTGCTCGGCGTGCCGGCCATGGCCTGGTGGCTGACCCGCCATGTCCGTTTGCAAACACCGCTGGAGTTACCAGTCGTTGGTCCCTGGAGAGCGGCGGAAAAACGCGTGCTGATCGTTTTTGGCTTCATCGCGATGCTATGGATTACCCGTACGGAGCCGTTCGGCGGCTGGAGCGCGCTGTTGAATTTACCGATGGTTGGTGACGCGACGGTCGCACTATTCGGTGTCGTGCTGATGTTTTTGGTACCCGATGACAAGGGCGAACGATTATTGAATTGGCAAACAGCCAGCGCCATTCCTTGGGGCGTATTGCTGTTGTTCGCTGGCGGCATCTGTCTGGCGAAAGGATTTGTCAGCAGCGGCTTGAGTGCCTGGATTGGCGAGGCACTGTTGGCACTGACCTCGTTACCATTATTGCTGCAAATGTTGTTGGTGGCGCTGGTCGTTTCCTTCCTGACCGAAATCACCTCCAATACCGCAACCGCGACACTGCTGATGCCCATTCTGGCCAGCGCTGCAGTCGCTGCCAATCAACCGCTTTACTGGTTAATGATTCCCGCCGTGATCAGTTGCAGTTGCGCGTTTTGTTTGCCGGTAGCCACAGCGCCGAACTCCATTATTTTCAGTAGCGAACGGATTTCGATAAAAGCGATGGCGCGTGAAGGCGTCGTGTTGAATTTGATCATGGCGGTGATTGTCAGCGTGGTGTGTTATCTGGTGCTGAAGTAATGGCCGTAAGTACCGGTTAATAGCGTTTCTGTGATGAATTGGCTGATATCAACCAACACTTTTGCAGGTCAATGCGGACTCTGCTACATATTAAGTAATTGCCCTTTTATTGCTGTACTGTTTGTCGCGTAGTCAGGAGGACGCAAGCGCACACCGTGCACGCCGTACTTGCCGGAGGTTCTTATGTCCACTGTAGACTACCAGGATTGCGCGCAAGCGATCCGCACCACTGTGTCGCTGCTGGAAACCAGCGGCGTTCCTTCCCATATCATCGCCGCCACGTTGTTGTCGGCGGCCATCGAAAGCTGGCAACGTTGTAGCGAAGGAGAGCAACTGACTCGCGATGATGTGCGCGAGTTGGTCGAACGCATTACCGTTCGCTGAAGCGTGTTTCATTTTTTGTTCGAATAAATTCGAACCTGCCATACGTGCGAGTTTATTCGCACGTATTTCTGAGTAACCCGTGTAGGTGCGTATATGGACTCCTCCCCTATTGCAAGCCATCGTCGAAAGCGACAAAGGAATGAGACTGCAAACGTATATCCGACCTGTTGGTGAGCGTATCAATCGCTCTGGCCATAATGGTTTTCGCTCACACCGTGCCTATCGAATTCGCGGCCTTTCCTGTTCAGGAGGCCGTCGCACCTAGCGGCATCATGGTGTGCCGGTCTTACCGTTGTGCCATTCTCGATGACTTGGCAATCTCTGGTGGGTTAACTCCTATCGCTTAATTGCTCTTCCGATAACACTGGCCTTTGCTCAACAACGCCCAGATGATGCGCGCGTTTTTGTTGGCCACGGCGACGGTGGTGACATTGGTATCGCGTCTTGCCTCCAATGCCTGGATGTTCAGGCTGCGTGCATCGTGTTTTTTTCGGCTGGCATTTACCGCCGCTCGGGCGCCGTGAATCAGCAAGGTTCGCAGTAATGGATTTCCGCGCTTGCTGATACGTCCCAGACGCTCTTTGCCTCCGCTCGAATGTTGCGTTGGCACCAAGCCCAAATACGCGGCAAATTGTCGCCCGCTGCGAAATTGTTTGGCATCACCCACTTGCGCAACTAATGCGAAGCATTGATGGGGCCAATGCCTTCGATGGCCAGCAGTCGCTGAATGCGTTCATCGTTTTTCACGCAAGCCAGCACCTGCTTGGTCAGGGCATCGAGTTGTGCACTCATGAACGTCAGCTCGTCATAAAGCTGACGCAACAGTTGCCGCATCAACGGACACAGCTCATTGCGCGGTTCGTCGATAATCGCCGGCAACTGACGACACAATGCCGTGGCGCCATGCGTCGAGATGACAATGCCGTGCTCAGCCAATAACCCTTTGGTTTCGTTGATGAGCGCGGTGGGCGCGGGTTACTCGTTGACGCACCCGATGTAAGGCTTGCAGTGCCAGTTGCTCCGGTGGCTTGACCGTGACAAAGCGCATCGTCGGTCGTGACAGCGCTTCACAAATCGCTTCGGCGTCATTGGCATCGTTCTTATTGGATTTGACATAGGGTTTGACGAACTGCGGCGGCATCAGCTTGACCACATGGCCCAGGCTCGTCAGCCGGCGTGCCCAGTAATGCGCACCCGCACAGGCTTCCATACCAATCAGCGTCGGGGCCAGCTTGGCGAAGAACGGCAGCATCTGTTGACGGCTGAGGCGTTTGTTCATCACTGGTTTGTCGTGGTCATTGACCGCATGAAGTTGGAAAACCTGCTTTGCCAGGTCGATGCCGATGCGCTTAATATTCATAACGGACTCCTTCCTTCTGTGACTGAAACGTTACTTCAACTTCAGTCTGGCACTTCGATGCCGTGGATGGGAGGAGTCCATACCATCAAATTCATTCGGACATATTTCCGAACAACGCTCGTAGTGGCGAATTTGCTCACTCAATATATTGTTCAAACCACCACACAGCCGGCTATAGCCGGCTGTGTGGCTTCCCAATCAAACCGAACGCAAGGTCTCCATCAAATCCTCCATGAACTCAGGCGGCAGTTGCGGCAGCTCACCCGCACTGAGCATCTTGACCTTGTCAGCCTGCGTGGCGTTGAAGAACCGCGAAGCGATACCACTCATCGAAATCAAATACGCCCATTTCGCATCGGCGAGTCCGGCACCGGTGGCATTATCCGGTCCTACACCGGCGACATCACCCTGTGCCGTACTGCCGGCCTGCACATCGCGTGCGGATTGCTTCAAATTGGCTTTGATTTGTGCTGGCGTCAATGTGCCGTCTTTTTCCAACATCAGCGCACAAATGCCAGCGATTTGCGGACACGCCGCCGACGTGCCGGAAAAAATACCCCAACCATCACCAGCTGCGCCGGTCGCTGGCCAAATGCTGTCGAGCGTGCTGTTTGGCGGCACCGGCAACATGATCGACGGCGCATAACCACCACCGTTGTGAATCACTTTCTTGCCGGTCAAACCGCATACATCCGGCACCTTCCGGCCCGGATAGATTTTGCTGGCGAAACTGCTGGCGTAATTTGATGCTTCAAACGTCAGATCCGGATAATTGATGTGCACACCGCCAACCGCGATAACACTCGGCATGCTGGCCGGGAACGCGTAGTGACCATTACCCGCAGCAAAACAAACGGTGATGCCAGCGTTGATCGCCAGCTGAATTTCCTGCGCCAGGGCTTTTAAGTACGGATCGAGCGTTGCCCAACTGATGTTGCCGACATCGACGCTGTAACCCCAGCTATTGCTAATCACTTTCGCCCCGCTATTGCGTGAAAGTTTGATCGCATCGATCGGATCGCCCATTTTCACTGGTTGCAAAATCACATCTGGTGCCGTGGCAAAGACATTCGCCGCTTCGCCGGTACCATGACCATTGCCATCTTCATTGGCATTGCTGGCACCTGCTGCCAGCAATGCGGTGCGTGTGCGATAACCGTGATGATTGTAAAAAGGATGTTTGTAGAATCCGGTGTCCGGCATCGCCACAGTCAAGCCACGACCACTGGCACCGGTGCGATGAGTGCGCGTGGCGCGCAACATCACGGCAATATCATCCGGTGCAAACAAATAGCGATAGGCATTGTTGGCAATCGGCGCCAACGGCGGAATCGGGCTGGCAGCAAAATAGGTTGGAGGCCTCGCCATCGCCACGCCTTCGATCAGATTGGCCAAATCTCCTGGCGGAGACATCACCGGTTTATCACCCGCTGCACTGAAAAATTCGGTTTCTTCGCCCGGCGCAGTTTCCGTTTTTTCTTTTTTGAATTTTCGCGAGAACACATCCTGGAATAGTTGCTTATCGCCGGAAATCGAAATCGTTGCTTCTGAAGTGCTGTGCACGCTAAAGCCCAATCGCTGCAGCTCCTTGACGGCATGTCGAATATCTTCCGGTGAGGAAGAAAAACTGCAAGGGTCGGAAATAATGTCCTGCTCAGACGCTTCAAATAGCGATAACGGGCCGAGTGAACGAGGCGAAACCACGGCGGTCAAGGTTTCACTGGCTGATTGAATGGTGGTCATGTTCGCTTCTCCTTTGCAAACGAAAAACACTCCATCGGCTGACACCGACGGGCCGACATCCCACGGCAGACTACGGGAAAAATTCAGGTTTCAATGACTTGCCGAGTCCAGCCATCCATTGTTGCCAATTGGCCGGTACGGAAGTCAGTAACGGGTGAGATTGATCGAGCTGGGTAACGTCGCCGAAATGACGCTGAAACAACGTGACAGGCGCTGACACACGCAACATCGCGTCACCAAGTGGTTGCACCGAAAAGCCAGCACTCTCCAAGGCATCAATGGCTTGCTGTTTATCCTGCTCCGGCACCAGTAACGGCTGCTGACCATCATAGGCCGGATCGCAAAATGAACGCCCTTGTCGATCTTTCAGGTAAACGAGATAGGAAGGATTACTCATAGGCATGCTCCTGGCATTCAGCTCGATGGTGCTCGGGAGTGAGTACCATCAGAGATGTTGCCTGCTGATGCACCGAGACGTGGCGTAATACTCAGCGTCCGGGCGTCACACTGTCCTTGCATGACGTGCTCATTCTGTTGCGATGAACTGGGCACTGCAAGCGATATGCGAAATCACTCTAGCGGGAACCAAGATCCATTACGGCGCAGGTATATCTCATTGCCAATCACATCAATTAGCAGCGTGCGCCCTTTTTTGCGCATAAAAAAGCCCGCTTTCGCGGGCTCTTTTAAACGTTGCGATTATTGCTCGGAAGAGCTCAACGCATCGCGCAGTTCCTTCTCGGCGTCGGTGGCGGAAACCGCAGGCTCGACGATGTCGTAGCCTTCGAGGCGACGACGACGGCGTTCCTTGTGGTAAGCCAAACCGGTGCCGGCTGGAATCAAGCGACCAACGATGACGTTCTCTTTCAGACCGCGCAGATCGTCAACCTTGCCGGAGACGGCCGCTTCGGTCAGCACGCGTGTCGTTTCCTGGAACGAGGCCGCCGAAACGAACGATTCGGTCTGCAAGCTGGCTTTGGTGATACCCAGCAGCTGACGCTCGAATGTCGCCGGCACTTTGTTGCCAGCATTCAGCTTGTCGTTTTCTTCCAGGATGCGAACCATGTCGAGCTGCTCGCCCTTCAACAGTTTGCTGTCACCGGCATCGACCACCACGGCTTTACGCAGCATCTGACGGACGATGACTTCGATGTGCTTGTCGTTGATCTTCACGCCCTGCAGTCGGTAAACGTCCTGCACTTCGTTGACGATGTACGAGGCCAGGTGCGAGATACCTTTCAGGCGCAGAATGTCGTGCGGATTTTCCGGACCTTCGGAAATGACATCCCCCTTCTCAACACTTTCCCCTTCGAACACACCGATGTTGCGCCACTTCGGAATCAGCTCTTCGTAGGCATCACCTTCGGTTGGCGTGATGATCAGACGGCGCTTGCCTTTGGTTTCTTTACCGAACGACACGACACCGGAAATCTCGGCCAGAATCGCCGATTCTTTCGGCTTACGCGCTTCGAACAAGTCGGCAACGCGCGGCAGACCACCGGTGATGTCGCGGGTCTTCGAACCTTCCATCGGAATACGCGCAATCGCATCGCCTTCGGCTACCACCACACCGTCTTCGAGGTTGATAATCGCACCAGCTGGCAGCGAGTATTGCGCGACGATGTCGGTGTTCTTCAGCAACAGATCCTTGCCTTTCTCGTCGACCAGTTTGATCGCCGGACGCATTTCTTTCTGACCGCGCTGTTTCGGGTCGGTAACAACGATGCTCGACAAACCGGTCAGTTCGTCGGTCAGGCGCTGATAGGTAACGCCTTCGACCAGGTCCATGAACTTGATGCGGCCGGCCACCTCGGTAATGATCGGGTGAGTGTGCGGATCCCAGGTCGCGACGATGTCGCCACGCGAGACTTTGCCACCATCCTTGACCGTCAACACGGCGCCGTAAGGCACCTTGTAACGCTCACGCTCACGATTGTGTTCATCGTAAACGGTGATTTCGGTCGAACGCGAAACGGTGACGAAGGTGTTGTCTTTCTTCTGCACCAGCTTGGCGTTTTGCAGACGCACAGCGCCGTTGTTTTTGACCTGGACACTGTTTTCGGCGGAAGCACGCGATGCCGCACCACCGATGTGGAAGGTACGCATCGTCAGCTGCGTGCCTGGCTCACCGATCGACTGGGCGGCGATAACACCAACCGCTTCGCCGTGGTTAATCAAGTGACCACGGGCCAAATCACGGCCGTAGCACTTGGCGCAAACACCGTAGCGGGTTTCGCAGGTAATCGGCGAACGTACAACAACCTGGTCGATGTTGTTTTCTTCCAACACATCCACCCAACGCTCGTCGAGCAGCGTGCCGGCTTCGGCCAGCACGTCGTCACTACCCGGCTTGTAAACGTGGTCGATCAACACGCGGCCGAGCACACGCTCGCGTAGCGGCTCGACAACGTCACCACCCTGAATCAACGGCTGCATGGTCAGGCCATTCTCGGTACCGCAATCGTCTTCGGTAACGACCAAGTCTTGCGCGACGTCAACCAGACGGCGAGTCAGGTAACCGGAGTTCGCGGTTTTCAGCGCCGTGTCAGCCAGACCCTTACGGGCACCGTGAGTCGAAATAAAGTACTGAATAACGTTCAGACCTTCGCGGAAGTTCGCGGTAATTGGCGTTTCGATAATCGAGCCGTCTGGCTTTGCCATCAGACCGCGCATACCGGCCAACTGACGAATCTGGGCCGCGCTACCCCGGGCGCCGGAATCGGCCATCATGTAAATGGAGTTGAACGATTTCTGTTTCTCCATTTCGCCTTTGGCGTTCTTCACTTCGACGAACGACAGGTTGTCCATCAGCGCTTTCGAGACCCGCTCGTTGGCGCGCGACCAAATGTCGACGACCTTGTTGTAACGCTCACCAGCAGTAACAAGACCCGCCGCATATTGCTGTTCGATCTCTTTTACTTCGGCTTCGGCGCCAGCCAGAATTTCGACTTTCTCGTCCGGAATCGTCATGTCTTCGATACCGACCGAGGCACCCGAGCGCGTTGCGTAAGCAAAGCCGGTGTACATGACCTGGTCGGCGAAGATGACCGAGGCTTTCAGTCCGAGACGGCGATAGCACTCGTTCAACAGTTTCGAAATCGCTTTCTTGGTCAACGGCTGGTTGATCAATTCAAACGGCAGACCGTGCGGCACGATGTCCCACAGAATGGCGCGGCCAACGGTGGTTTCACGCACTTTCGTTGACTCGGTGACACCACCCAGCTTGTCTTTGATTTTTTCGTACAGACGCACTTTGATGCGCGAGTGCAATTCAACGGAACCGGAACGGTAAGCGCGCATGACTTCGGCGGTATCGGCGAACACCATGCCTTCACCTTTGCCGTTGACTTTGTCACGGGTCAGGTAATAGAGGCCCAGAACGACATCCTGGGTAGGCACGATGATTGGGTCACCGTTCGCTGGCGACAACACGTTGTTGGTCGACATCATCAGTGCGCGCGCTTCCAACTGGGCTTCCAGCGTCAGCGGCACGTGCACGGCCATCTGGTCACCGTCGAAGTCGGCGTTATACGCGGTACAGACCAGCGGGTGCAGCTGAATCGCTTTACCTTCAATCAGCACCGGCTCGAAGGCCTGGATACCCAAACGGTGCAGCGTCGGCGCACGGTTCAACAATACCGGGTGTTCGCGAATGACTTCTTCGAGAATGTCCCAAACCACCGGCTCTTCGCGCTCAACCATTTTCTTGGCGGCTTTGATCGTCGTGGCCAAACCACGCAATTCCAGCTTGCCGAAAATAAACGGCTTGAACAGTTCCAGCGCCATTTTCTTTGGCAGACCGCACTGATGCAGTTTCAGTGTCGGGCCAACGACGATAACCGAACGGCCGGAGTAATCGACGCGTTTACCAAGCAAGTTCTGACGGAAGCGGCCTTGTTTGCCCTTGATCATATCGGCCAAGGATTTCAGCGGACGCTTGTTCGAACCAGTGATGGCACGACCGCGACGGCCGTTATCCAGCAGCGCGTCAACTGACTCTTGCAGCATGCGCTTTTCGTTGCGGATGATGATGTCTGGCGCGTTCAGATCAAGCAGGCGCTTCAGACGGTTGTTGCGGTTGATCACGCGGCGATACAGATCGTTCAAATCGGACGTCGCGAAGCGGCCGCCATCCAGCGGTACCAGCGGACGCAGATCCGGGGGCAGCACTGGCAGCACGGTCATGATCATCCACTCGGACTTATTGCCCGACTCAAGGAAGGCCTCGACCAGCTTCAAACGTTTGCCGAGTTTTTTCAGCTTGGTTTCCGATGTGGTCTGCGGAATTTCTTCACGCAGTTGATCGGCGATTTTCTGCAGGTCCAGATTGATCAGCAGTTCATAGATCGCTTCGGCACCCATCTTCGCGTCGAATTCGTCACCGAATTCCTCCAGCGCGTTCAGGTAATCTTCTTCGTTCAGCAGCTGGCCGCGCTCGAGCGTGGTCATGCCCGGCTCGGTGACGACGAATGATTCAAAGTAGAGCACGCGCTCGATATCACGCAGCGTCATGTCCAGAATCAAACCAATACGACTCGGCAGCGATTTCAGGAACCAAATATGCGCGACTGGCGAAGCCAGTTCGATATGGCCCATGCGCTCACGGCGCACTTTTGCCAGCGCGACTTCAACGCCACACTTTTCGCAGATCACACCGCGGTGCTTCAGGCGTTTGTATTTGCCGCACAAGCACTCGTAATCTTTGACCGGTCCGAAAATTTTCGCGCAGAACAAACCGTCACGTTCCGGTTTGAACGTTCGGTAGTTGATCGTCTCCGGCTTCTTCACTTCACCGAACGACCACGAGCGGATCAGATCAGGCGAAGCGAGTCCGATACGAATGCGATCGAATTCGCTGAGCTGGGTCTGTTGCTTGAACAGGTTCAACAAGTCTTTCATGGATTCACCATCTATCTCGTTACGCTCACGCGGCATCATCAAGGGTGGATGCCGCCCCCGCCACTATCAGTTCGCGTCTTCCAGGTCGATGTTGATCGCCAGGGAGCGAATTTCTTTCAACAATACGTTGAAGGACTCCGGCATGCCGGGCTCCATGCGGTGATCACCATCGACGATGTTTTTGTACATGCGCGTACGGCCGTTGACGTCGTCTGACTTGACCGTGAGCATTTCCTGCAGCGTGTACGCGGCGCCATAGGCTTCCAGCGCCCACACTTCCATCTCCCCGAAACGCTGACCACCGAACTGGGCTTTACCACCCAGCGGCTGCTGCGTAACCAGCGAGTAGGAACCGGTCGAACGGGCATGCATCTTGTCGTCGACCAAGTGGTTCAGCTTCAGCATGTACATGTAACCGACGGTCACTGGACGCTCGAACTGTTCACCGGTGCGGCCGTCGAACAGAATCGATTGGCCGTGGGTTTCGCGACCCGCCAGTTTCAACAGGCGACGAATTTCTTCTTCGTCAGCGCCGTCGAACACCGGCGACGCGATCGGCACACCGCCTTTCAGGTTCTTGGCCAGTTCAATGACTTCGTCATCGCTCATTTCTTTCAGCGCGACTTTCTGACCGGAATCACCGTTGTAGACTTCGTCGAGGAATGCACGGATTTCTTTGACGGCTTTCGCGCGTTCGATTTCCAGCATTTCGCCGAGCTTGTTGCCAAGGCCTTTCGCGGCCCAGCCCAAGTGCGTCTCGAGAATCTGACCGATGTTCATACGGGACGGTACGCCCAGCGGGTTCAGCACGATATCCACGGTGTTGCCATCGGCCATGTACGGCATGTCTTCGACCGGAACGATGGTGGAGATAACACCCTTGTTACCGTGACGACCGGCCATCTTGTCGCCTGGCTGTACGCGGCGTTTGACGGCGAGATAGACCTTGACGACTTTCAGCACGCCCGGTGCCAGATCATCACCCTGTTTGATCTTCTCTTTCTTGTTCTCGAAACGCTTGTGGAAGACTTCTTTCTGGTCTTCAACGTAGTTCGCCAGCGCTTCCAGTTGCTGTTGCTTTTCTTCATCGCGGAGTTGAATCTGCAGCACTTCACCGCGCTGCAATTCGTTCAGGAACTCCTCGGTGATCGCCGTGCCTTTCTTCAGCTTGTTCGGGCCTTTTTCGGCCACTTCACCAAGCACCAGACGGGCGGCACGCGCAAAGGTGTTGTCTTCGAGAATGCGCTGCTCGTCGAGCAAGTCTTTCCGGACTTGGTCAAGCTGGGCTTTCTCGATTTCGGCGGCACGCGAATCTTTCTCGACGCCATCGCGAGTAAACACCTGCACATCGATGACGGTACCGGCCATACCGGCAGGTACGCGTAGCGAGGTGTCTTTCACATCGGAGGCTTTTTCACCGAAGATCGCGCGCAGCAGTTTTTCTTCCGGAGTCAGCTGAGTTTCGCCTTTCGGCGTCACTTTGCCGACCAGGATGTCGCCCGGCTGCACTTCGGCACCGATGTAAACGATGCCGGCTTCGTCCAGCTTCGACAGCGCTGATTCACCGACGTTAGGAATATCGGAAGTGATTTCCTCCGAACCCAGTTTGGTGTCACGAGCGATACAGGACAGTTCCTGAATGTGAATCGTTGTGTAACGGTCTTCCTGCACGACGCGCTCGGAGACAACAATCGAGTCTTCGAAGTTGTAACCGTTCCACGGCATGAACGCGACCTGCATGTTCTGGCCCAGAGCCAGTTCACCCAAATCGGTTGACGGACCGTCGGCCAGTACATCGCCTTTGGCCACGACATCGCCGACTTTGACGATGGCGCGCTGGTTGATGCAGGTGTTCTGGTTCGAACGCTGATACTTGGTCAGCGTGTACAGATCGACACCAGCCTCACCGACGCTGACTTCGGCGTCGTTGACGCGAATGATGATACGGCTGGCGTCGGCGAAATCGACGACACCACCGCGCTTGGCGATCACGGCAACACCGGAATCAACGGCGACCGCACGCTCCATACCGGTACCGACCAGCGGCTTTTCAGCGCGCAGGGTTGGTACGGCCTGACGCTGCATGTTCGCGCCCATCAGTGCGCGGTTGGCGTCGTTGTGTTCCAGGAACGGTACCAACGAGGCCGCGACCGACATGATCTGCTGCGGCGACACGTCCATGAAATCGACTTTGTCCGGCGTCGCCAGCGTGAATTCGCCCTGGTGGCGGACGGTAACGAAATCAGCGGTCAGTTGACCTTTTTCGTTCATTGTCGCGTTTGCCTGGGCGATGATGTAATTCATTTCATCGTAGGCAGACAGGAACTGAATCTCGTTGGTGACTTTGCCATCAATCACTTTGCGATACGGCGTCTCGAGGAAACCGTATTCGTTGGTGCGGGCATAGACCGACAAGGAGTTGATCAGACCGATGTTCGGGCCTTCCGGCGTTTCGATTGGGCAGACGCGACCGTAGTGAGTCGGGTGTACGTCACGCACTTCGAAGCCGGCGCGCTCACGGGTCAAACCGCCAGGTCCAAGCGCCGATACGCGACGCTTGTGAGTGATTTCCGACAGCGGGTTGACCTGATCCATGAACTGCGACAGCTGCGAGCTGCCGAAGAATTCTTTCACCGCTGCCGATACTGGTTTGGCGTTGATCAAATCCTGTGGCATCAGGTTTTCGCTTTCGGCGACCGACAAGCGCTCTTTGACGGCGCGCTCAACACGCACCAAGCCAACACGGAACTGGTTCTCGGCCATTTCGCCGACCGAGCGGATACGACGGTTACCGAGGTGGTCGATATCATCGACCTGACCACGGCCGTTGCGGATTTCGATCAGCGTATGCAGCGCATCGACAATGTCTTCTTTGTCGAGCGTGCCCGGACCAGTCAGTTCTTCGCGACCGATACGGCGGTTGAACTTCATGCGGCCAACGCGTGACAGATCGTAGCGGTCTTCGCTAAAGAACAGGCTGTTGAACAGTGTTTCGGCAGCATCTTTGGTCGGCGGTTCGCCCGGACGCATCATCCGATAAATTTCCACCAGCGCTTCAAGTGGGCTGCGGCTTGGGTCGATACGCAGCGTGTCGGAAATGAACGGACCTTGATCCAGATCATTGGTGTACAGCGTACGGAATTCGCTGACGCCCGAGGCGCGGATCTTGCCGAGAATTTCTTTGCTGAGCAGCGCGTTGCATTCAGCAACGACTTCACCGGTCTTGGTGTTGATCACCGGTTTCGCCAGCACTTTGTCGAACAGGTATTCATCCGGAATCGACAACGCGGTGACACCCGCTTTCTGCAGCAAGTTGACGTGGCGGGCCGTGATACGGCGACCGGCCTCGACAATGATCTTGCCTTCGTTGTCGGTGATATCGAACGCGGCGGTTTCACCACGCAAACGCTCCGGCACCAGCTCCAACTCGAAACCATCTTTGCCGACGTGCACGAGGTTGTGTTCGAAGAACATCTCGAGCATTTCTTCGTTGGTGTATTCCAACGCACGCAGCAGAATCGTGACCGGCAGCTTGCGGCGACGGTCGATACGAGCAAACACGCAGTCTTTCGGATCGAATTCGAAATCGAGCCAGGAACCGCGGTACGGAATAATGCGAGCCGAGAACAGCAGTTTGCCGGAGCTGTGGGTTTTGCCCTTGTCGTGCTCGAAGAACACGCCTGGCGAACGGTGCAGCTGGGAAACGATAACGCGCTCGGTGCCGTTGATGATGAACGTACCGTTCTCGGTCATCAGCGGAATTTCACCCATGTAAACTTCTTGTTCACGGATGTCTTTGACCGTTGGCGTTTTCACTTCCTTATCGAAAATCACCAAACGGATTTTCACGCGCAGCGGTGCACCGTAGGTCAAGCCCCGGATCAAGCATTCTTTGACATCAAACGGCGGTTCGCCGAGATGCGAGCTGACGTATTCCAGCGTGGCACTGCCCGAATAGCTGGAAATCGGAAACACGGAACGGAACGCTGAGTCGAGACCCGACTCAAGGCTATCGTTACCATGCAGGAACTGACGATAGGAATCCAACTGGATGGCCAATAACTCCGGCACATCAAGAATCTTTTTCGCCTTGCCAAAATCCTTACGGATTCGCTTTTTCTCTGTATACGAGTACGCCATCTGGAGTCCTCAGCTCGACCTAAATTAACCCGACAATCGGTACCTGATACGGTGCTACCGACTATCCCCACCCTCAGCTTGGCTTCTGTTAGAAGCTCATGTTGCTGTCATGTTCAGCCGTTATGTTCTGCTTGCATGACACCGCGTCTTTTTAGCTGCTAGCAGCCGAAAAACCCGTATCAGTTATGCCAAATCACAGAGACGGCAAAAGGCCGGTGGCGTGTCTGCCACCAGCCTCCTCGCAGCGATTGGTAAAACCGCCCACTGCTTGTGTTGAGATCTTACTTGATCTCGACTTTCGCGCCGGCTTCTTCCAGCTTCTTCTTGATGCCTTCGGCATCGGCTTTGGAAACGCCTTCTTTGACCGTGCTCGGTACGCCTTCGACCAGATCTTTGGCTTCTTTCAGGCCCAGACCGGTGATTTCGCGGATGACTTTGATAACGCCAACTTTGTTCGCGCCGAAATCGGTCATCTTGACGGTGAATTCGGTTTGCTCTTCAGCAGCAGCGGCACCAGCAGCCGGGCCAGCGGCCACAACAGCAGCAGCAGCCGATACACCGAATTTCTCTTCGATAGCTTTAACCAGTTCTACTACTTCGGAAACGCTCATCTCGGCGACGGCATTAACGATATCGTCTTTGGACAGAGCCATTGCTCATACTCCTAAAATAAATAAATCGGATGAAAAGGATTACGCTGCCTGTTTCTGATCGGCCACTGCCTGAATCGCGCGAGCCAATTTGGTCGGGATTTCCAGCAGGGTGCGCGCCAGCATGGCGTAGGACTCGTTCTTGGTCGGCAGGCTGGCAACAAAGTCCAGATCCTTGCCAGCCAGCTTCTTGCCTTCGAAGGCAAGCGCGGTGACCACGAGTTTGTCATTGCCTTTGACGGCTTCTTTGAACACACGGGCAGCAGCCGGTGCTTCGTCCAAAGAAAACGCGCAAATGACAGGACCTACAAACGCATCAGAAAGGCAGGCAAATTCGGTACCTTCCACGGCGCGGCGAGCCAGCGTGTTACGAATCACGCGAACGTAAACGTTCTGTTGGCGCGCTTTGACGCGAAGATCGGTTAATTGGGCTACCGTCAAACCACGGTATTCAGCCACGACTGCTGCCGAAGCTTTGGCGACGACGCCAGCAACTTCTTCAACAATGGCCTTTTTGCCCTCTAGAGCTAGTGGCACTAGATTTACCTCCCGTTTGTCCGATCACAAGGATCGAACGCCCATGTTCAAGTGAGCTGATACAGCCTTGACTCACTTACCCACGGTGGTCCGCCTCGAATTGAGTCGGGTCTCACCGTCTGCGCAGGGTGTTTTGCGGTTTTAAGCGAAGCGAACCGAAGTTCACCTCCCCCCTGCGGTCTTTGACGGTTACCAGCCAGCAAGCCAGCCAGTAACCCAAAGCACTTAACGCGGCAGCGCGAACGCGGCCGCTGTAAACCATTAATCCGCGATATTCAGGCTGGCCTGATCGACGGCAATACCAGGACCCATTGTCGTCGACAACGAGATCTTCTTCATGTACTGACCTTTGGCCGTAGAAGGCTTGGCCTTCTTCAGCGCCGACAGCAGCGTCTCAAGGTTCTCGCGCAGTTGCTGCGGTTCAAAGCTGACTTTGCCGACAGTGGCGTGAATGATACCGGCCTTGTCGGTACGGTACTGGATCTGACCGGCCTTGGCGTTCTTGACGGCCTGAGCGACGTCAGCGGTGACGGTGCCGACTTTCGGGTTTGGCATCAAACCGCGTGGACCCAGGATTTGACCCAGGGTACCGACGACACGCATTGCATCTGGAGAAGCGATGACAACGTCGAAATCCATGCGACCGCCTTTGATTTCGGCAGCCAGATCGTCCATACCGACGATATCGGCACCAGCGGCTTTCGCGGCTTCGGCGTTGTTACCGGCGGTGAACACGGCGACGCGTACCGATTTACCGGTACCGTGCGGCAGCACGGTGGCGCCACGAACGACCTGATCCGATTTACGCGGATCAACGCCGAGGTTGATGGCGACATCAACGCTCTCTACGAACTTTACTTTGCTGACGGTTTTCAGCAGGTTGATGGCATCATCAACCGGATACATCTTGCTGCGATCAACCGCGGCTTTGATGGCTTTTGCGCGTTTAGTAAGCTTGGCCATGAGATTAACCCTCCACGTCCACGCCCATCGAACGGGCAGTACCAGCAATCGTACGAACCGCAGCTTCCAAATCGGCAGCTGTCAGGTCCGGCTCTTTGGTTTTGGCAATCGCTTCCAACTGAGCGCGGCTGATTTTGCCGACTTTCTCAGTGTTCGGGCGCTTGGAACCGCTTTGCAGGTTCAAGGCCTTCTTGATCAGCACCGACGCCGGCGGCGTTTTGGTGATGAACGTGAAGGAGCGGTCGCTGTAAACAGTAATGACAACCGGAATCGGCAAGCCTTTCTCGAGCTTGTCGGTCGCCGCGTTGAACTGCTTACAGAATTCCATGATGTTGACGCCCTGCTGACCGAGCGCTGGGCCGATCGGCGGACTTGGGTTGGCCATACCGGCCTTAACTTGAAGCTTGACGTAAGCTTGGACTTTCTTTGCCATGAGTAGTTACCTCGTTGGGTCCGAACGCGCCTCTAATCCAATCGTTGCCAATTGTTCAGAGAGGCTCCCCTTTGGCATGCCGTCACCGGCCATGCCGGATTAATCGCGAGAATTAACCCTTTTCGACTTGATTGAAGTCCAGCTCCACCGGGGTGGAACGGCCGAAAATCAAGACAGAAACTTTCAAGCGGCTTTTCTCGTAATCCACCGCTTCGACAACACCGTTGAAATCGGCAAACGGGCCATCAATAACACGCACCATTTCACCTGGTTCAAACAATACTTTCGGACGCGGCTTATCAACGCTGTCCTCGACCCGGTGCAGAATGGTGTCGGCTTCCTTGTCGGAGATCGGTGCCGGACGCTCCGGCGTACCACCGATAAAGCCCAGCACACGCGGAGTCTCTTTGACCAAGTGCCAGCTTTCGTCGCTCAGTTCCATTTGCACCAGAACATAGCCCGGAAAGAACTTGCGCTCGCTTTTGCGCTTGGAGCCGCCACGCAGCTCAACGACTTCTTCGGTCGGCACCAGAATCTTGCCGAACAAATGCTGAAGGCCATGAAGCTGCACACGCTCTTCAAGGCCTTTTTTTACTCGATTTTCAAAGCCGGAATAGGCTTGGACGACATACCAGCGCATCGCCATATTCACTCTCCTTAGGCGATGACCAAGCCGACCAATTTGATCAGAACCCAATCGACAAACCACATAAACAACGCGATCACCACGGTAAATGCGGCAACAATCAACGTAGTTTGTACGGTTTCCTGGCGAGTCGGCCAGACCACCTTGCGAATCTCGGTGCGTGACTCTTTGCCGAAATCGAAAATTTCACGTCCTTTGTTTGTCGTGTAGGCCACCAGCAATGCCAGTACCACCATCACAACAATCGCGAGCACGCGCATCCAGGCCGCCAATTCAGCAAAATACTGGTTGCCGATGACCGCGCCGGCCAGCAACGCCAGCACAATCGCCCACTTCAGTGGGTCGGTGCGGCTTACGTTTTGTTCAACACTGCTCGTCATAATCCTGCCGTCTTTGAGCCCTTGCGGGCGTATAAAGCCTGGCAGGCCAGGAGGGTCTCGAACCCCCAACCTGCGGTTTTGGAGACCGCCGCTCTGCCAATTGAGCTACTGGCCTAAAACTTGAGGGCGTGCATTCTAGCGGATTATCTGTAGAAGTACAGACAAAAGAAGCCGGACACGCCGGCCGGCTTCTTTTTATTACCGTATTACTTAGGCAATAACTTTCGCGACAACGCCGGCGCCAACGGTACGGCCACCTTCGCGAATCGCGAAGCGCAGACCGTCGTCCATGGCGATCGGGGCGATCAGCGTGACGACCATCTTGATGTTGTCGCCAGGCATGACCATCTCGACACCTTCCGGCAGCTCAACAGCACCGGTGACGTCCGTGGTACGGAAGTAGAACTGCGGGCGGTAGCCTTTGAAGAACGGGGTGTGACGACCACCTTCTTCTTTCGACAGCACGTACACTTCCGACTCGAACTTGGTGTGCGGCTTGATCGAACCCGGCTTGGCCAGTACCTGACCACGCTCGACTTCTTCACGCTTGGTACCGCGCAGCAGCACGCCAACGTTGTCACCAGCACGGCCTTCGTCCAGCAGTTTGCGGAACATTTCAACACCGGTGCAGGTGGTCTTCTGGGTGTCACGGATACCGACGATTTCGATTTCTTCGCCGACTTTGATGATGCCGCGCTCTACACGACCGGTCACACGTACCGCGACCGGAGATCGAGAACACGTCTTCGACCGGCAGCAGGAACGGCTTGTCGATGGCACGTTCTGGCTCAGGAATATAGGTATCCAGGGTTTCCAGCAGTTTCAGGACGGCTTGCTCGCCGAACTCGCCTTTGTCGCCTTCGATCGCCAGTTTCGCCGAACCACGGATGATCGGGGTGTCGTCGCCTGGGAATTCGTAGGTGCTCAGCAGTTCACGCACTTCCATTTCGACCAGCTCGAGCAGCTCGGCGTCGTCGACCATGTCGCACTTGTTCAGGAACACAACGATGTACGGTACACCGACCTGACGGGCCAGCAGGATGTGTTCACGGGTCTGCGGCATGGGGCCGTCAGCAGCCGAGCACACCAGGATCGCGCCGTCCATCTGGGCGGCACCGGTGATCATGTTCTTGACATAGTCAGCGTGGCCCGGGCAGTCAACGTGCGCGTAGTGGCGGTTGGCGGTTTCGTATTCGACGTGGGCGGTGTTGATGGTAATACCGCGAGCGCGCTCTTCCGGGGCGCTGTCGATTTCGTCGTAGTTCTTGACCTGGCCACCGCTGGTACGGGCCGACACGATGGTCAGGGCCGCGGTCAGCGAAGTCTTGCCATGGTCAACGTGACCAATGGTGCCCACGTTGACGTGGGGCTTTTTACGTTCAAATTTTTCCTTAGACATAGCGGCCTCCGCGGTCTGACTAACAAAAATAGTGTTTTAGAAACACCCATAGGCCGCTACACCAGGCAGCAGCCTTCCGAGGCAAATACCTCAAAAGCAACGATGTTTGGCATCGCAATCTGGTGCTGATATCCGGACTTGAACCGGAGACCTCTCCCTTACCAAGGGAGTGCTCTACCTACTGAGCTATATCAGCATCAATCTTTTTCGCCCTAACGGGCTGGCGTTACCTACTGCTGCGGTTCGCGGCAATAGCGCAACTTGGAGCGGGTAGCGGGAATCGAACCCGCGCTATTAGCTTGGAAGGCTAAAGTTCTACCATTGAACTATACCCGCGGGTTTTTTGTGTACTCGCCACAAAATCCAACACAGCTGCTCACATCATCCTGAAGCAACTGTTTAGTAATTTGGTGGAGGGGGAAGGATTACTCAGGTCATCCTGACCTTCGCCCTCCGGGCTGTCACACTTCGTGTGACGTGCCAATTCGCTCCTGGCGAATTGGTCGAACCTTCTGCTCACTTACGTTCGCCGAAGCTTCTCATCCTTCCCCCGCGAGGGTTTGGATGCCCGTGCATGACTTCACCAATCATGCGACTTTAAAATTTGGTGGAGGGGGAAGGATTCGAACCTTCGAAGGCAGTGCCGGCAGATTTACAGTCTGCTCCCTTTGGCCACTCGGGTACCCCTCCGGTATTTCATCACTTGCGGCTGGGTAACCAGCATCACTGCGGCCCGCAAAGAGCGGCGCATTCTGCCAACCTGGCCAGCAATTTGCAAGCAATCACCTTTGCAGTAATGGTGCCGGCTGTGGGACTCGAACTCACGACCTACTGATTACAAGTCAGTTGCTCTACCAACTGAGCTAAGCCGGCCCGACCCTGCAAAGGGGCGCAAATTTTACTGAGCATCAGTAGAAGGTGCAATGGGCGGGCAGTCGGTTTTTTGCCAATTTTCCGGAATATTTTCGTTATTCGAGGCGGTTTGCCTAATTAATGCACGATGCATTGTTTGAGTACGTACGCGCGTCAACGTACGCGCATCATCAATCCCCAAGCGCTTGGCGTCATTGAGTCGAATCTGCACCGACTCTTCGCTACTGAATAGGCCCAGTGAAATACCGCCCTTTTGCTCACCACGATTGATATAGGCACTTTCAATATCCATGGTTTTCAATTCACGCAAGCGCTCAAGTGTTTCCTCTCTGGTGGCTTTCGGCTCAATCCACACCAAATAACTGCGACCAGACTCCTGCTCTTGCTGCTGACGTTCAAGCACGTCGGCAGCATTTACCTCCAGCGCATTTTCCTGCCAATCCGTCCAATAGCAGAACGTTTCCGGCAAGCTGACGAGTGGCTCTTGCACTGTTGCAGAATGCGTTTGCGTATCTACCGCTTGGCTATCGCTCGATGCGGTCGGTTGTGAATTCGAAACGGTGATGGCATCACTCGTCGCAGTGGACTCATCAGCACGCCAATCCGGCATGGGTTCCACTTGCGTTGTGACATCTTCCTCAACAATCGGCAAGCGGCGCTCCGCATTGATCTGCACCGATTGCGGCGACAATTCGATTTCTCGATCGCTGCTCGTTGCCGGTGTCGGCGTATCTGCCTGCCACCAGCGCCAGCCAAAATACAGCGCATTCATCAGCAATAGACTGATGACCACCCAACGCACGTCAGCGCTCCTCCGCGAAAATTTGTAGCCCTTCAATCACCAAATTCGGGCGCCATTCGGCCTCAATACTCAATGCCGATTGCAGGCGCAAGGCATCGCCACCGGTGATCAACCAGCGCGCCTCACGGGCGCCAGGCCACTGTGCCAACACGTATTCAAGATAACCGGTCGCCATCGCAAACACGCCGTGATGTACGCATTGCTCGGTGCTTTTTCCCGGCCCAATCTCGCCCCAATTCAAGGCATTGAATTTAACGTTGGCGGTACCGGAAAACAGCGCTCTGGTCATCAAATTCAGACCCGGCACGATATGGCCGCCAAGATGCTGACCGTTGCCATCGACATAGTCGACTGTGATGGCGCTGCCCGCATCGACAACCACAAATGCGCTTTGTTCTTGCTGCCAGGCAGCCAACATCACCATCCAGCGGTCAACACCAAGCCGGCTGATCTCTTGATAACTGTTGCGCAACCCGTTGCGTTCTTGTTCGCTGCGCGCCCAATGCACATTCGCGTCAGCAATTTGCTTTGCTGCCGTTTCCACTGCCTGACGAACGCTTGGGTTGGCAACGGAGCTTGCCCAGACTGGCGTGCCTTTCGGAATGGCTTGCCAAATCGGCGCCGACTGTAAATCGTCCGGTTGTTGATAAGCGAGCGCACCGCCATGCTCATCGGCGGCGGTGCCGTATAACCACTTCATCCGGGAATTGCCGATATCAAGCCATAGCATGGGGATTACCTCCTCGCAGCGACACATCACCGACTTGAATGCGTTCCACGCCATTTACTGTGCTCAGCAACAAACTCCCGGTTTCATCTACACCGTGATGAATACCGCTGATCGTTTGCTGAAAACTGCTGATGTCGATGCGCTGATCAAGATAGACATCGCGTTGCAAATAACGCTGACGGAACGGCGAAAAGCCTTCGCGATCAAACTGCGCTGACATTCGTGCAATCTGTTCGACCAAGGCGCGAACCAAGGTGTTCCGTCCTGGCAAACGCGGACTGCACTGATGCAAAGCAATCCAAGGCTGATCGATCGTGGGCGCTGATCGCATCCGGACATTGACGCCGACACCAATGACTACCTGACAGGGACCGCCGGCCTCACCGCTCAGTTCAATCAGCACGCCGCCAAGCTTCTGCTCACCGATGCGTAAATCATTCGGCCATTTCAAACCAATCTCACGCTGACTGAATGGCTGCAGGGCCTCCGCACAGGCGACGCCGACGGCAAGACTCAAGCCGCCCAAACCTTCCAGACCACAGCGGAATTGCCGCTTCAGCGACAGGTAGATATTGCTGGCAAACGGCGACTGCCACTGTCTGCCGCGCCGCCCGCGCCCAGCGGTTTGGTATTCCGCCACGCAGATCTGCAACGAATCCGACGATACCGGTGCTTGCTGCATCAAATAGGCGTTGGTCGAATCAATCTCGGCAAATACCGACCATTGCAACGGCTCATCGGTTTGCAGAGATGGATGTCGCAGCGCTTCTTCGTCAAGCAAATCCAGCGGAGCAGCGAGTTGATAGCCTTTGCCTGCCACCGCTTGCACCTCAATGCCCAGCTCGGATAATTGCTGAAGATGCTTCCAGACCGCAGCACGCGAAACACCCAACACTTCGCCAATCGCCGTACCCGAATGCACGCCTCCGTCGGCCAGCAAGCGCAACACCTGATAGCGATCGGTCATAGCACGACGTCCTCGGCCCGACGATTCAGAATCCGCACTTCCGGCTCAAGCGCAATGGAGAATTTCTGCCAAACCGTATCACGCACTTCACGGGCGACATCAAACAACTGCTGGCCGCTCGCCTTACCATAATTAACGATCACCAGCGCTTGCAGTTCATGCACACCGGCATCGCCCCGACGCATGCCTTTTAGTCCGGCACGTTCGATCAGCCAGCCAGCGGCAAGTTTTATCCGACCATCCGATTGAGGATAGTGCGGCACTTTTTCGTACTGGCTACGCAAAGATTCAAACACTTCCGGAGATACAATCGGATTCTTGAAAAAACTGCCGGCATTACCAAGCTTTGCTGGATCAGGCAGCTTTGATTGCCGCACGGCGATTACCGCTTCGGCGACACACTTCGCTGTGATCAGGTGTTCCGGTGTTGCAGCAAGAGCCTGCCGCAAAGCTTCGTAACCGGTATTCAGTGGCGCGTTGCGCGACAAACGAAATGCCACCGATGAAATCAGAAACCGTCCTTTGCCTTCGCGTTTGAAAAACGAATCGCGATACCCAAACTGCAGTTGTTCAGGCAGGAATCGATGAAGCTCACCAGAGGTGATTTCATAGGCATCAACATGCGCGATCCGGTCAGCCACTTCGACACCGTATGCGCCGATATTCTGAATCGGTGCCGCGCCGACGTTGCCCGGAATCAGCGCCAAATTTTCCAAGCCCTGCCAGCCGGAGTCGAGAGTTTGCATCACGAACTGATGCCAGCTTTCACCTGCGCCAACAACAACAAGCGCCTCGTTTTCATCGAATGGCTCAATCGAGACGCCAGAGATTTCTGGCACGATGACTAAAGCGTCCACCGAGTCATCCAGCAATAGCAGATTGGAACCGGCGCCGACGATCAATGAAGGAAGCAAGGAGTCTGACGCAATGGCAAGCGACTCAACCATCAATTTGCCATTTGCTGGTCGCAACATCGCTCTAGCGCGACAGCCAAGAGAAAACGTATTAGCAATCAGTTGATCAGATAGCGGCGGCATTGATGGGCGCAAAGAAGAAAGCCAGCGGCCATTATTTCACAGAAGGAACCGCAAGAATAATTGACGGCGCTAATTTGCCAAGCATCAAGTAGCGATAGTGATTTGCTTAGCCAGAATAGATTCGCTTCGGTCACAAGAACCGCGCAAAGCAAAAAGCCCAGCTGATGAGCTGGGCTTTTTGGGTTTTAAGAGCTTGGCAATGTCCTACTTTCGCATGGGCAATCCACACTATCATCGGCGCTGAACGTTTTCACTTCCGAGTTCGGAATGGGATCGGGTGGTTCCCGTTCGCTATCGTCGCCAAGCAAACTGTTTCGCTGTCCCGCTTCACTTTGCAGCGAAGCCAAACAGCCAATTCGGATAACAAGATTGTAAAGCTTTTTCAGTAATACCATCTCAACTAAGGCATTCACCGTACGACCTCCATGGATGGAGGAAGTGCTGTTGTGGTCTGGAACCACATCAGCGAAACGCTTTGGGCGTTATATGGTCAAGCCTCACGGGCAATTAGTATCAGTTAGCTCAACGTATCACTACGCTTACACACCTGACCTATCAACGTCGTAGTCTGCGACGACCCTTCAGGGGGATTGAATCCCCAGTGAGAACTAATCTTGGGAGAGGCTTCCCGCTTAGATGCTTTCAGCGGTTATCCCGTCCACACATAGCTACCCGACAATGCCACTGGCGTGACAATCGGAACACCAGAGGTGTGTCCACTCCGGTCCTCTCGTACTAGGAGCAGCTTCCCTCAATTCTCAAACGCCCACGGAAGATAGGGACCGAACTGTCTCACGACGTTCTGAACCCAGCTCGCGTACCACTTTAAATGGCGAACAGCCATACCCTTGGGACCGGCTACAGCCCCAGGATGTGATGAGCCGACATCGAGGTGCCAAACACCGCCGTCGATATGAACTCTTGGGCGGTATCAGCCTGTTATCCCCGGAGTACCTTTTATCCGTTGAGCGATGGCCCTTCCATACAGAACCACCGGATCACTTAGACCGTCTTTCGACCCTGCTCGACATGTACGTCTCGCAGTCAAGCGCGCTTTTGCCTATACACAATCCCGACGATTTCCGACCGTCGTTAGCGCACCATCGTGCTCCTCCGTTACGCTTTAGGAGGAGACCGCCCCAGTCAAACTGCCCACCACACATTGTCCCCGACCCAGATCATGGGCCTAGGTTAGAACTCAAAACATACCAGGCTGGTATTTCAAGGTTGACTCCACCGAAACTGGCGTCTCGGCTTCAAAGTCTCCCAGCTATCCTACACAAGCAGGTTCTAAGTCCAATGTGAAGCTACAGTAAAGGTTCACGGGGTCTTTCCGTCTTTCCGCGGGTACACTGCATCTTCACAGCGATTTCAATTTCACTGAGTCTCGGGTGGAGACAGTGCCGCCATCATTACGCCATTCGTGCAGGTCGGAACTTACCCGACAAGGAATTTCGCTACCTTAGGACCGTTATAGTTACGGCCGCCGTTTACCGGGGCTTCGATCAAGAGCTTCGCTTGCGCTAACCCCATCAATTAACCTTCCGGCACCGGGCAGGCGTCACACCCTATACGTCCACTTTCGTGTTTGCAGAGTGCTGTGTTTTTGATAAACAGTTGCAGCAGCCTATTTACTGAGACCAGCTCATGCTTCAGCCGCAAGGGCTTACACACGGGCCGGCGCACCTTCTCCCGAAGTTACGGTGCCAATTTGCCTAGTTCCTTCACCCGAGTTCTCTCAAGCGCCTTGGTATACTCAACCTGACCACCTGTGTCGGTTTCGGGTACGATTTCGTGTTGCCTGAAGCTTAGAAGATTTTCCTGGAAGCAGGGCATCTAGCACTTCACGTCCGTGGACGCTCGTCATCAGCTCTCAGCATTGTTCCCCCGGATTTGCCTAAGGGAACTGCCTACGACCTTAAACCGGAACTACCGTTCTCCGGATGCTATAGCCTTCTCCGTCTCTCCATCGCAGCAACACCAAGTACAGGAATATTAACCTGTTTCCCATCGACTACGCTTTTCAGCCTCGCCTTAGGGGTCGACTTACCCAGCTCCGATTAACGTCGAACTGGAACCCTTGGTCTTTCGGCGTGGGGGTTTTTCACCCCCATTATCGTTACTCATGTCAGCATTCGCACTCGTGATACCTCCAGCAAACCTTACGATTCACCTTCACAGGCGTACACGACGCTCCTCTACCATGCACCTTGCGGTGCATCCGCAGCTTCGGTATATCACTTAGCCCCGTTACATCTTCCGCGCAGGCCGACTCGACCAGTGAGCTATTACGCTTTCTTTAAATGATGGCTGCTTCTAAGCCAACATCCTGGCTGTTTTAGCCTTCCCACATCGTTTCCCACTTAGTGATAATTTGGGGACCTTAGCTGGCGGTCTGGGTTGTCTCCCTCTTCACGACGGACGTTAGCACCCGCCGTGTGTCTCCCATGCTCATACTTCCCGGTATTCGGAGTTTGCATCGGGTTGGTAGGTCGGGATGACCCCCTAGCCGAAACAGTGCTCTACCCCCGGGAGCAATACATGAGGCACTACCTAAATAGCTTTCGAGGAGAACCAGCTATCACCACGTTTGATTAGCCTTTCACCCCTAGTCACAGCTCATCCCCGACCTTTTCAACGGGCGTGGGTTCGGACCTCCACGAAGTGTTACCTTCGCTTCATCCTGGCCATGACTAGATCACGTGGTTTCGGGTCTACAGCCTGCTACTAATCGCCCTATTCAGACTCGCTTTCGCTACGCCTCCCCTATTCGGTTAAGCTCGCAACAGACCGTAACTCGCTGACCCATTATACAAAAGGTACGCAGTCACCCTTGCGGGCTCCCACTGCTTGTATGCATACGGTTTCAGGTTCTATTTCACTCCCCTAACAGGGGTTCTTTTCGCCTTTCCCTCACGGTACTGGTTCACTATCGGTCGATCAGGAGTATTTAGCCTTGGAGGATGGTCCCCCCATGTTCAGACAGGGTTTCTCGTGCCCCGCCCTACTTGTTACAGACTTAGTTCCACACTCTATATTTCGCGTACGGGGCTATCACCCACTATGGCCTCACTTTCCAGAGAGTTCCGCTATATAAAATGCTAAAGACTGTTGGCTGGTCCCCGTTCGCTCGCCGCTACTAGGAGAATCTCGGTTGATTTCTGTTCCTATGGCTACTGAGATGTTTCACTTCGCCACGTTCGCCTCGTACAGCTATGTATTCACTGTACGATGACCGTCTAAACGGCCGGGTTTCCCCATTCGGACATCCTGGGATATAACGTCTGTTTACCGACTCCCCCAGGCTTTTCGCAGGTTACTACGTCCTTCATCGCCTCTGATCGCCAAGGCATCCACCATATGCACTTATTCACTTGACCATATAACCCCAAAGGGTCTCAAATCAAAGCGAATACCTTACTTATTGCTGACATGGTATTACCTATCGAATGCGCGGTCTCACCCGCCCATTCAGAGCGCACAACTTCTCAGCTGCACACTCGCGCTTTCAATCTTGTCATCCAAATTGTTAAAGAACGATACCGACGACCTACATGGATGTAGGAGTGTCGCTAATGCAGGAGCATTTTGCGACCGCAAACGTCAGTGCCCAATCTTCTTTTCTCTTTCGAGCAAAAAGACTCGGCACTGACATTCGACTTTGACTGACTAGTAACTTGCGCTTGATGGTGGAGCTAATCGGATTCGAACCGATGACCCCCTGCTTGCAAAGCAGGTGCTCTACCAACTGAGCTATAGCCCCTTTTGTACAACGCTCACCTAATTTGGTGGGTCTGAGTAGACTTGAACTACCGACCTCACCCTTATCAGGGGTGCGCTCTAACCAGCTGAGCTACAGACCCGTGTTGTCAGTCTTGCCGGACGAAGTAATCTGTGTGAGCACTTAACGCTAAGATTTAGCGACAGGTTTTAAGGAGGTGATCCAGCCGCTGGTTCCCCAACGGCTACCTTGTTACGACTTCACCCCAGTCATCGACCACACCGTGGACGGCGCTCCCCTTGCGGTTAAGCTACCGGCTTCTGGTGCAGTAAACTTCCATGGTGTGACGGGCGGTGTGTACAAGGCCCGGGAACGTATTCACCGCAGCAATGCTGATCTGCGATTACTAGCGATTCCGACTTCACGGAGTCGAGTTGCAGACTCCGATCCGGACTACGATCGGCTTTTTCGGATTGGCTCCATCTCGCGATATCGCAACCGTTTGTACCGACCATTGTAGCACGTGTGTAGCCCTACTCGTAAGGGCCATGATGACTTGACGTCATCCCCACCTTCCTCCGGTTTGTCACCGGCAGTCTCCTTAGAGTTCCCACCATTACGTGTTGGCAACTAAGGACAAGGGTTGCGCTCGTTGCGGGACTTAACCCAACATCTCACGACACGAGCTGACGACAGCCATGCAGCACCTGTCTCAGAATTCCCGAAGGCACTCCCGTATCTCTACAGGATTCTCTGGATGTCAAGAGTAGGTAAGGTTCTTCGCGTTGCATCGAATTAAACCACATGCTCCACCGCTTGTGCGGGCCCCCGTCAATTCATTTGAGTTTCAACCTTGCGGCCGTACTTCCCAGGCGGAGAACTTATCGCGTTAGCTGCGCCACTAAAAACCTCAAGGGTCTCCAACGGCTAGTTCTCATCGTTTACGGCGTGGACTACCAGGGTATCTAATCCTGTTTGCTCCCCACGCTTTCGTGCCTCAGCGTCAGTCTTAGGCCAGATGGTCGCCTTCGCCACTGATGTTCCTTCCGATATCTACGCATTTCACCGCTACACCGGAAATTCCACCATCCTCTCCCAGACTCCAGTCTCCCAGTCTTGAATGCAGTTCCCAGGTTAAGCCCGGGGATTTCACATCCAACTTAAAAGACCGCCTACGCACGCTTTACGCCCAGTAATTCCGATTAACGCTTGCACCCTCTGTATTACCGCGGCTGCTGGCACAGAGTTAGCCGGTGCTTATTCTGCAGGTAACGTCAATTCAACCACGTATTAAGTGGCTGACCTTCCTCCCCGCTTAAAGAGCTTTACAACCCGAAGGCCTTCTTCACTCACGCGGCATGGCTGGATCAGGCTTGCGCCCATTGTCCAATATTCCCCACTGCTGCCTCCCGTAGGAGTCTGGACCGTGTCTCAGTTCCAGTGTGGCTGATCATCCTCTCAGACCAGCTACCGATCGTCGCCTTGGTGAGCCTTTACCTCACCAACTAGCTAATCGGGCATCGGCCGCTCCAATGACGTGAGGCCTTGCGGTCCCCCACTTTCCCCCTCAGGGCGTATGCGGTATTAGCACACCTTTCGGTGTGTTATCCCCCATCACTGGGCACGTTCCGATGCATTCCTCACCCGTCCGCCGCTAGGACCGAAGTCCCCGCTCGACTTGCATGTGTTAAGCCTGCCGCCAGCGTTCAATCTGAGCCATGATCAAACTCTTCAGTTCAAGTCTTTGGCTCTTATCGCTTGGCTAATTTCGAAACTACTATGAATCTCGAGTTCACTAAACGTAAGAGTATTACGATATTTTTCGTCGCTTCTCTCAACGCTAGTGCCCACACAGATTACTTCGTTATCTTGTTAAAGAGCATCGCAACTCATCGCTGCGTCACTTCACTTTCTCGTGAAGCGGGGCGCGCATTCTACAGTATCGCACCACCTTGTCAACACCTTTTTCTGCGCTTTCTGAACCGTCGTTTCCGACCACTTCAGCCCGCTTACCTTCCGGTGCCAACCCCGCCGTCTCGCACTTCCGTGCTCCCCGTCGGTGAGGCGCGCATTATAGGGAGGCCAAAATCGTTCGCAAGCTTTTTTTAAAGGTTTTTGAAAGTTTTTTGAAAAGCCGTACAGGGTTTGAACAAAGCGTTTAAAAGCCGCGCGATTCGCTTAAAAATACGGCGACTATCCGTACTGGAATGCCGCCGTATTTTAGTTTTTATATAAAGAGAAGATTTAGCTAACAGTAACTTTCGCCACCCGACGCTTGCCCACTTGAAATACGGCCGAGGTGCCTATGGCGATTTTCAATTTATCGTCTTCGACTTTTTCGCCATCAATTTTCACCGCACCCTGACGAATCATACGCAGCGCTTCGGAAGTGGACGCCACGAGATTCGCTTCTTTCAATAAATTGGCGATTGGCAATTCACCATCATTGGCCACCACGCTGAGTTCTTCCAGATCTTCCGGCAATGCGCCTTGCGAGAAACGCGCGACAAATTCTGCCTGCGCTTGCTCTGCCGCCTGGTGCGAGTGAAAACGCGCAATAATCTCTTTAGCGAGCTCAAACTTGATATCACGCGGATTACGGCCTTCTTGCATTTCCCGCTTTAATTGCGCGATTTCCGTCAATGGCCGGAAACTGATTAATTCAAACCAACGCCACATCAATTCATCGGAAACCGACATAACCTTACCGAACATATCATTCGGTGCTTCGTTGATGCCGATGTAATTACCGAGCGACTTGGACATTTTCTTGACGCCGTCCAAACCTTCCATCAACGGCATGGTCATGACCATCTGCGGTTTTTGGCCATAGGATTTTTGCAGCTCGCGACCAACCAATAAATTGAATTTCTGATCGGTGCCGCCGAGTTCGATATCACATTTCATCGCGACCGAGTCGTAGCCTTGCACCAATGGATACAGCAACTCATGCATCGCGATCGGTTGGTTGCTCTGGTAACGCTTGGAAAAATCATCGCGCTCCAACATGCGCGCGACCGTGTATTGCGCCGCCAGTTTGATCATGTCGACCGAGGACATCTGATTCATCCAGGTCGAGTTGAACATGATCGTGGTTTTTTCCGGATCAAGAATTTTGAAAACCTGCTCCTGATAAGTCTTGGCATTCTCGGCGACGTCTTCACGTGTCAGTGGCGGGCGGGTAACGCTCTTACCGGTCGGGTCACCGATCATGCCGGTGAAATCGCCAATCAGGAAAATGACCTCGTGACCGAACTGCTGGAACTGACGCATCTTGTTCAGCAGCACAGTGTGGCCCAGATGCAGATCCGGTGCGGTCGGGTCGAAGCCGGCTTTGACTCGCAGCCGTTTGCCGGTCTTCAGCTGCTCTTTCAGCTCCTGCTCGACGATGCATTCGGCGGCGCCGCGCATCAGCTCATCAAATTGTTCCTGCCAGTCGGCCATGCCTTCCTCGGTTTGCTGCTTTATATAGGTAGGGAGTGCCGCGCCATTGCGCGGGGCTGGCGATTCTAGCAGGGCGGCCGGGCCGGCACTATGGCTGCTGGTGCTAAGGGCCTCTCTGCGGTACATGCGTCCTGAAGTAATAGTTAAACCATGCGGCGCATCATGTTGATTTTGCGGAACAATCTATTGACCGTCATGGAACCTTGCCGATATGCTTCTGGGGATTTTTCGGTCGGTATCGGCGTCCATGTCCCAAGCAAGTTACACGGTAAAGCACAGCCGCGATGCCGGCCCCATCGGTCGTATCCTGGCCCGTTTCGGCGCCCGCCACTACATTGCCATCACTGGCATCAGCCTGATTGCCGCCGCATTGTTACTGCCTGAGCGTGATGAGCCGTTACAAGCCGCCCCGCTGCCGGCCACCATCGAGCAAGCGCTGAACGAACACGAGCGCATCGATTTTGATTTGCTGCTGCCGCCATCCGAGCATGTTGCCGAAGTGATGGCGATGCCTTGGCAGCAAGTGAAAATCAGCAACGGCGATAGCATGGCGGTAGCGTTCAAGCGCGCAGGGCTTTCTGCGCAAGACTTACACGCGGTCATGCAGAACGACATCGCCGCGCCCGTGCTGCGAAAAGTGATGCCAGGCCGCCATGTCGAATTCCAAACGGATGAAGAGGGCCGCTTGAGCGCCCTGCGCTATCCGATTGACTCCCTGTCAACGCTATTTGTTGAACGTGAGGGCGATAGCTTCCGTGCCCAAACGCTGGAAAAAGCGGTTGCCACCCGCCCACAATTTGCCAGCGCCACCATCGAAAGCTCGCTGTTCGCGGCCGGCCAGTCTGCAGGCCTCAATGACAGCGTGATCATGGAACTGGCCGGCATTTTCGGTTACGACATCGATTTTGCCTTGGATTTACGTGTCGGCGATCGTTTCTCGGTCGTTTATGAAGAGCGTTTAGTCGAAGGCTTGCCGGCCGGTCCAGGCAATATTCTGGCCGCCGAATTTACTAACCTCGGCAAGACTTTCCGCGCGGTGCGCTATGTTGATGCTAACGGCAAAGCCAGCTATTACACGCCGGATGGTCATAGCATGCGCAAGGCGTTTCTGCGGATGCCGGTGCCGTTTGCCCGGGTCAGTTCCAACTTTAACTTGTCACGCAAACATCCGATTCTGAACCGCATTCGTGCCCACAAAGGTGTCGATTACGCGGCGCCGGCCGGCACCCCGATTTATGCCTCCGGTGATGGCAAAATCAGCTTTGTCGGCACCAAAGGTGGTTATGGCCGTATGGTCGCCATTCAGCACGGCGGCAACTTCACCACCCATTACGCTCACTTGTCGCGCTACGGTAAAGGCATCAGCACCGGCAAGCGCGTCTCGCAAGGCCAGGTCATTGGTTATGTCGGCTCATCAGGCCTAGCCACCGCACCGCATCTCCATTATGAATTTCTGGTCAACGGTGTGCATCGCAACCCGCGCACCGTGCCGCTACCACAAGCCGAACCTGTTCCTGCTGCCGAAAAAGACCGCTTTATCGCGGCAACGGCACCGGTACTGGCAACGCTGGATGCGCATAGCCGTATCATGGTGGCCGATAATCAATAAACGAGGCGGTGCTATAGTTTCCCGATAGCATCGACTGGACACAAAAGGTTGGTATCCGTGAGGGACCATGGCTGAGCTGTACATCGGTGCCCTGTCGGGCACCAGCATCGACGGCATCGATGTCGCGCTGGTGCGTTTCGCACCCGGACCCGAGCTGATCGACACTCATTTTCATACCCTGCCAGGCAGTCTGCGCGAGCAATTGCTGCGCTTGAGCCAACCCGGCGACAACGAAATCGATGCAATGGGCAATGCGGATGTATTGCTTGGCAAAGAGTTCGCCGCCGCCGTCAATGCGTTGTTGGCGAAAACCCATACAGATCCCACTCGCATCCGTGCCATCGGCAGTCATGGCCAAACCATTCGGCATCGGCCACAAAACGATCCGTGCTTTACGTTGCAAATCGGCGATCCGAATGTGATTGCCGTGGAGACCGGCATCCGGGTTGTCGCCGATTTTCGTCGCAAGGATATTGCACTTGGCGGCCAGGGCGCGCCTCTCGTACCAGCTTTTCACGACGCGATTTTCCGCAGCCGGCAGGTTGATCGGGTCATCGTCAACATTGGCGGTATCGCGAATTTGACGGTGCTGCCGCGCGGCCAGTTTTCGCCAATTATTGGCTTCGATACCGGCCCGGGTAACACGCTGCTGGATGCCTGGTGTCAGAAAATGCTCGGCCAGCCGATGGACAAGGATGGCATGTTGGCCGCGCGTGGTCGCATCGTGCCAGCACTGCTGCAATCGATGTTGACCGATCCCTATTTTGGCCGCCGACCACCGAAAACGACCGGCCGTGAATACTTCTCAATGGACTGGCTGAATCATCATCTGAAAGCGATCAGCCGGCCCGGTGTTGCCGATGTTCAGGCGACTTTATTGGCCTTGACCGTGCACACCATTGCCGATGCGATCAAACGCTTGCCGATGCTGAAAACACCTGAGATTTATATCTGCGGCGGCGGTGCGCACAACATCGCCGTGATGCGTTCGCTGCAAGTGCAATTGCCGGAATCGAAAGTCGACAAAACCGATGTCATTGGCGTTGCTGCTGACTGGGTCGAGGCGATGGCATTTGCCTGGTTGGCACGTCAACGCATGCATGAACAACCGGGTAATCTACCGATCGTCACCGGCGCCAGCCGCCCCACCGTATTGGGGAGTGTTTACCTGCCAGGTTGAGGCGGCTGAATTGCCATCTGCAGGCAATTGCGCAAGGATCGGTCAAACTTCTCAAGGAGAAAACGGATGAGCAATGGCACAAAGCCTCTGAACAAACTCGCCGTATTGATCGACGCCGACAACGCCAGCCACGCCGTCATTGAACCCTTGTTGGCAGAAGTGGGCCGTTTCGGTGTCGCGACGATCAAGCGCATTTACGGCGACTGGACCAGCAATCGCAACAGCAGTTGGAAAGACAAACTGCTGTCACACGGCATCCAGCCGGTGCAGCAATTTCATTACACGACTGGTAAAAACGCTACCGACAGCGCGATGATCATCGACGCCATGGATCTGCTTTATCGACATGAACTGCAGGGCTTTTGTCTGGTCACCAGCGACAGCGATTTCACACGTTTGGCGGCACGACTGCGCGAATCCGGTTTAACCGTTTACGGATTTGGTGAGAAAAAAACGCCGCGCGCATTTGTCGCCGCCTGCGATAAGTTCATCTACACCGAATTGCTGCTGCAAGGCGCCGAAGACAGCGGCAGAACCACACAGCTTTCCGCTACCGAATTGGCCAAGGACAAAAAACTGGTTGGCTTGTTCCGCTCAGCGATTGAAGCGGCTTCTGACGAAACGGGATGGGCGACACTCTCGGCTGTGGGCAGCCATATCGCTCAGCAATCACCGGACTTCGATCCGCGCAATTACGGCTACAGCAAATTGAGTGAATTGGCCAATGCCACGCGCCTGTTCACGCTGAAGAACGAACAAGGAAAAGTGCTGATCAGCAGCAAGAGAGCAAGGCCGCGCCGACCGAAAAAAACATCGACCGGCGGCGCCAGCTAGAAATTAAACGGAGAACGAACTGCCGCAACCGCAGGTGCTTTTCGCATTCGGATTACGGATAACGAATTGCGCGCCTTGCAGCCCCTCGGTGTAGTCGATTTCGGCGCCGACCAGGTACTGGAAACTCATCGGGTCGACCAGCAGCTTCACACCGTCGCGCAGGATTTCAGTGTCATCCTCATTCTGCACTTCATCGAACGTGAAGCCGTACTGAAATCCCGAGCAGCCACCGCCAGTGACGAACACGCGCAGCTTCAGCGCTTCGTTCTGCTCTTCTTCGATCAGTGATTTGACCTTTGCCGCTGCCGACGCCGAAAAGGTCATCGGGCTCGGAGTTTCGGATTCGGGAACCAAGTTTACTGCTTCAGACATGATGTCTCCGGATGGTCGGATCGTCCGTTGATCCGCGCATAAAGTACCTGAGTGAAATTATCGGGTATTTTAGCAGAAGTCCGCAGGAAAAGAATTTCGGGGCGCGACGATGGCTGAAATGCCGGCTTCCGCGCCCGCTAGCCGGGGCTTTTCCCTTTATTCGGCGTCCGGCTTGTGCTCCAGCGCCTGAGTTTCATTGGGCTTGTGTACCAATTGACCATTGATCGAGGCACCCATGTTCATTTCGATCAGGTGATAGTAGACATTGCCGTTGATCACGGCCTCTGCACTCAGCGAGACATGAGCACTGGCGTGAACATCGCCAGTAACCGTGCCGTGGATGATCACGTTCGGCACTTTCACTTCGCCTTCAATCATACCTTCCGGGCCGACCGTCAACAGTGCTTTGGCTTCATCAGAGCGGATATTGCCTTTCAATTTACCATCGACGCAGAGCACGCCGGTGAACAGCACGTCGCCGCGCACTTCGGTTTTGCTGGAGATCAGGGTGTCTACATGACCGCCCTTGACCAGTTTGACATCGCTTTTTTTGTCGCGACCACCTAGTAAAGCCATTGTGTTACTCCGGTTGGATCCAGTCGAAGGAGCGCAGCAGGGTTTCGGATTTACCGTCCTGCGTGGCGCTGATCGTGATTTGCTCGGGGACTACATCTGACGGGAGGGTAAACTCCCCTTCCATATTTTGAAAGTAACGGAAATCAAATTTCTGTGACGCTGGTGCGATTCCGGCCAATCTCAACAAATCGAGTTCGACCGGCTCGCCATTCTGTTTGCCGACCAATTTGACGCTATATTTACCTTTGACGTTGCGCTCATGCGTACGCACCTGCGACAGCACAACACGATAGCGCAGCCGCTCACCACCAAGGTTATACAACGAGAACGACTCAATCTGCAGGCCACTGCGATCATCCGACGGATTCATGATGCTGCGGTAAAAGGCGTTTTCCTTTTCCAACTCCTTGACGCTGTCACGCAGGCCTTTCAACACATCGCGCAATTCGCCGGAGGCCATTGCGTCGACTTCCTGGCTCTGGGCGAGATCGAACTTGGCCTGTTTTTCCCGCTCCAGTTGCATTTCCAGCGCTTGCACCTGCTGGCTGAGGGCAGCGTTATCAGTGACCAGTTTTTTGCGGGTGAAACGATCCTCGAATTGGCCCGCAAAAAAAGCCAGCACTAACAGCGCCAGCACGATCAGCATGGGTTTGAACCACCAGAATCGGGGTTTCTGTTCGACCACGACGTATGAAGACTTTTTGATGCGCGCCATATTCGGTGTTTTCGCCTTTTATTGTTGAAGTCGCGTAGCGGAGCCCTGCCCTCTGAACGAGGCGTCTGCTGTAAATATTTCGACTAGCGCACAGTCAATGTGCAGTAGTTGTCTACCTTCCGAGGCCAAGTCCTCTACAATACGACTAAGCATCTTATCACCCCGATGGTTTTGGGCGCCGCATTATGTCATTGATGGAACAAGCGAGGCTACGGCTGGCCGGCATGGAAGCGCCACTGTTGCTCGCTGTGTTGGGCTTGTTCTGCGGCTTGTTCGCCGGCATCGTGATCGTGATTTTCCGGTTTTATACCGACGCCGTTGTGCTGATTTGGTTCCAGGATCTGGAGCGCGTGCAGGACTTCGAATCGCTGCCCTGGGAACTGCGTCTCGTTTTGCCGATCATCGGCGGCGTGGTCATCGGCATTGTCTTTCATCTATTACCGAATCATCTGCGCAGTATTGGCGTCCGTCATGTTGTCGAACGCCTGGCGATGCACGAAGGTCATCTGCCAATGAAAAACGCCATTGTGCAATTTTTCACCGGTGGTTTCGCGCTGACCTGCGGTCTTCCGGTCGGTCGTGAAGGCCCGGCGATTCATCTTGGCAGCGCGGTCTCCAGTATGACCGGCAAGCAGCTGCATCTACCGAACAATTCACAGCGCATTCTGGTTGGTTGCGGCACCGCGGCCGCGATCGCCGCCTGTTTCAACACACCACTGGCCGGCGTCATTTTTGCACTGGAAGTGGTGATGCTCGAATACACCATCGCCAGTTTTATTCCGATCATTCTGGCGGCCGTGTCCAGCACTGTAGTCGCGCGCATTGTGTTCGGCAATGACGTTGCTTACAGCGTGCCGGCGCTGGACATGATTTCAATGTGGGAAATTCCAGCCATTGTCTTGCTCGGTTTGATTGGCGGCGTCTGGTCGGCAGGCTTCATCACCTTGACCGAAAAAATTGCCCAGTTCACCAATAACTGGCCACGCTGGGTGCGACCGAGTCTGGCCGGTATTCTGGTTGGCGGCCTCGCGTTGGTTGCACCGGAAATCATGGGTCCTGGCTATGACACCGTCAGCCAGAGTTTTCATGGTGAGCTGGCCTTCTCAGTATTGCTGCTGGCCTTGCTCGCCAAAACCGTCGCCACCGCATTTTGCGGCGGCTTGAGTGTGCCCGGTGGAGCCATCGGTCCGAGTCTGTTTATCGGCGCGGCACTTGGCGGCGTGTTTGGTTATGGCTTGGATGCGATTCTGCCCGGCGATCAAAGCTATGTTGGCTTTTACGCAATGCTCGGTTTGGCAACGCTGATGAGCGCAACGCTGTACGCGCCGCTGGCGGCCTTGATGGCACTGCTGGAGTTGACCGGTAATCCAAACATCATCATGCCCGGCATGCTATCGGTGGTGCTCGCCAACCTCGTCGTTTCGCACGCTTTCCACAAGCGTTCGATCATCCAGACAATGCTGGCCGCCCGCGGTGTCGAAACGCGCATTTCACCGCTGATGATGCTGCTGCGCCGGATTTCGATTGGCAAACTGCTGGACACCAGCATCGTCATTCTTGATCGCAAACTGACCCGGGTTGAAGCCGAAAGCATACTGAAAAGCGAGCCGCGCTGGTTGTTGATCAAGGAAAACAATTGGCCCAGTGAACTGATGCATGCCGGCGAACTGGCGGCCTTTTTATTGGAAAGTGAACAGAACGATATCGACCTGATGGAAATTCCTGCCAAGCGGGAAAACATGGTGTCAGTGCATTTGCAGGCGACATTGGCCGAAGCACTGGAAAGCATGAACGAGAAAAACGTCGATGCCGCCTATGTCTATCACCGCGGCGGCACAGACCGGATAATCGGCGTCGTCACCCGTGGCAAAATCGAACACTATTACACTTACCGCTCCACTTGAACGCATAAGGACAACAGCATGTTGTGGTTAAAAGCGCTGCATCTGATTTTCATGGTCACCTGGTTTGCCGGTTTGTTTTACCTGCCACGGCTGTTCGTTTATCACACCCAGGTCAGCGACGCCGAAGGCAACCAGCGTTTCAAGATCATGGAGAAAAAGTTGTTCGCGATCATGACGATGGGCGGCCTGCTGACCATCATTTTTGGTGTCTGGTTGACCGTCGGTTACGGTATGGAATGGTTTCGTTACCAGGGCTGGCTGCATGCCAAGCTAACGTTGGTGATTGCATTGATCGCTTACCACATTTGGTGTGGCTTCATCGTTCACCGATTCGCAACCGACCGTAATACACGCCCTGAACGCTTCTATCGGATGATCAATGAAATTCCGGTGATACCCTTAGTTGGAGCGATTATTCTGGCCGTACTGCGACCGTTTTAATGGTGAAAAAGCCCACCGATCGGTGGGCTTTTTTCTTGTCAGGCATTTTCTATAACCGGTTTCACCTGCACAAACACGCGCTTGAAGTCGCCAGCAACCATGTACAAGGTTGGTATCAGAATCAGCGTGATCATGGTCGCGAACAGAATGCCGAAGCCGAGTGCAGTCGCCATCGGTTTCAGAAACTGCGCCTGCAAACTGGTTTCAAACAGAATCGGCAACAAACCGAAGAATGTCGTTAATGAGGTCAGCACAATCGCACGGAAACGTTTTGAGCCGGCTTGCAAAATTGCTTCCTGACGCGACAGTCCTTCTTCGCGTGCCCGGTTGACGAAATCGACCATGACCAGCGAATCGTTAACGACAACACCAGCCAGTGCAATCAAACCAAAGAACGACAACATGCCGAATGACTGGCCGATAATCCAGTGGCCAATCACCGCACCAATAAAACCGTACGGAATCGCTGACATGATCACCAGTGGTTGCAAGTAGGATTTCAGCGGAATTGCCAGCAGGATGTAAATGCCGAGAATCGCGATGGTGAATTTCGACATGAAATCGGCAACGAACTTTTGCTGCTCTTCGGCGGCGCCGGTCAGGTCATAGCTGACGCCCGTGTACTTGCCGAGAATTTCCGGAATGATGCGCTCGCTGACTTCCTTGATGATCTGCCCGGACTCGGCTTTGCTTTGATCGATATCAGCGGTTACCGATACCGTGCGGCGGCGATCAGTACGGGTAATTGAGGCAAAACCCTCGGTAACCGTTACTTCCGCCACTTGATGGAAAGGCACTTCCTGACCATTGGCGGTACGGATCCGCATGTTTTCCAAATTGGCAACCGAGCGCCGCTCATCGAGCGGATAACGCACCATGACCCGGACATCATCCTTGCCGCGCTGAATGCGTTGCGCCTGCTCACCATAAAACGCCTGACGAACCTGTCGAGCCAGCTCCGACTGCGTCAATCCCAGTGCTTCGGCTTCCGGCTTGATGCGCAGCTGAATTTCCTGGGCACCAGAGCTGAACGAGGTGCGAATATCGAACACGCCTTCAAAGTTCTTCAAGCGTTCCGCGAGTTCTTTCGCGGCTTTTTCCAGCGCCTGATAGTTGCTGCCAACCAATTGAAAATCGAGCGCTGAACCGCCGCCGATATTGGTGCCGCTGTAGAAACGCAGTTGCCGGGCACCGGGCAGTTCACCAACTTTTTCCCGCCACTTGCGCTCAATGGTGCGGGCATCCCATTGCCGCTGTTCCGGCTTGGTCAGCTCGACAACCAATTGGCCGCCCAGCGTGCCATTGGTGAATACCAGCGTGTATTTCTTGAAGCCTTGTTGCTCTTCCGGAAATTCGCGCCGGTATTCCGCTTCGACGTCATTCAGCGCCTGCTCGATCCGGTCCAGTGTGGCATTGCGAATCTCCGGCGAGGTGCCGTTGTTCATCGTGATGCTGGTCTGAATGAAATCAGACGGCACATCCGGGAACACTTCGACTTTGACAAAACCACCAGCAAGCAACGCCGAACCGAGCACCAGCAAGGCAATGAATGATGTGACGGTGATGCCACGATTGCGCAGGCATTTTTCCAGCAGCGGCGGATAGACGTTGTTGGCGACATGCTCCATGCCATCGCGAAACTTGCGTTGAAAACGAACAAAGGTATTCTGTTTCTCCACTGGTATCGGCTGCAATGGGGTATGGGCCAAATGCGCTGGCAGAATCCATTTCGATTCGACCAGCGAGAACAGCAAACAGAGAATGACAACGACCGACAGCGATTGGAAAAAGGCGCCGGCTGTACCTTCGATAAACAGCATCGGCACAAACGCGACCACCGTGGTCAACACACCAAAGGTTGCCGCGGTCGCAACCCGATTGGCACCGACAATGACATGATGCAGCGAATGGCCCTTGTCGCGTATTTCCGAATACACGCTTTCACCGATGATAATGGCGTCATCAACAACGATACCAAGCACCAGAATGAAACCGAACAGAGACAGCATATTGATGCCGGTCGGAAACATCGGGTTATTCATGAACGCCAAGGCGCCGGCAAACGCCACCGGAATGCCGAGGATGACCCATAGTGCAATCCGTAAACGCAGGAACAGCGTCAACACCAGAAACACCAGCACCGCCCCCTGGGCCATGTTTTTGTACATCATGTCCAGACGGTCTTTCAGATAGAACGACGCGTCGCCCCAGGCGTCGAGCTCAACGCCGGGCGGCAGCGTTTTCTTTTTCTCGGCGACGTATTCGTGTACGGCAGCGGCGATTTCCAAATCATTTTGATCGCCAAGCGACACCACCTGGATACTCAGACTCGGCGTGCCATTGAAGCGGGAAAAGCCTTCGCTTTCTTCAAAGCCATCGGTGATTTTGGCGACATCACCAAGCAGCAAACGAGTGCCGTCGGGTCGGGTACGCAAAACAATTTCAGCGAACTCATAGGCACGGTACGCCTGCGATTTTGTCCGCAGCACAATGTCGCCGCCTTCGGTTTTGATATTGCCGGCCGGCAAATCAACCGAGCCGCGACGAACCGCATTGGCGACTTCATCGAATGTAAGGCCGTAACGGCGTAAGGTTGCTTCGGAGACCTCAATGCCGATTTCAAATTCACGGTCGCCGACGACTTCCACCTGATTGACCGCCGGAATGCTCAGGATTTCATCGCGGATTTCCTGGGCCATGCGTTTGCGTACGACTTCATCCATTTCACCATGCAGCGACAACCACAACACTTGTTGTGTTGGCTCGAATTTGGAAATGACTGGCCGTTCGGCCTCTACCGGAAAGGTATCGATGGCATCGACGCGCAATTTGACATCATTGAGCGCGGCATCGATATCGGTGTCCTGGGTCAACTCGATGAACACCGAGCCGGCATTTTCAGTCGCCGTCGAACGAATGCGCTTGATGCCCTTGATGTCCTGTACGGCTTCCTCGATTTTGATTACGACGCCTTTTTCAACATCTTCCGGGCTGCCGCCACGGAACGGCACAACGACCTGCACCGTGTACAACTCGAAATCAGGAAAGGTGCGTTTTTTCAGTTGCGTGTAAGAAAACCAACCGAGCAGCAAAATGAAAATCATCAACAGGTTGGCGGCGACCGAGTTGCGCGCCCACCAGGCCAGCAAGCCTTGATCGCTGCTTTCTGCCTGTTCGCGACTCATGGCGCCACCTCCGTTGCCGATGGCTGCTCAGCGCTGCCATTTTGCAGCCGAACTTTGGTGCCAGCGACCGGCGTTTCCATCGCGGTCAACACCGCTTGATCACCGGCTTGAATACCGTTCTTGAAATAAGCCCGTTCGCTGTCGGTGCGCAGCAGTTCCACTTGCCGAAACTGCAGCGTTTGCTCGGCATCAACGACCAACAATTGTTGATTCTGGCGAATCAGCCGACGCGGCACCGTGTACACCGCCTCCACCAGCCGACCGGTAATGCGCGCGTCGACAAAAGCGCCCACTTTCAGCGGTGCTTTGCTTTTATTTTTCAGACCGTAAGGGTCGGCGACTTCAGCGACGAAGTAATGCATCCGGTTCAGGTCATCGACGACGCCTTCACCGCGCACCAGCTTCGCCTGCCATTCGCCGGGATCAATCGCGGTCGTGCCAAGCAAACGCACCTCAACGGTGGACAGCTGCTGACCAATGCCTTGCACATCAATAAACGCCAGATCGGTATCGGTGACCGGCAAACGCACTTCGGCCTTATCGGTCGCGAAAATCACACCGAGCGGATTGCCGATGTTGACGTACTGGCCCAGATCGACGCGCCGCTCGCGCACCATGCCATCGTAAGGAGCGCGGATGATTGTGCGTTCGAGTTTGCGTTCTGCTGCCGCCAGATCTGCTTTGGCCGATTCAATGGCCGCTTCGGCTTGCGCGACAAAAGGTTTACGCAAGGCCAGATCGGTCGGCTGCCTGCCTTCCTTATACAGCGACTCCCATTCGCGCCTGGCCACTTCCGCCCGCGCTCGCTCTTCGGCCAGCCGCGCTTCGGCACTGGCCAAGGCCGCTTTCGCCTGTTGCACGGCCACTTCGTAATCACGCTGATCAATCCGCAGCAGCACATCACCTTTTTTGAACAGACCACCGGCGACAAAACGCGGCGACAATTCGCGAACCACACCGGCCACTTCGGTTACCAGCGTCGTTTCATGTTTGGCCCGCACCGAGCCCTGCGATTGCACTTCAAAGCGCCAGTCCTGGGCGCTCAGTGGCTGCGCTTCCACCAGTGGTGTGGTGTCGACGACCGGCTTTTTCGGCGGTGCCGGGCGCAGCATCATGGCCAGCGCCAACAGACCAAAAGCCGCCACCAGAATCGCGATGGCAATCAGGATATTACGCACTTTCAATCGACGTTCAGCTTGCATAACGACACCTATCCATGACAGTTGCGCCAGTTTACGGGATTGGCGCGGCACTCTGGTGCCTGATTGGCCCTATTTGTCACCCTAGTTGTTACCAAGCTTGATCCGGGCTTTACAGACAGTGAATTAGTGTATTACTGTATATATACACATTATTGATGAGTCATTGAATGTTCAGCGTCAACGCTCAGTCCGGCATGCCAATTTATCGGCAGATTCTTGAACAGTTACGGCGATTGGTCGCCTCCGGTCAATTGCAGCCCGGTGACGAGCTGCCCTCGGTGCGCGAGTTGGCGCTGCTGCATGCGGTCAACCCGATGACGATATCCAAGGCTTACAGCCTCGCCGAAGCCGAAGGGCTGCTGTCGCGCCAGCGTGGCCGGCCAATGACCATCGCCGCACAGGATGTGCCGAAAGAAAACAAAGCGGAACGAATGAAACGCCTGCAACCGGCGATTCAGCAACTGGTCACGGCGGCACGACAACTGAATTTGAACGACAACGATGTACTGAACGCGGTACGTCAGGGACTGGAGCAGAACCATGAATGAGACGGTAATCGATATTCGGCAATTGAACAAAGCCTTCGACAAACAAACCGTGTTGAACGGCATTGATGTGCAGGTGAAACATGGTGAAGTCATTGGCCTGCTCGGGCTCAATGGCGCCGGCAAAACCACCCTGATGGAAACCATGCTTGGCTTCTCGCCGGCCTCCAGTGGTCAGGTGCGCTTGTTTGGACGCGATGAAGCCGTTCAGCTCAGTGAGCCGGTCAAGAAGCGCATCGGTTTTGTGCCGCAAACGGATGAGCTGATGGACACGATGTCAGTCGCCGGTTACCTGAAATTGATCAGCAGTTTTTATCCAAACTGGGATCAGGCGATGATTGATCGGCTGCTTGATGAATGGGTGCTGCCAGGTGATAAAAAAATCAGCAAGCTGTCGATTGGTCAACGCCAGAAAGTATCGATTCTGTCGGCGATTGGTCATCACCCGGAACTGCTGGTGCTCGATGAACCGGTTGCCAGCCTCGACCCGAAAGCGCGCCGGCAGTTTCTGCAAACCTTGATCGATATCGCTGGCGGCGGTGAGAAAACTGTGCTGTTTTCCACCCATATCGTTTCTGATGTCGAGCGCATCGCCGATCGCGTCTGGTTGATCAAAGACGGCAAAATTTTAGTCGATGCCGCAATGGACGAGATCAAGGACACTACCGTGCGGCTGCATTTTCCCAATGGCGAGTTACCCGAGCTCGGTGAACTGCACGTGCTGCATCAGCGTCAGGCCGGTTCGCAAAAAGTCTGGTCGGTCACTGGCTGGAATCCGATGCACGAGCAGCGCTGGCGCCAGCGCTTTGGTGATGCACTGAACATTGAACGCTTGTCATTGGAAGACATTTTTCTGGAGCTGCACGGATGAATACGCCTTCATTGAACTCGGTCGTTCACAACGGTGGCCACGCCGAATTTAGCTTTCCGCAGCAACTGCGCAGAATGATTCAGGTCATCTGGTTTCTGATTGGCACCGAGGCGACACTGCGCGTGATCTTTTTTGGCTCTCTGGCGGTCTTGTTGTTGGCGCCACTGCTACCGGAACCGATCTATTCGATACTGACGCTGCTCGGTTTGTCGTTTTTGTTGTTTTTGCTGTCCATCAGTGCGCCGATGCGATTTCGCATGTTGCTCAGCAATCGGCGTACGGCAACGCTGCCCGGCATTCGTCATCAGGCACTGCTCGGATTGTTCAGCGTTGTCGTGTTGCAGACGCTACTGATGATATACGCGATGTTCATGCTCAATCAGAGTACCGGCATCAAGGGAGTAGCAGTTGATGTGCCGTGGATCGGCGCCTGGACATTTTGTGCCGCGTCATTGCTGGTGTTGTCGGTGCAATGGCTTTTTAGTCACGCCCGGTTGATGACCGCCAGCCTGATCATGTCAGTGCTATTCATTGGTTCAATGCAGAAGTACAAACTGAATCAAGCACTGATCAGTGACCTGCTTGAGTGGTTTCTGCCGCTTGGATTATTGATTACGGCCCTGGCGTGGTTGGTATGCTGGTATTGGTTACAAAAGGCTCAATACATCAAACCGTCACTGGCGGGTTCCGGCCGCTTTCAGGCTGCACCGCAGTTTGACCTTTCCCGGCTGCGTAATGCGTTCGGCAATCCTGCACTGACACTGATGCGCAATATCGATGACAGCTGGCGTTCACGGCTGATCGGCGCCGTTGGTACTACGTTATTTCTGCCAGCGCTGATGACCCTGCTGCTGCTGATCGTAGACCAGCAAGCGCCCTGGCAAAAGCCGGATCTTGGCAAATCGTTCATGTTCATGGGGCTTTATCCACTGCTGTTGTTCGCGATGGGCGCCGCTGAACGCTTGGCCCGGACACGTTTGTTATGGTTACGAGTTGCTGGTTCACGTCGTCAGCTTGGTCTGTTGTGGGAGCGCGATGCGATTCGCTCCGTTGGATTATTGGTCGGCGTCGTTGGCGGTTATTTGTTGCTCGCCGTACAGATCTGGCCGGCTTTTTCCGGACTGGCGAAAAATCTTTTTGTGTTCGCCATCGGATTCGCCGTTTCGTCGTACTACCTGAACACCATGCTCGGTGCGTACGGTTGGTCGATGGTATTTCGCTCGCTGGCCAGTGCCGTGCTGTTGATTGGCCTTACCGCCGTCATTATGGTTCCGGATCACCTACCGAGGTTAGCCATTTGGTCGATTGCGTTGACACTGTCTGCTGTTATGTTGCTGTTCAGCCGACACCTGTTGTTCCGCCGCATTGAACAACTCGACTGGATGGTGCTGAAACCAAACCAGGAGCCGGCAACCCGCTCCTGGCCGGTATGGTTTTGAACCATGAATCTGCCGCGACTGGCATTGATCCCGAACAACTGGCGCTCAGTGTTGTCCGCGCTGCTGCGAACACTTGTGTTGCTGGCGTTGCTCAGTGTCGGTTGTCGTTTGACGCTGGCCATTTTTGGTGAAGCGCTGGCACTGATAGGCAGATAGAGTTCGCGCCGCCAGCACTAGCCACTACTCAGGAATTGTTCAGATGACCATCACCGTCGCCGACGCGCAGACCTATGCCAACAAAGCCGACGTTGAAAGCAATATCGTCCGTCATCTTCGATTGATTGCTCTCGCGGCGAAACATCGCGTTCAGTATCTGGTGTTTCCGGAATTGTCATTGACCGGGTATGAGCCAGAACTGGCAGAAAGCTTGGCATTGACCATCGATGATCAGCGCTTGCAGCCGTTGAGCGAGGCGGCAAGCGCGCATCAAATGGTTATTGTTGCTGGCGCACCATTGAAAGCTGAGGAAAAACCAAGACTCGCCGCATTGATTTTCTCGCCGGATGGTTCGATTGATCATTACGATAAAATGCATCTGCATGCAGGTGAACAGCGTTTCTTTTCAGCTGGTGAGAAAACCAGACTGGTGGCGATTGATGCGCTACAAATCGGTCAGGCCATTTGCGCGGATACCACACACCCGGAACACGCGCAGCAATACGCGCACCAGCTCGCCAACGGATACTTCGCTGGCGTGCTGATCACGGCCAATGGTTACGATCAGGATTGCGCGCTGCTGGCGAAATACGCGCGCGATCATCGGATGTTGGTCGGCATGGCCAATCACTGCGCGCCGAGTGGCGGCTGGGCACCAGCCGGACGCAGCGCGATCTGGTTTGCCGGAAAGGTATTGGCAGAAGCTGGCGCGGAAAATGAAGCGCTGGTCGTTGCCAGCGTTCATAACGATGCATGGCAAGCGCAAGTGGTGACACCGTAAACGCTCGCTTTAGTGAATGGCGACAGAAGCTTGCAACTGCGCCGGTGCTCGACCATGCCAGCTACGCTCCAAGGCCGTTTGACAATAATGCAACCAGGCACGCCATTCCGGGCGGTTATCGAATGCGGCCAAGGCGTTGGCCAGATCGTGCAAGCGACATTCGATATCGATGTCGCGCACGCCAATCGAAGCACTCATGATGCGCGCAAACGCGTGTTGAAAAGCGGCCACCGCTTCGCCTCGGCCATGGCTTTGCATCGCGTCGATCACTTCCAGGCAGGCATGCCAGTAAAGCCGTTGTTCGTTAGGCGGATGCGCGTCGATCACCGCATCGTGGCTCAATAGAAATTCCCAGAGCGCCAGCGAAAACTCCGCATCCTGCCAAAGTTTTTCGCGATGGCGCTGACAGAAACCGACGCTCATACGCCAGCTCCAATCGGCAAATCGCTCAAGCCATCGCGCAGCATCAATTCGCGCATCAAGAGTTTTAGTGCCGTGCGCGAGCAGACGCGCTGGCGGTGCTGACCGCAAACGATTTCCACTTCGTCGTTGCCGTGAAATTCGCAGCGCCAAAACGGCACGCCGCGATGTGGCTGGCTCAAGGCCAGTTGCAGGCAGCGCTCGCTACTGGCGCGCGGGCGCTGGATTTGGGCTTGAATCGTGCAGACCATGGCGACATGACTCCTGTTCCGTCGGGTAAGTCGCCACGACTATAAATGATAATGATTCTTATTTGCAAGTATTAAGCGAAAGCCTTGTTGTCCGGATAAACCCGGACCTACACCCGCATGCCGGTCAGGCGGTAGCCGCCTCCGGTTTTTCTGCAGTCAGGAACTGCAACGCCGCCAAACGGGCATAAAGCGGATTATCGGCGACCAGCTCATCGTGAGTGCCCTGCGCCAGCAATTTGCCGTTATCCATCAACACGATGCGGTCGACATGGCGCACGGTGGCCAGACGATGGGCGATGACCAGCGAGGTGCGGCCTTTCATCAAATGATCGAGCGCCAGTTGCACCTGCCGCTCGCTTTCGGCATCGAGTGCGCTGGTGGCTTCATCGAGCAGCAGCACCGGCCGGTCGGCCAGAATGGCGCGGGCGATGGCCAGGCGTTGACGTTGACCACCGGAGAGCTTGACGCCGCGTTCACCGAGCTGGGAATCCAGCCCATCGGGCATTTTCTCGACAAACTCCAACGCGTAGGCCGCACGCAAGGCCTCAACGACTTCCGCATCACTGGCATCAGGGCGAGCGAAGCGAACGTTCTCGCGTACGGTGGTCGCAAAGATCACCGGGTCTTGCGGCACCAGCGCCATTTGTTCGCGCAGGGTTTGCGGCAGTAGCTCGTCGATCGCAATGCCGTCGATAGCGATGCGACCGGCCTGTGGATCGTAAAAGCGCATCAACAACTGAAACACGGTGGTTTTGCCGGCGCCACTCGGGCCAACCAGCGCCACGCGCTCACCGGGTTTGATATGCAGCGTGAATTGGTCAAGCGCCGGCACATCGGCGCGCGACGGATAAAAGAATTGCACGTTGCTGAATTGCAGCTCACCGCGCACCGGTTGCGACAGCGATTGCGGCTGCGCAGGAATGCGGATGACGGGTTCGGTGTTGAGAATTTGCAATAAGCGCTCAGTGGCGCCGGCGGCGCGCTGCAAATCACCAATGACTTCGGAAATGGTACCGACGGCACTGGCGACAATCACCGCGTAAAACACGAATGCCGAGAGTTCGCCGGCCGAGATATTGCCGCTGATGACATCGTGACCGCCGGTCCACAAAATAAAACCGATGGCGCCGAAGACGAGAAAAATGACACCAGCAATCAGTAGTGCACGAGCACGAATGCGCGCTTTGGCCGAGTTGAATACCGCTTCCACAAATTGATTGAACGCATTTTGCGTATGCGCTTCGGCAACATTGGCTTGCACCGTGCGGATTTCATGCAGGCTTTCATCAATAAACGCCGAGGCATCGCCAAGCTTGTCCTGCGCATCCTTGGCCAATTTCCGCACCTTGCGGCCGAAAATCAGAATCGGGCCCATGACCAGCGGCACGCCGAGCAACACGATTAATGTCAGTTTGATGCTGGTGAACATCAGCAACACCAAGCCGCCAATCATCATGACACCGCTACGTAGCGCCATCGACAAACTGGAGCCGACGACGGTTTCCAGAATGGTTGTGTCGCTGGATAAACGCGAGACGGCTTCGCCGGTGCGCATCGTTTCGTAGAACTGCGGCGAAAGTGTCAGCAAATGCCCGAACACTTTCCGGCGCAAATCGGCAATGACCCGCTCGCCCAGCCAGGAAACGCAGAAAAACCGCACGTAGGTGGCGATGGCCATGACCAGCACGACGGCGATAAACCCGAGCATGGCGGTGTTCAATTGCTGCGGATCAGCAGGCGCCAAGCCCTGATCGATAACGGCACGCAAGCCCTGGCCAAGCAACAGTACGCCGCCCGCCGCGACCAGCAGCGACAACATCGCAATGACGATAATGGTTTTATACGGTTTCAGCAGGGCGGTGAGTTGCAGCAGTTGGCGCAAATCACCTTTGTCGCGTTGCGGAGTTGGCATCGGGTAAGTTTTTCATCAAATCAGGGCAGCAATATGGGGGCAGCGGCGGTGTATTCAACCGCTGCCGGGGCCGATCATAACCGATGCACGCTCATGGCCAGCAAACTCAGTCAGAAATCGCGGTAAAACGTAGCGAGCGACGCCTCAGATGCAGAGCGCAGTAGTTTTACCGTGATTGCTAGCGTTTTGGTGGCTGATAGCTCATGGCATGACGCATATAGTGGTAGAGCGCGTTCTGCTCATGGACGCCAGTAAACAAATGCGCCCAGGGACCATAGGCGTAAACCGGTACGTCTTCACCGGAATGGGTTTCGCTGCCGAGCGGAATCAGAGACTCCTGACGACGGCCGATTTCGGTCGTGTCGATAGTGCTCAAATCGGGGCGCTTGCGCTCAAGATAGGGCTCGTCCTGCACCATGCCAAAGCCCGGTCCGTTCATGTAATTGAGCACGGTGTACGGCAGCCCGTGCAGGTCTTTCAGCACTTCCTGCTTACCTTCCAACGCGTGTGCTTCAATGCTCTCGACTTTGCCGAGAATCGGATTGCCGCGCCGGGCATAACCGGAGAATTGCAAGGTATGGCCGTGATCGGCGGTAACAACAATCAAGGTGTCGTGACCGGCAGTCAGATCTTTTGCGGTTTGCACCGCTTTGGCGAATTCAATGGTTTCCAATAGCGCCATGCTGGCGCTGCCGGCATGATGGGCGTGGTCGATACGGCCGCCTTCAACAATCAAGAAGAAACCGTCTTTTCGGTTTTGCAAAAGTTGAATCGCTTTCGCGGTCATTTCACTCAAAGAAGGCTCATTCGGATTGCGAATCAGTTTTTCCGCTTCGTATGCCATATGCGAAGGTTCAAACAAACCGAGCACATGTGTCGATTTTGCACTCAGCGCTTCGAACTGGCGCTTGTCCCAAACAAACTCACCTTTCGGATGTCTTTTCATCCATTCCAACAGCAAATTGCGACCGTCTTTTCGTTCGCCTTTTTTGTCCGGATATTCCGGATCGTTTTCGCTTTCCGGCAGGAAGTGGCGACGACCGCCGCCTAGCAGCACTTCAATGCCATTGCCGCGCGAATATTCCAACAATTGCAGCGCAATGTCCTTGCACCCCTCCACTTTCGCTTGCTCCGGCAATTCGCCATCGTCTTCCCATTCGCGGCTGACGCTGTGGGCGTAGGCAGCTGCTGGCGTCGCATGGGTAATGCGCGTCGTGGTAACGATGCCGGTGCGTTTACCCAGGGATTCGGCATAAGTCAGCAGCGAAGGCAGCGCCTGATCGGCGCCGGAAGCGCAATCGCCATAACGCGCCAACTCACTCATCGACAGAATGCCGGCGCCGGTTTTCACGCCGGTCATGATCGCCGACATGGTGCCGGCGGAATCAGGCACCATCGCATTGGTGTTATAGGTTTTCACCAAACCGCTGTAGAGAAATTTTTCGAAACTCAACAAATTTTCTTCGCCGTTTTCACCGCGAAGCTGCCCCTCATAAATGCGCGCGGCGTTGACAGTGGCGAGGCTCATACCGTCGCCCAGAAATAAAATGACATTCTTGGCCGGCAATTCCAACGGGCGCTGCGCAAGCCGCTGCTGCAACGCCTGCTGGCCCTGTTCAAACCACGGGGTTGCGGCCTGCAGTGTTGACGCCAGCGACAACGTCAGCGCGGTAAACCACAGCGTTTTTCTCATTTTTTTCTCCTTGTGCCATCTGCCGTTGCGCCGGCAGACCAAACAACACTCGCATAACGGCAAACGGCCGAATCAGCAGCGCGTAAACCGCGAGGCAGCATAGCATGGTGCCGAAAATCAGGATCGCGGCTTTGACAGCAATCGACAGCGGCGCATCGATCAACGGCCAGGCCAACAGGATAATAACGGTCTGATGCAGAATGTAGGTCGGGTAGGCCGCTTCGCGAATATCCATCAACCATTGGCTCGGACGGTTCAACCATTGTTTGGCATAGCCAAGCATCGCCAAAATCGAAAACCAGACGAAGACATTCGCGCTCAAACCGTCCCAGACATTTCCGGCCTGCACGATCTGAATGGCTTTCAGCGGCAGAATCACGGCCACCGTCGCGCCCACCAATGCCAGCAGTAGGCGCCGACGCTGCTGCAACCATTCCCAAACGCCGGGCAAACGACTCAAGAAAAAACCATACAGCAGTAACAAGGCATAATTATTAAACGTCCACCAATCATTCAACAGACTGTGCCGTTCCGGGAAATAAGGACGCAACAGCGCTTCGTTGATGCCGAGCGGCAAGGCCAGTACCAATAACCACCAGCCCGGTTGCAGACGTTTCGGCTGCTTTTTCCACCAGGCAAACAGCGGCGTGAACAGCAGCATATAAACGAACAGGTAGACGATGAACCACAGGTGATGCCAGGCAAAATCACCGACTGGGTACGGTTGAAATTGCAATACCCGTTCAAAAAAATAGCTCAGGTAATCAGCACTAAATTCGCCATTAACCATCCGTTCCACATAGATCTGCGGCGGTACGATAACGAACATGCCAAACACAATCGGAATCAATAGCCGCCGTGAACGTTCTTGCAACAGCGCCGCGACGGTACGCCGGTTTAACGAATAAGCGACAACCGCGCCGGCAATCACAAACAACAGCGGCATGCGCAGCCGATGAGCGATATCCATCGGCGTCTCCAACCAGCCAACCAGCTCCGGGTTCTTGATATGCCAACCCCAGGGCACGAAGAACATGCCAACGTGATAGAGCACGACGCCGAGTATCGCCAGCATGCGCAGCCAATCGAGAAAATAGTAGCGGGTGTTCGGGGATTGCATGGCCATTCGCTCCAGTCATAGCGTGGTAGCGGATAGCCTCGCAGAATCACTGAACCAGATCTGGCACAGCACGCCGAGCGGGATAAGCACACGACCAGCGGGACGAAACTTGAGAAAAAAATTACTCCGGCACTTCTCTTTTGATTCCGACAATCCGATATGCTGCGCTCCAGTTCAGTCTTGAGTGGGAAAAGCATGGATATTCAACAAGCGCAGTCGAACATGCGCAGCGCGTATTTTGGTGGTGGACCTGGTGTCGCCGTTTCGGGTCTGGTTTGGCTTGCTGCTGGCGTTGTGGCGATGCTCCATTCGCCGCGCACCGCGATGCTGACGCTGTTTTTTGGCGGTATGGCCATTCATCCGCTTGGCGTTTTACTAACGAAGCTGATGGGGCGTTCCGGTCAACATCAAAAGGGCAGTCCACTGGCCCACTTGGCGATGGAAAGCACCGCCATTCTGCTGCTTGGTGTGTTTATCGCTTTCACCGCCGCCCAAGCTAAGGTTGAGTGGTTTTTTCCGGTGATGCTGATCATCATCGGCGGTCGCTACCTGCTGTTTCAATCAATGTACGGTATGCGTGTTTACTGGACGCTTGGCCTGGTGCTTGCCGGTGCCGGTGTCGCCGCCATACTGACCAATCCCGGTATCGCGACCACGGCGCTGCTTGGTGGCGGCATCGAGGTCATCGCCGCGTTGTTTATTCTGCTTCAGCAACGCCAAACTCAATCAGCCAGTACGGCAGAGCAAAACAACGCCGGCTGAATCGGATGTCGCCGTATCAGAACTGCCCAAGCCGGTTCAGCACTTCTTCGGCGAAACGGCGACTCATTCGTATCGTTTCGCCATTGGCTAGATGCAGCAGGTAGTCGCCTTTGCCCAGCTCTTCCAGTTTTTCAATGGCGTCAATGCGAACCAAATGCGAACGATGCACCTGCATGAATTGCTCGCCGAGCAGCGCTTCGGTTGCGCTCAAGGTTTTGCGCAAAATCACCTGCCGCTCCGGCAACACCAATGCCACCCAGTCTTTCGCCGCTTCGACCCGAATGATTTCGGTGATGGCGACCGGCACCAGCCCCTGTTCATCCGGCAACAATAGCCGTGGCGGTTCGGCGTACACCCAGTTGCTGATTTGCTGACTGCGTTGCACTGCTTCGCGGCTACCGAGCTGGACTTTCAGCTTGCCGATCATCTGGGCGAAACGGTTGGCGTCAAACGGCTTCAATAAATAATCGACCGCATTCAGATCAAACGCGCGCAAGGCATGGGCGTCGAAGGCCGTGACGAAAACAAACAATGGCGGCGGTTGCATCGGGCAGGCCGCCGCGACTTCCAAGCCGCTGATACCCGGCATCTGGATATCGCAGAGCACGACGTCCGGCCGTTGCTCGGCGATTTGCTGTAACGCACCGGCACCATCTTCGGCTTCACCGACGATGCTCATTTCCGGAAAGGCCAGCAGGTGTCGGCGCAAATTCATCCGCGCCGGAGTTTCATCATCGACAATCAGCACCCGCACCGCTTAACGCTCCAACGCATCGCGGATGCGCAGCAAAACCTCGACGCCCCCCTGCTGGCGGTTGCGCATGATCAGACTGGCCGAGTCGTCAAAACACAGCTGCAAGCGACCGCGTACCTGGGCCATGCCTTCACGCTCAATAACGGGTTCAGTGATTTGGCCTTTGCTGCCGGTTAAACCCATCAGCAGATCCTTGCCATCGGCTTTCGCGAACAACTCGATATGAAACGGTCCCGGAATTTTTTCAGCGCCGTGTTGAAACATATTTTCCAGCAATGGCTGCAGACAAAGCGGCGGCACCGCTACCTCACGCACCTCGTCGCTGAGTTGCCATTGCATCGTTACCCGTGGCGCAAAACGGGCCAGCATCAGATGACTGTACGCCTGCAGGAATTGCCATTCCTGATGCAACGGCACCAGCGACTTTTTATCGAGATTCAGGCCCTCACGCAGCAGCATCGACAGTTCGCTGATCAGCTGCTCAGCTTTTTCCACATCCTCGTGCATGACCGCGCTGATCGTGTTCAACGCATTGAACAGAAAATGCGGCTGGATTTTGGTTTGCAGCAACGCGCGGCGCGCTTCAGCCAGGGCTTGCTGAATCGCAAAGTTTTTCTGCTGCTCCTGCCAGAGCGCGATGAAGCTTTCGATGCCGAACTGCGCCGCCGTCCATAGTCCAAAAAAGATCGTGAGCTTGGTGGCTTCGTAGAGCAGTACCTGCAACCAGGGCTCATGCTGATAGGTGTCGCCGAGCAAGGCATAGACGCCATGGCGAATGCCGTAAGCGGTGATCACAAAGCCGACGACGACAACCGGCAGCCACACCAACTGCACACCGAACCAACGCCTCGGTTGTTGCAGCAGCGGCCGCAGCGTAGGCAGCCAGTGAAACTGAATGGCAATCAGAACCGTCGCGACCAGCAGTGAAGAGCCTTCCCACAACAGCGGTCGCCATAACGGTTCGTCACCGTTAACGTAGTTGTCTTGCACCGACACCATCAGCATCAACAGCCAGAATGCCGCCCAGGCAAACCAGAGAAAGCGACGCCAGGCGTCGAACGGTGCGACCGGCTCTGTTGTGCTCAAGTATCAGCCTACCTGCACCATTTCGAAGTCTTCCTTGCGGGCGCCGCAGTCGGGGCAGACCCAGTTCATCGGCACATCGTCCCACAGCGTGCCAGGCTCAATGCCGTCTTCCGGCCAGCCTTCGGCTTCGTCGTAAATGAATCCACAGACCAGGCACATGAATTTGCGGTATTGCACAGTGTTTCCTCAAAGTTGATGGGGGGGCGAGCCACAAGGCCGATGGCTATCGGCATCGCACTCGCTGAATGGAGAAGTTTGTACTACGTTTACTGCATGGTGCGAATCGGTTGTACCGATCATCCCGTGCATGAGGTTAGCTCAGATGCAAGCGCTCTCAAGCTTCTTGTTATTGGCGTTGCTGCTGTCCAGCAGTCCGTTACTTGCCAACAAGCAAATCAAACTGACATCACTCGACTGGCCGCCGTATTCGGGGCCCACTTTACCGGAAAAAGGCGCTTCAGTCGCCGTGGTCAAAGCCGCGTTCGAAGCCAGCGGCTATCAGGTGCAGGTCGACTTTTTCCCTTGGGAGCGCGCGGTAGCGCTGGCCAAAGACCCGAACAAGGGTTACGCCGGTTATTTTCCCGAGTATTACGCTCAGGAATTGGAAGCCGACTGCGTGTTCTCCGAACCGATTGGAACTAGCCCGCTTGGCTTTGCCCAACACAAACAAGCACCGGTCACTTGGATTGGGTTGGATGATTTATCCACGCTGAAAATTGGCGTCGTTTCCGGTTATGTCAATGAGGCGGAGTTCGATAAGCGGGTAGCGGCCGGCAAGCAACCGGTCGAAGCGGTGACCGGCGATGATCAAAACTTGAAAAAGGTCGGCGTCAAACGGCTGCCGCTGGCCGTTATTGACAAGCATGTGATGAATTACCTGCTGAACAATGACCCGTCGCTGGACTCGTTCAAAGCCAATATCGAATTCAACGGCAAGCTGCTCGAAGACAAGAAGCTGCATGTTTGCTTCCGCAAAGGGCCTCAGAGCGCCGAGTACAGCAAAGCGCTGGCCGACGGCCTGAAGAAAATCGATATCGAGGCCATTACCAAGAAACATTTCCAATAAAAATGGGGTCGCGGTTATGGCCAGTTTACGGCGCAAAATTAATCTCAGTGCAGCAATCATCGTTACTGCCACGCTGAGTGTCTTCGGTATTTACGATTACATCAGCACCGAGCGGCAACTGCAAAAAGCGCTAGAACAAGAAATCAGCGGCATTGAGTCACGCTTGCAAGTCAGCCTACCGAAACCGTTATGGGATTTTTCCAACGATATTGCCAAGAAGTTTGCGGCCGCTGAAATGGGTTCGCCGAGTTTGCATACGATGCTGGTGTTCGATGCCAATAACGCGCTGGTATTCGGTTTGCAATCAACACCGGAAGGCAATGTCGTCGATGCCAAAAACGAACCGACCGGTGAATACCTGAGCCGGGAAGTGGCGCTGAATATTGAGGACAGTGGACAGCAACATGATGTGGGCGAAGTGCGACTATATTTCGATGACAGCGCGATGCAGCAGCAATTGCGCGAAAACGTATGGTCGACGTTGATTCGCATCGCGGTATTGGTCGGTATTTTGCTATTTGCGATCGGCACCGTTGTGCAGCGGCTGGTCAACAAACCGCTGACCGCGATGTTGAGCCATATCAAGGATATTGCCGAAGGCGCTGGCGATTTGACCAAGCGTGTGCACTTCGAATCCAACGATGAGCTGGGCGTGCTGGCCAATTCGGTCAACGCCTTCATTGCCGATATTCACCGGATTATCAGCCAACTGAAATCCATGGCCAAGCAACTGGAAGATTCCGCTTCGCTGGCTGGCAAAGCCTTTGACGATTTACGCGGACCGCTGCAACAACAGGAAATGGAGTTGACCAGTCTGGTCACGGCGCTGAATGAACTGACCACCACCAGCCAACACGTCGCCGAAAACGCCGCTGGCGCCTCACATAAAGTGCAGGAAACCAATCGTGAAGCCGCACACGGCCTGACCGGTGTTCAGGATGCCAGCAATGCCTCGAATAAATTGCTCAGCGAACTCGACCGCGCCGAACAGGTGATTAACGAATTGCAGCAACGCGCCGTCAGCATCGGCACCATTCTTGATGTCATCCGCAATATCGCCGAACAAACCAATTTGCTGGCGCTGAACGCCGCCATCGAAGCCGCCCGTGCCGGTGAACAGGGGCGCGGCTTTGCCGTCGTCGCCGATGAAGTGCGGGTGCTGGCCAAACGCACCCAGGATTCCACCGGCGAAATTCAGCAAATGATTGAGCAGTTGCAAGCCCAGGCCGGTTCGGCCGTTTCCGCGATGAATGCCGGCGCCGAGCAGGCCCGGATCAGCGCCAAAACCACGCAAACGACTGGCGAGTCGTTCAACGCCATCAACCGTTCGATTGCGGTTATTACCGACATGAACGTGCAAATCGCCACCGCCACTGAGCAACAGAACGCGACGATGAAGGAAATCGATCGCAATGTCGTCAACATTCACGGCGCGCACGAGAAAACCCTGGCGGCCTCCGATACCACCGCCGAATCGGAACGGCAGTTACGTGAAGTGGTTGAAGGCTTGAGCCAGCTGATCGGCCGTTTCAAGGTCTAGTGGCGACCAACCTAGCCAAAGATAAACAGCGCTCAGCCAAACCGGCTACAATTGCCGCCCTTTGCTGAACAGGAAATACCCCATGCCCGGTCCCGTGCCTCCCGTCGTCCTCTGCTTTTCCGGGAGCGATCCATCCGGTGGCGCCGGCATCTCCGCCGACATCGAAGCCCTGGCCAGCCTTGGCTGCCATTGCGCGCCGGTGATTACGGTGCTGACCGTGCAGGACAGCACCAATGTCAGCGATTTGGACCCGGTCGACCCTGATTTCATCAAAGCCCAAGCCAATGCCGTGCTGCGTGACATGAATGTCGCGGTAATCAAAGTCGGCCTGCTCGGCAACCCGGCCGTGGTCAGCACCGTTGCCGAAATTTGCGGCAATTACCCGAATATTCCGCTGGTCGTCGACCCGGTGCTGGCCGCAGGTGGCGGTGCGCCGCTGGCCGACGATGTCTTTATCCGGACGCTGAAAAAAGAACTGCTGCCACTGGCAACGCTGGTCACGCCCAATGCCCGCGAAGCCCATATGCTGTTTCCGGATGCCGATACCCTCGACCAATGCGCCGAGGAGCTGCTGGATTTGGGCTGCGAGCATGTGCTGATCACCGGCGCCGACGAACCAACACCAGTGGTGCACAACACCCTGTACTCCTCGGAATACGAAACCGAAACCTTTCATTGGGAGCGCCTGCCGGCGATGTATCACGGCAGCGGTTGCACGTTGGCGGCCAGTTGCGCCGGTTTGATCGCGCAGGGACTGTCGCTGTTCGACGCCGTCAACGAAGCCCAGGAATACACCTTCAATGCGCTGAAAGATGGCCAGGCTTTAGGTCAGGGACAGTTATTCCCGAATCGCTTTTTCTGGGCACAAAGTCGCGACACCGAAGAGGGTGAAAGCGACGAAAGTGACAAGGATACTGCCGAGTAATTACTTACTGCGTTAAAAATGTTGACGCTTATAGATTGATTGTACGTACATCAATAGTCCTTCATAGCTAAGACGCTTCTGAACATCGCCCGCCAAGCCATTGACTGGCGGGCATTTTTTTACCTAAAGTTCACCAAACTTGCCGATACAAAACGCTACAAAACTCCTACAAAAAACCGCTGGCCAGGCCCGTCCTACAGGATTAACTTTGCACAAATATTAAACGTAAGGTTGGAGGGAACCTTATGTTAAGAGCAACTAAAATGATTGCGCCCAGCGCTAAGTCTTTCGTGAATTTCTCACGTTTCAAGCGCATGAGATCGCTCATGCGCTTTCCTTTTTTCTAATTCCTCACTCGACCAAATCGCATTTCGATGAGCGTATTGGCTTATCGAAAAAGGGAGCGGCGTTTTGTTTTTGCGGTCGGCGCCGTTTATTAGCAACGCAGGAGAGAGTAATCAAGCGATGAAAAAAATCGTGCTGAACTATTCGCTGGTCGCCGGCAGCGTCATGCTGGCCTGTGCCGCGAACGCCGGAGAAATCCGTGGCTTAAGCCAGCCCAATGTCATCCCGGATCGCTATATCGTAGTGTTCCGCGACCAACCAACGGCCCAAAACAACGGCATGCAAATCAGTGCCGCGATGCAGGCCAACAACATGAATCGCCGTTATGGCGCCCGCGTTGAGCGGGTTTACAACCACGTGTTGCGCGGTGCCGTCATGGTACTCGACGAAGCCGCCGCGAAACGCATGGCAGACGACCCGGAAGTCGCGTTCGTCGAAGCCGATCAGGAAGTCCGCCTGGTCGCCACCCAGAACAACGCCACTTGGGGCATTGACCGTATCGATCAAACCGATTTGCCGCTGTCCACGACCTACACCTACCCAGCCAGCAATGGCGTCCATGCCTATGTTATCGACACCGGTATCCGGGCCACCCATAACGAGTTTTCCGGCCGCATGGGTAACGGCTATGACGCCATTGGTGATGGCAACGGCACCAATGACTGCCAAGGCCATGGCACCCATGTCGCCGGCACCGTCGGTGGCACTACCTGGGGCGTGGCCAAAGACGTCACGCTACACGCAGTACGCGTATTGAACTGCCAGGGCAGCGGCACCAACTCCGGTGTCATCGCGGGTATGGATTGGGTCGCCCAGAACGCGCAGTTCCCAGCCGTGGCGAACATGAGCCTCGGCGGTGGCGCCTCGTCAGCGGTTGATTCGGCGGTACAGCGTCTGACTGACGCCGGCGTTACCACCGTGGTTGCCGCTGGCAACGACAGCAGCAACGCCTGTAACTATTCGCCAGCCCGCGCACCAAGCGCGATTACCGTCGGCTCGACGACCAGCTCCGACAGCATGTCGAGCTTCTCGAACTATGGCTCCTGCGTTGACATTTTCGCGCCGGGCTCCAGCATTACCTCGGCCAGCAACAGCAGCAATACCGGCTCGCGCTCGCTGTCCGGTACCTCGATGGCATCGCCACACGTCGCCGGTGCGGCGGCACTTTACCTGGCCCAGAACCCGAACGCTTCGGTGGCGAATGTGACCAGTGCGCTGGTCAACAACGCCTCGAACAACAAGATCAACGGTATTCCGTCCGGCCCGAACAAGCTGCTGAGCACCGTGTTCCTGAATGGTGGTAACCCACCACCGCCGCCCCCTCCGCCGCCGCCACCGCCGGGTGGTAACGAGCTGACCAAGGGCGTACCGGTCACCGGCCTGTCCGGCAGCACCGGTCAGGAAATTCACTACACGCTGCAAGTGCCATCCGGCGCCAGCGGTTTGAATTTCAATATCTCGGGCGGCTCGGGTGATGCCGATCTGTACGTTCGTTATGGCGCCCAGCCTACGACCAGCAGCTACGATTGCCGACCATACCTGAATGGCAACAACGAGACCTGCAACATCAGCAACGCGCAAGCGGGCACTTACTATGTGATGCTGCGGGCCTATTCGAGCTTCTCGGGCGTGTCACTGGTCGGTGACTACAGCACCGGCGGCGGTGGCGGCAACAACGAGACCGAGCCGAACAACTCGACCGGCCAAGCCAACGACATCGCCGATGGCCAGACGATGAACGGCACCATGGGCTCCAGCTCCGACAATGACTACTTCAAGCTGGTGTTGCCAGCCGGTGGTACCTTGAACGTGACGCTGACCCCGAACGGCAGCTCGGACTATGACCTGTACGTCTACAACTCGAACGGTACTCAGATTGGTCGCAGCATCAACGGTACTGGTCAGGTGGACTCGGTCACGGTCACCAATACCGGCAGCTCAGCATTCACCCGCTACATCCGGGTGCGCTATTACAGCGGCCAGACCGGCAGCAACGGCACCTATACCGTGCAAGCCAACTGGTAACGGTAAGTAAGTTGTCACTACGGAAAAGGCCCGCGCAAGCGGGCCTTTTTCATTGCCGACTGGCAGCGCCCTGCCAGGGCCGCCAGCTTAACCAGGCATCGATATCAGGAGGCGGAATCTCGCCGCTTTTCTGGTTTTGTCTTATCGCGTCGTTCAACACCTCGACAAACTGACGACGCGGTTCATCAGGATGGCAGAGCACTGCTTCGTTCCAGCGCTCAAGCACCAAGCCCGGGTCGCTCTGCAGGCCCGACAGCAGATGATGAGCTTTCGGCCAGCCGATAACGAGGGCATCGACCCGACCCCGTTTCAGCTTCTCGACGTTCTGCGAGATATCGCTGGCGATATCGATTTCCGCTGCCTTGATGCCAAGTCCGGTGACCATTGATGCCCTGGCTGCCGGCTGCGCGCCGAGGCGCAGCGTTTTCAAAGCTTCGCGGTCACGCACCGGCTCGGCCGGCGGCAAATTGAACACGCGCAGTTCCATCGGCAGAAACGGCGTGCTCTCCAGTACCGGGAAATCCGCCAGATGGCGCAGCATGGAGCGGTCGGCACCAAGCAGACAATCGACCTCATGGCGCAGAAACATTTCGATGCCGCGGTTCTGTTGTACGAAAATCAGCTCGGTGGAAACCGGCATGCTCAACAACACCCGTTTCATGGCAACCGTCAACGGCGAATCGGCCGTATCGGCGGACCAATGACTGACCATCGGCACCACCACGCGAATGGAGGGGTCTCGCTCACTCAGCATCGATTTATCGGCGGAATTGGCAGAGCCAAACCAGCAAGTCAGCGCCCACACGAAGATTGGAATTCGCCATCGTCCCTTGAGCACTTTGCCTCCAGCCAATCACTCGGCGACAATACTGCGTTCACCAAGTGTAGAACGCCGGCCAGAAATTCTGCTGATGAAAAATACTGCCCAACTCTATCTGATCACGCCGTCGCCGTTTACGGCCAACACCCTGGCCGATGTCGCGGCGGCACTGGCCGCTGGCGTCGACTGGCTGCAGTTTCGTGGCAAGGGCTTGAGCGATCAGGACGCCCAGCGCTATGCCTTGGAGCTGCGGGCGCTATGTCGGCAACACCAGGCACAACTATTCATCAACGATCGCATCGACCTTGCACTGGCCATCGATGCCGACGGCGTGCATCTTGGTCAACACGACGGCTCCATCGCTGACGCTCGCCGCCAACTCGGCCGCCGGAAACTCGGCGTCACCTGCCACGGCGATATCGAGCTGGCCCGACGCGCCGTGGCCGAAGGGGCTGATTATGTTGCATTTGGCCGCTGCTTCCCATCACGCACCAAACCGGAGGCGCCGCCTTGCGAGCTGAGCGTATTCACCCAAGCCCGCAATGAATTTTCCGTGCCGATAGTTGCGATAGGTGGCATCACCCCGGACAATGGCGACCAGGTTCTGGCCGCAGGCGCCGACACGCTGGCCGTTATCGACGGCGTGTTCGGGCAACACAATATCGCCGCGGCGGTAAAACGCTTTCACCGCTTGCTGGGCCGGGTCTGAAACCCCGCCTGACAACGCCTTTTCTGGATGAGACCCCGCATGAGTTTTCTCGGCTCCCATATTCTTTCCGTACAACAATTCGAGCGCCAAAGCATTGAGCGCCTGTTCACCGTCGCCGAACGGATGCGCCCTTACGCCAACCGGGAAAAACTGACGACTGTGCTCGACGGCGCCATTCTCGGTTCGCTGTTTTTCGAGCCATCGACTCGCACCCGGGTGTCATTCGGTAGCGCGTTTAACCTGCTTGGCGGCGATGTCCGGGAAACCGTCGGGGTCGAAACCTCATCGCTGGCCAAAGGCGAATCGCTGTACGACACCGCCCGGGTATTGTCCGGTTATTCCGACATCATCGTCATGCGTCACCCGCAGCCGGGTTCGGTTGCCGAATTTGCCGCCGCCTCGCGGGTGCCGGTGATCAACGGTGGTGACGGTGCCAATGAGCACCCGTCGCAAGCGCTGCTCGATCTGTTCACGATGCATCAGGAGATGCGCCGTCAGGAACGCACCGTCGACAACATCCGCATCGCCATGGTCGGCGATTTGAAACATGGCCGCACCGTCCATTCGCTATCGCAACTCGTCAGCCTTTACGACAACATCAGCTTTGTATTCGTCTCGCCCAAAGCGTTGGCGATGCCGGAAGAAATCACCGAGAAACTGATGGCCGCCGGCCACACCGTCGTCGAAACTGAAGATCTGGCGATGGGCATCGCCAACGTCGACGTCATTTACCAAACCCGCATTCAGGAAGAACGCTTCATCAGCAAAGATGAAGCAAATCAGTATCGCGGCCGTTTCCGCATCAATAAATTTGCTTACTCGCAGTTCTGTCAGCCCACCACCGTCGTCATGCACCCGCTGCCACGTGACTCACGCGCCGAAGCCAACGAACTCGACAACGACATGAACGACAACCCGAACCTGGCGATCTTCCGGCAAACCGACAACGGCGTGCTGGTTCGTATGGCGATGTTCGCGACAATACTCGGCGTGGAAAAAGAAGTGGATCGCTACAGCCGGCCGATTAGCTGGAAAAATGCCCGCAAGTAAATTTTGGAGCAAAAGGAATACTGATGCCAGAACAGCGATTACTCGTACCGGTACCTGCTCATGAGCGGAAAATTTCCGCGCTGATGTTTGGAATTCTCGCTGTAGTCCTGGTGATTATCGTTCGTCAGTATTTGCAAGGCGGGCTTTCCTCATTTGCCATGGCGATCTTCGCACTAATCTGGTTGATCACCGCCTACAAGCATCTGTGTCGGATGCTTTGGCCGATGATCGTGCTGGAAAGCGGTCAATTGAAACTGCAAAAAGGCATTGGCTTTGCGCGTATCGCGACAAGTGATATCGAAGCTATTCGCCAGGTGCCGCATCAGCAAGGCTGGTTGAATCCTCCCTATGGTTATTTCGTTATCCACAGCACTGCTTCGTCACGCCCCCATCGTCTCGTGCCCCGCAGCGAACAAAACAAAAGCGCGCTGATGCAGTTTTTCAGTGAACATTTTCCCGAACAATGGCAGCCCATCGATCCGCTGGTCGACAGCCTACGTTCCTAATCGTATTTGGAGTCCGTCATGTCCCGTTCCGCCGAATTTTTCCAACGCGCCCAATCCTCGATTCCTGGTGGCGTCAATTCGCCCGTGCGTGCGTTCAAACAAGTCGGCGGCACGCCGGTATTTTTCGAGCGTGGCCAGGGTGCTTACCTTTGGGATGCCGATCATAAGCAATACATTGATTACGTCGGTTCCTGGGGCCCGGCGATTTTGGGCCATGCCGACCCGGAAGTGATTCACGCGGTGTGTGACGTTGCCAAGCACGGGTTGTCGTTTGGCGCACCGACTGAAGCGGAGATCATTCTGGCCGAAAAAGTCAAAGCGTTGGTGCCAAGCATTGATTTGGTGCGCATGGTCAGCTCCGGCACCGAGGCAACAATGAGCGCCATTCGCATCGCTCGCGGTTACACCGGCCGCAACAAGTTGCTGAAATTTGAAGGCTGTTATCACGGCCATTCCGACTCGCTGCTGGTCAAAGCCGGTTCTGGTTTGCTGACTTTTGGCGAACCCACTTCACCGGGCGTACCCGCAGATTTTGCCAAGCACACGCTGGTTGCCCAGTTCAATGATTTGGACAACGTTGAAGAATTATTCAAGGCCCACGGCGATGATATCGCTTGCGTTATCGTTGAGCCGATTGCCGGCAACATGAACATGATTACGCCGAAGCCGGGATTTCTCGAAGGCCTGCGCAAACTGTGTGATGACTATGGCAGCGTGTTGATATTCGATGAAGTGATGACCGGCTTCCGTGTTGGTTTGCATGGTGCGCAGGGCTTGTACAACATCACGCCAGATTTGACCACGCTTGGCAAAGTCATCGGCGGCGGCATGCCGGTTGGCGCCTTCGGTGGCAAAAAGGAAATCATGGAAAAGTTATCGCCGCTCGGCCCCATTTATCAGGCCGGTACCTTGTCCGGTAATCCGGTGGCGATGGCCGCCGGTATCGTCACGCTCGACAAGATCAAGGCACCGCACTTCTACGAGAAGCTGGCCCGCAAAACCTCGCGTCTGATGCAGGGATTTCAGGATGCCGCGACGCAGGCCGGTGTTCCGCTGTTCACCCGCAGCGTTGGCGGCATGTTTGGCTTTTTCTTCAGTGACAAGGAAATCAACTCGTTCCAGGAATCAACCGCTTGCGATGTCGAGCGCTTCAAGAAGTTCTTCCACTTGATGCTGCATCAAGGAGTGTATCTGGCCCCGGCTTCATTTGAAGCGGGTTTCGTGTCGGCAGCACACAGCGATCAGGACATCGAACAAACGATTCTGCGCGCGGCCGATTGCTTCAACAAACTGGCCAGCGAAGATTAAGCTGAGTTTTTCAGAAATCAATCTGGATTGCCGCTCAGGCGGTAATCCAGGAATTCAGCGGTCACGCAAAAAACCAAAAATCCCGCCTTTGCTTTTCTTCTCGCCGGCACCTTGGCCGTAAATTTCGCGCATCAATCGTGAATCTTCAAACTGCAGCAAATCGATATCGAAGCTGCCATCGGGGTGGCTGCGCCGTACGCTTTTCAGTGGTTGTTTCGGATCGTGTTTGGCTAAATCGAGATAGCGCGGTTTGCTGGCTTTCTTATCTGCATCACGCATGACAATCACTTCCGGGCGTAGGCGCGCTTTCGGGTTGGTGGCGACGACAACGCCGATTTCACCGTTTTCCAGTTCAACCAGGCTGCCGACCGGGTACACGCCAATCCACTGAATGAATTGCTCGACCAATTCGGCATCAAAATGCTGCTCGCGATTATCCATCAATACCTTGAAGGCTTCGTTGGTCGAACGGGCACCATCGTAAACGCGGTGCGAGGTAACGGCATCGTAACAATCGACGATGGCAATCAAGCGCGCCTCGTAAGGAATGTCTTTGGCGCGCAGGCCGCGCGGATAGCCTTTGCCATCGAGCCGTTCGTGATGCATATAGGCGGCGAGGCTGGCCAGTTCCGGTGCTTGCTGTGAGATTAGGTAATCATAACCAAGCTTGGCGTGCTGCTTGATGATCGCGAATTCTTCCGGCGTCAGGCTTGATGGCTTGTTCAGAATTGCCGAATCGATTTTCATTTTGCCGACATCGTGCAGCAAACCAGCCAGACCAATCATCTCCATTTCTTTTTCGCTGTGGCCGAGGTGACGAGCAAAGCCGGCAGCCAGAATCGACACACTCAAGCTGTGCAGCGCAGTGTATTCATCCATCGACTTCAGACGCGTATACCAAATCAGCGCGTTTTCGTTACGGAAAATGCTGAGCACCGCTTCGTGAACAAATTGCCGACAGTCTTTGACCGGTAGTTCACGGCCTGCCAGCAACTCATTGAACACTCGGGTCACCAACAATTTGCCTTCACCATGTAGCGTGCCGGCGTGCTCGACTTCGTGCGCAACGGGTGTGGTGTTGGTTGGCAACGCCTGGCTGCGGTCGCGATATTTGGCGTCTGGCGCCAACGGGCTGGGCGGCAAATCGTGATGGCGAATGGCAACGCGGGCACGACTGCCCGGCTCGATGCTTTGGTGACCTACCGGGGTTACCTGAACACTGCGAGCCTGATCGATGAACACATAGTTGCAATGCAGACGCACCGCCGACAGATCATCTTCGGTCAGCAACGGGAAGCCCTGAAAGAGAAACGGCGACTCGGACCAGGGCCGGTCCAACTCGCATACATACATTCCAAGTTGCAGCGCACCAACCGGTACCTGCACTTTTACCAAGGTCTTATGTTCCACTGATACACCTTGTAATTCAGCACCTTTGTGCCGCTTGCTCGGGTTTGGTGGCGGCACGGAATCGCACTATAGCGCGATTCTGATATAAAAAAATTGATCCTCGCTATGTTCTAATACGCGGTAACAAATTTGCCGACGAGAATTAAGAGATGAATCTGCAATTGAACGGAAAACGCGCCCTGGTTTGTGGCAGCAGCCAGGGTATCGGCCTGGCCAGTGCGCAGGCACTGGCCGCGCTTGGCGCCGATGTGACGCTATTGGCCCGCGATGCCGGCAGGCTGGAAACGGCTCTTGCTACGTTACCGCGCAAAACGGAACAGCACCATCAGACGTTGGTAGCGGATTTCAGCGAACCGCACCAGTTGGAACAAGCGCTGAAGGCATATCTCGCTGGTGGCAACGAGACACAGATCCTGATCAACAATACCGGCGGTCCGGCACCGGGACCGGCCCATAGCGCGACTCTCAGTGCCTTTGAGGCCGCATTTCGTCAGCACCTGCTGTGCAATCAGATTCTGGTGCAGGCGCTGCTGCCGGGTATGCAGAAAGCCAACTGGGGCCGCATCATCAATGTCATTTCCACCTCGGTGAAGCAGCCGATCCCGAATCTCGGCGTCAGCAACACGATACGCGGCGCCGTCGCCAATTGGTCGAAAACGCTGGCTGGCGAGCTCGGCCAATACGGCATCACTGTCAACAATGTGCTGCCAGGCGCGACGATGACCACGCGGCTGGATGCGGTGTTTGCAGCCAAAGCACAAAAATCCGGTCGCAGTGTTGATGAAGTGATCGAGGAGGAAAAATCGCATATTCCGCTGCGCCGCTTTGCCGCGCCGGAAGAGCTGGCCAATGTTATCGCGTTTCTGGCTTCGCCAGCGGCGAGCTACGTCTCCGGTATCAATGTGCCGGTCGATGGCGGCCGCACTTTGTGTCTGTAAGAGTGAACATCCATGTCTGATTACATCGACATTCTGAACTACATCGACGGCGAACTTCAGCCAGCCCAGTCGCAACAATGGCTGGACAATATCGAGCCGGCCACGGGTCATGTTTATTCACGACTGCCGGACTCCGATGCCAGCGATATCGATGCCGCTTATCGCGCCGCGAAAGCGGCGTTTCCGTTGTGGAAAAACACCAGCATCGATGAACGGGCGCGCTTGCTCAATGCCATCGCGGATCGCATTGATGCCTGGCAGGACGCATTGGCCGAAGCCGAGAGTATCGACAACGGCAAACCGGTTTCGCTGGCTTGCAGCGTAGACATTCCACGCGCCTCACATAATTTCCGTTTTTTCGCGCATGCCATTACCCAATGGGCCAGCGAAAGTCACAGCATGGGCGCCACTGGCTTCAATTACACCTTGCGCGACCCGATTGGTGTGGTCGGTTGTATTTCGCCGTGGAATCTGCCGCTGTATTTATTCAGCTGGAAAATTGCGCCAGCGCTCGCCGCCGGCAATTGTGTTGTTGCAAAACCCTCGGAAGTGACGCCGATGACGGCATTTCTGTTGGCCAATATTTGTCGTGAAGTCGGCCTGCCACGCGGCGTACTGAATATCGTCCATGGCCTTGGCGCCAAAGCCGGCAATGCCATCGTCAGTCATCCCGGCATCAAAGCAATTTCGTTTACCGGCGGCACCAAGACTGGCGAACACATCGCCCGCACGGCAGCGCCGATGTTCAAGAAATTGTCGCTGGAACTCGGCGGCAAAAATCCGACCGTGGTGTTCGCCGATTGCGATGTCGACAAAACGCTCAATGAAGTCTTGCGCGCTTCGTTCGCCAATCAAGGCCAGATCTGTTTGTGCGGTTCACGCATTTATATCGAGCGACCAATCTACGAAAAATTCAAAGCAGCACTGGTCGAACAAGCATCGCAGTTGATCGTTGGCGATCCGCAGGAAAAAGCCACCCAGCAAGGCGCACTGGTGTCGAAAGCCCATATGGATAAAGTGCTGTCGTATATCGCGCTGGCAAAACAGGAAGGCGGCAAACTGCTGACGGGCGGCGAAGCGCTGCAACTCGATGGCCGCTGCAAGGATGGCTACTTCATCAAGCCTACCGTGTTCGAGAATCTCGATATCGGGTGCCGCACCAATCAGGAAGAAATTTTTGGCCCGGTAATCACCCTGACGCCGTTCGATGATGAACAGCAGGCGATCGCTTACGCCAACGGTACCGGCTACGGGCTCGCGGCTAGTGTCTGGACCGAAAACCTGAGCCGGGCCCATCGCGTCGCCGCCGAACTGGAATTCGGTATTGTCTGGATCAACTGCTGGCTGCTGCGCGATTTGCGTACACCGTTTGGTGGCGTCAAGCAGTCTGGTGTCGGCCGCGAAGGCGGTGTCGAAGCGCTGCGCTTCTTTACCGAAGCCAAGAACGTCTGCGTGAGACTGTCCTGACGATAGGTAACACAATAAAAGGCCATCCGAGGATGGCCTTTTATTTTTCGCCGGTCATTTAATGTTGATGTTCGCGGGCACGCTCCAAGGTCCAGGTGACCACCGTCAAAATGCGACGGCCTTGACCGAAGTTCAGTTCATACACCGCTTTACCGCCACGTGCGGCAAGTAAACGGCCCCAGTTTTCTGGACCATTCATGTCAATATTGTTGAAAAAGTCCTCGGCACTCATTCCGCTCTGACACTTTTTGCCTTTGCACGGATTACCGCCACCGCCTTCGTCATCCAAATGTTGATAGATCTGCTCCAACATTTGATAGTCATGCTGATCCGGATGTTGGTTCGGTTCAGGATTATTGGAGTAATCCATGCACGTGCCGGTCGTGGTATTGAAGTCCTCATCGTTATGATCGAGACCCAGGATATGACCAATTTCCTGGCACATGACTGAATTGCGCCATGCCGGCGTGTCGTATGTAGGCGAGTTGTAATAGGTGTCATTCACCTTGACCACACCGCTGGTGATATGACCGCCATTGATGGCAATCGAGGCAATGCCGAGCCAGCCATTGTTACCATAGGTATCGTTGCAAACTTCAACCTTTCCGGTCGAGGCACGACAGCGTTTCGGATTACTCACGGTGCCGGCAACCACTGGTGTGTTAATCACCCTCGAGGCTGACCAATCATTGGCGGCGCCATCCAACGAAGCTTGCCAACGGCTGTCGACATTGTCACCAAGCCCGATGGTGATGGGGTTACTGCTGCGCTCCCAATGATAATTTCCCCACGCATGGTCCGCGTTAGCCGATGACATGCTGCCCCATACAATCATTGAAACTGAAAACCATTGCCAACGATTCATTCTACCCCTCCATGTTCATGTCACTATTCAGCGCCGACTTGAGGCACTACTTGACCAATGTAGCCCAATCGAGGCATGTCAAGGCTCAGCAACAGCGCATCAACGCTGTGCTGACTTTAGCAAGTTGTCGAAGATTCAAGCGCTTAGTTCATGCTGTCTGAGTACTGCTGATTGAGAGATGGCCTAAGAATGTGTCTGCTTATTCAATATTGACCAGTCTTGAGGGTACGCGTATAAAATTGGCTTTATGTTCCCTGTCGGTGTTTCACACCAATGAGCGCAACCGCGTATCGACAAAAATCCAGCGGCGCCATTTTCGCCAGCCGAAATGGTTGCAAATTTATTTTCGCCTGAATCCCCGCCTTTACGGCGTCGCTTCCACAGCGGCGCCGCGCTTGTCGTACCAGTAGTTCGTCCACACTAAAAATCCAATAAATGAAACAGGAGTTCGTGATGACTGATTCCATTCATTCAGAAAACGCACCGGAACCGGTAGGTCTCTATCCGCATGCACGCCGCGTCGGCAATTTGTTGTTCTTGTCCGGTGTCGGACCGCGCAAGAAAGGCAGCAAGGAAATTCCGGGTGTGACGCTGAACCCGGCTGGCGACATCATTGAGTACGATATCGAAGCGCAATGCCATTCGGTTTTTCAAAACGTGAAAACCATTCTCGAATCGTCCGGTTCGCGCTGGGAAAACCTGGTCGATGTCACCGTTTACCTGACCAATATGCGTGCCGATTTCGCCACTTACAATCGACTCTGGGCCGAGTATTTCAAAGATGCGCAGCCCTGTCGAACGACAGTTGAAATACTCAGCTTGCCAACACCAATCGCTATCGAACTGAAATGCATCGCGACCATTGATTGACGGTCGCGTCGCGAGGTGAATATGAATATTGTTCCGCCATTCAATTTTCAGAAATGGATTGAAGAACACCGACACTTGCTGCAACCGCCGGTGTGCAACAAACAAGTGTTCGAGAATGACGAGTTCATCGTCATGGTCGTCGGCGGCCCGAACGGCCGCAAGGATTACCACTACGACGAAGGCCCCGAATTCTTCTACCAGCTAGAAGGCGAGATGCTGCTGAGAACGATGCAAAACGGCGAACGGGTCGACTACCCAATCAAAGCCGGGGAAATCTTTCTGCTGCCAGCAAAAGTACCGCACTCACCGGTGCGTTACCCAAACTCGATTGGTTTGGTCGTCGAACGCAAACGCCTACCGCATGAAAAGGACGGATTAATGTGGTTTTGCGACAACTGCGACCACAAACTGTATGAGGAGTATTTTACCTTGCACAGCGTCGAGAAAGATTTTCTGCCGGTGTTTGAGCGCTACTTAGCCAGTGAGGAAAAGCGTACTTGCGAAAAGTGCGGAACCGTGGCACCGGCGGTAAATAAGTTGGCGATGAAATAATCTTGCAGCATCTGCTTTGTTTTTTCGAAGCTGAATATATTGAAAAGAAAAAAGGGGTCCCCGTATGCGCCAGCCGGCAAATGCCGAAACTGCTTTGGCTTCTACGCCCATGGAGCCCTGTAACGAAGCTCATGTTTTTTAATAAACGGATAAAGAATGCTTACCATCGACATCCACACCCATATCCTTCCAGAAAACTGGCCGAACCTGAAAGAACGTTACGGTTACGGCGGATTTGTGCAACTGGAACACTGTGGTCCTGGTTGCGCCAGAATGATGAAAGACGGCGAGTTCTTTCGCCAAATCGAACACAACTGCTGGGACCCGAAGCAGCGCATTACCGAATGCGACAGCCACGGCGTGCACGTGCAGGTGCTCTCGACAGTACCGGTGATGTTCAGTTATTGGGCCAAGCCGGAACACACACTGGATTTGTCAAAAATCCTCAATGACCATATCGCCGATTGTGTCACCGCACACCCGAAACGCTTTGTCGGCCTCGGTACGATTCCGATGCAGGACAGCAAGCTGGCGATTCAGGAGCTCGAACGCTGTGTCAAGGAACTGAAATTTCCCGGTGTGCAAATCGGCTCCAACATCAATGGCCTCAATCTGAATGACCCAGCGCTGTTCGACATTTTTGCAGCGGCCCAGGATTTGGGCGCCTGCATTTTTGTTCATCCTTGGGAAGTATTTGGTCGTGATCGCCTGAAGAAATATTGGGCACCATGGTTGGTTGGTATGCCGGCAGAAACGGCGCTGGCTATTTCCTCCATGATCTTCGGTGGTGTGTTTGAGCGCTTGCCGAATTTGCGCGTCGCGTTTGCTCATGGTGGTGGCAGTTTCCCCTTTACGATCGGCCGATTGGAACATGGCTTCGATGTTCGTCCGGATCTCGTTGCGGTAGACAATCAGAAAAGTCCTCGAGATTATCTTGACCGGATTTATCTCGATACTCTGGTTCACGATCCGCTAGCGCTGCGTTACCTGCTGGATTTGATGGGTCCGCAAAAGCTTGCGCTCGGCACCGACTATCCGTTTCCCCTTGGCGAGTTGGAGCCAGGCAAACTGATTCATGAAACCTGCAACGATGAGCTGGTCAAAGCACGCTTGTTGCACGGCACTGCCTTGGAATGGATGAATCTCGGCAAGGAGCAATTTCTTTGATCAAAGTTACCATTGACATTGCAGAGCAGAAATTTCTTGCCCGGTTTGACCAGGCTATCAGTCTTGCCATTCCGGTACGGTTCGACGGCGCGCAGCCAGCCTGTTTTGGCACCGCCCCGGCCACTGCCTCGCCATTGCAAGCCGGTTCGTTTGTCGGCGATGTTCAGCGTGGTGGCTCGTGCAATGTGCCGGTGTTGACGCTGAACCCGCATTGCAACGGCACCCATACCGAAACCATCAGTCATGTCGTCAGCGCGTCAATTCCGCCAGCGCAAATAGCGCCGACACTGGTGCCTTGCATATTGCTCACGGTAAAGCCCTGTGTAGCAGCGACGACCAGTGAGCAATACCGGCCTGAGCTGAGTCCGCATGACACCGTTATCACGGCCGAAATGCTGAAAAAATGTCTGGCTGACGCGGACACTAATTTCTTGTCAGCGCTGGTCATTCGCACGCTACCGAACACCGACGCCAAGCTCAGCATGGATTACCACGATGCGCCGTTTTTTACTCGCGACGCGATGCAGTACTTGCTCAGCAAAGGGGTGGAACACCTGTTGGTGGATTTTCCGTCCATCGATCGAATGAATGATGACGGCCACCTGACCGCGCACCATCTGTTTTGGAATCTCGAAGAAGACAGTCATCGACTGCGCGATGGTGCGCGTACGCATTGCAGCGTTACTGAACTGATTTATGTACCGAACTCGGTCGAGGATGGGCGCTACCTGTTGTCGTTACAGGTTACCGCTTTCGCACTGGACGTCAGCCCAAGCCGTCCGCTACTGATACCGATTGAACAACAATAGTTGGAGCTTCCATGTTAGAGAACTCGTTAGCGTTTGCGCAAAAACTCGATGCCGCCGACCCGCTGCGTCATATGCGCGAACAGTTTCATTTTCCGAAAGCTGCCGATGGTCAGGACGAGATTTATCTGGTCGGCAATAGTCTTGGTTTGCAACCGAAGCGCACTGAAACCTATTTGGCGGAATTTCTGCGTGACTGGCGCGAACTCGGTGTCCGCGGTCATTTCGAACCGAAACATGCCTGGCTGCCGTACCATGAATTTCTGACCGACGCGAGTGCTGAACTGGTGGGAGCCAAACCAGTTGAAGTCGTGTGTATGAACTCACTAACCGTCAATCTGCACCTGTTGATGGCGAGTTTCTATCGACCGACCAGCACCCGCTTCAAAATCCTGATCGAGGATCATGCGTTTCCTTCGGATCACTACGCGGTCGAATCACAAATTCGCTTTCACGGTTTTGATCCGGCAGCGGCTTTGATTGTCGTCAAACCGCGCGAGGGTGAGCACTGCATTCGTCACGAAGATCTGGTCGCGACCATTGAGCGTGAAGGAGCATCGCTGGCGCTGATCATGCTGCCCGGTGTGCAGTATTACAGCGGTGAAGTATTCGATATGCAGGGCATTACCGAAGCAGGTCATAAAGTTGGCGCTCATGTTGGCTTTGATCTCGCGCACGCGGCCGGCAATATCGTCATGCATCTGCACGATTGGCATGTTGATTTTGCCGCCTGGTGTTCGTACAAATACCTGAATAGCGGCGCCGGTTCGGTTGCCGGAGCATTTGTCCATGAACGTCATGTCGCGCGCACAGATATTCCACGCTTGGCCGGTTGGTGGGGCCATGACAAGAAAACCCGTTTCCAGATGGGCCCGCACTTTCAGCCGATCCCATCGGCAGAAAGTTGGCAATGCTCCAATCCACCGATTCTGTCGTTGGCGGCCGTGCGCGCCTCACTGGATACCTTTACTGAAGCCGGCGGCATTCATCCGCTGCGGGAAAAATCCTTGAAGCTGACCGGCTTTCTCCGCTTCCTGCTGGAAAGCGAATTCAAAGGCGATATCGATATCATCACGCCATTTGAGCCGCGTCGTCACGGCGCGCAGTTGTCATTGAATATCGATCTGCACGGCATGAAAGCCAAAGATGTACAGAAGAAACTGGAAACGCAAGGCGTTGCTTGCGATTTTCGCGAGCCGAATGTCATGCGCGTGGCGCCAACGCCGCTGTATAACCGTTTTGAGGACTGTTATCGCTTTGTGCAAATGCTGAAAGCAACGGTGCCAGCATCATGAGCAAACCACTTCCCACAATTACATTGATCGGCGCCGGTCTGGTCGGTTCGCTGTTGGCGGTTTATTTGAGTCAGCGCGGCTACACCGTGCGCGTTTTTGAAAAGCGCCCCGACATGCGCAAAGCCTCGATCAGCGCTGGCCGCTCCATCAATCTGGCACTGGCCAATCGCGGCATTCGGCCGCTGGAAGCGATTGGTTTGATGGATGTCATCCGTCCGATCATCATTCCGATGTTGGGGCGCGAACTGCACGATGAACAAGGCAACTTGAGTTTTTTGCCTTACGGACAACGTCCGCATGAAGTGGTCTACTCGGTATCACGCGGCGAATTGAACAAGACCTTGATGACCGCCGCCGAGCAACGCGGCAACGTCACCATTGAGTTTAGCCAAGCGGTTGAGCATATCGATTACCAACGGAAGACCTTAACGCTGCGAGACGAACAAAGCGGGCAAACCCGCACTGATTCATTCGATATTCTGATCGGTGCAGACGGCGGTGGCTCAGCGGTGCGGCGCACACTGGACCAGCATCTGAACAAGATGAGTCGTGAGGAAAAGCTACCGCACTCCTACAAAGAGCTGCATATCGCCGACAATGGCAAAGGCGGCTTCCGAATGAAGCGCGAAGCTTTGCATATCTGGCCACGCGATGAATACATGTTGATTGCGCTGCCGAATCCGGATGGCAGTTTCACGGTAACGCTGTTCATGCCGGATGAAGGCGAGCACAGTTTCTCCCGTTATCAGGACAAACCAACTGTGCAGCAATTTTTCCGCGAGAAATTCCCGGATGCGCTGACCCTGATGCCGGATGCCGCCGATCAGTATTTGCAGAATCCGACCGGTTTTCTCGGCACTGTTTATTGCGATCATTGGCATCTTGATGATCACACGCTGCTGATTGGTGATGCTGCCCATGCCATCGTGCCATTCCACGGTCAGGGCATGAATTGTGGCTTTGAGGATTGCTTCGATTTGAATGCGCTGCTGGACCAATATCAGGATGACTGGTCACAGGTAATGCCAGCATTCCAGCGCCTGCGTAAACCGAATGGCGACGCCATCGCCCAGATGGCATTGGAAAACTATATCGAGATGCGCCACTCGGTTAATGATCCAAAGTTCCAGTTGAAAAAGCAGGTGGCGTTCGCACTGGAAAATCGGATTCCGAATACGTTTATTCCGCGCTATTCGATGGTCATGTTTCACCATATTCCGTATGTCGAGGCCTTGCGTCGTGGTGTCGTGCAAGCCGACGTTCTCGACGAGCTGTGCCAATCGGCAACGCGCCTAGACGAGGTTAATCTGGAGCAGGGTGTGGAATGGGCAAGAGCGCGACTGTCACCAGTCACTATCGAATAAGGTATTACGGCAATAGCTGCTTCAAGACGGCGTCAGGCGCTTCCCATTGCGGGTAGTGCCCGATGCCCGGGAGCTCAACGACATCGGCATGTTGAATCAGCTGTCGATAGCGATCGACAAGATGGCGTCCAGAAACGGGATCATCGATACCGTTGATCAAGCGCAGCGGTATCGGACTTTTTTGCATCGCCTGCAACCAGCGATCGCGATGCACTTTTCGTTCGCGCATATACCGGATGATGGTTGGAATAACGCGTTTGCCTTGATGCAATGAAATCAGCAACCAAAAGCCGTCAATCTCTTCTGTTGTCGGCGATTGCCCAGCACCAAAGATGCGTCGAAAATTTCTTTGCAGCGTGCGCTTTTGCATCAGCTTCGCGATCAATGGACCGAGTGGTGAAAGCAATAATCGTTGCGCCAATACCGGTCGATGTGTTTCCGGAAACAACCCGCCATTCAAAAACGTGATCGCCGAGATCTGCAGCGATGTCTGCCTGGCCATCATTCGGGCCAATAGTTCCTGGGCAACGCTGTCGCCAAAATCATGTGCCAATATGCGGCATTCGGTAATACCCAACTCGCTACACAGTTTCTCGATCAGATCGGCTTGTTCAACGATCGTATAGCGATGCGGATACGGCTTGTCGGAAAACCCGAAGCCGAGAAAATCCATTGCCAGCACTTGATAACGCGTTGTCAGCTCCGGCCAAAGCGCTTGCCAATCCCAGGACGAGGTTGGAAAGCCGTGTAGAAGCAGCAGCGACGGCCCCTGCCCTTGCAGCCAATAGCTGAGCCGGAATCGGTTGATCACCAGATGTTGCTGACGATTGCGCCAATCTGCCAAGATTATTCGAATCATTGTTCCAAAGACCTCAGCCAACCGGATGGAGATTCGCAATCAGACGACGATGGTATCGTCACCAAATTCCTGCCAACGGGCATTGCGACGAACGTAGATACGTTTGCTCAATTTCTGATCGCCAGAACCAGCCATCGAGCGAATGGCGGCGCGCAAAGCAATGATGCCGCGTGTGGATTTTGAACCGGTAAACAAAATGCAGGCTTGAGCCGGAATGGCAACCAGCAGTTCGCCTTCGACATCGTTCTGTATACTTTCCCAGAACTGATCGAGCACCATCAGGCAGGCTTCATCCTGGCCATTGGCGCGCAGTAAGAACGCCGGACCGCGTCCGACCCGTTCGACTTTACCCAGCCTTGCCTGCAGATTTTTCAGCGCTTCCAGCAACAGTTCGTATTTTTCCAGGCCAAGCTTTTCCAATACGTCGGCGTTGACGAATACTCGTCCGCCCGGCGCTTCGACATAGTAAATCAGCGACAGATCGACGGCGAAGCGATCACTGATCGCATCATCCGGCACAAACGATGGCACCTGCTCATGCGCACAGACCATCGGAAACACGGCTGATTTATCATATTTTGCCATCGCTGGAACCTCTGCAGCCAATCACGGCAGCAATCCTGATGGCGCCGGGCACCATCGTGGTTTGATCATGACAACAATAGTGCAGTCTGAACGCCGGATCGACAAGTGTTTTATCAAGCGCAAAAACGCCAGTACTAAACTGGCGTTCTTGTTGATGCGAAGTGATGCGGTTTCAACCGTATTGCAGCTCCTGCGCTTTACCGGTAAATACCCGATACGAAAATATCGTATAGCCAATAATCATCGGCAAGGTAATCGCCGTGCCCCAGAGTATGAACACCAGTGAGTCATCGGCACTGGCCGCTTGCCAGATGGTCATTTGATCCATAATTACATAAGGAAAAATGCTGTAAGCCAAACCGAACGCACTCCATAACATGGCAATGGCGATCAGCGCGAACGGCAAATGTCTCAGCTTGTGTTTTACCCGCGAGGAATTCAGGATTACCCGTGCGGCGATCAACGTGGCGATAGTCATCAGCGGAATCGGCAGTAACGACAGAAATTCCGGCATACGAAACCAACGCTCGGCCACCGTTGCGCTGGCCAGCGGTGTCGCAATACTGATCAGAAAAATGCCCAGCACGAGCAACGGCCAGGCCCATTTTGCCCAGCGAATGGCGCGTTGCTGCAATTCATTTTCCGATTTGATGATCAGCCAGCAAGCACCGAGCATCAGATACGCCGCCGGCAACGCCAAGGCAATCAACAATGAAAACGCCGTGTAGATCCAGCCTTGTTGAAAGCCGGTGATATAACTGCCAAGCATCCAGCCTTGAGCGACACTGGCGATCAAGCTGCCGGCAAAAAACGCGCGATTCCAGCGCTGCTTATTGTCGGCATGCACTTTCACCCGAAAATCAAACGCAACACCGCGCAGAACCAATCCGAGCAACATGATGGTTACTGGTAGATACAACGACGTCAGCACAATGCCATGCGCTTTCGGAAACGCAATCAGCAGCAAGCCGACACCGAGAACCAGCCAGGTTTCATTGGCATCCCAGAACGGTCCGATGGCAGCGACCATCCGGTCCTTTTCCTGCTCGGAGCCAAACGGCAACAACATGCCAACGCCGAGATCAAAACCATCCAATGTCACGTACACCAGCAACGCCAAGCCCATCAGACACATGAAGATAACGGGCAATATGCTTTGTTCACCAATCATGATTTCACCTCAGACAACGACCAGCTTCCCGGTTCATCCTGCTCGGATGATTGACGTTCGCCGGCTTTCAACATCAAGCGCATCAACACCGTGACGTAAGCAAATAACAGAAAACCGTACACCAGACCATAAGCCGTCAAACTGAACACAATCTTGCCCGGCACGATGTTGGCGGCCATATCAGCGGTTTTGACCAGGCCGTGGATCAGATACGGTTGCCGACCAATTTCGGTGACATACCAACCGGCCAAGGTTGCCAGCCAACCGGAAAAGGTCATCGCCATCAGCACGCGCAAAAAAAGTTTTGGTAGTTCACCGATCTGCCATTGCCGCCTTTTCAAAAACCAGACGCCACCCCAACTGACCAGCAACATCAGCAAGCCGGTTCCCACCATGATGCGAAAGCCCCAGAACACCGGCGCCACTGGTGGATGCTCACCTTTGAACTCATTCAATCCGCGGATTTCAGCGTCGATATCGTGCTTCAGAATGAAGCTGGCGCCGCCAGGAATACCGATGGCCCAATCATTACTGCGCGTTTGTTCATTTGGCCAGGCAAACAACAAAAGCGGTGCCTGGGTTTGCGTTTGCCAAATGCCTTCCATCGCCGCGACTTTTTGTGGCTGATGTTTCAGCGTGTTGAGCCCGTGCAAATCACCGACGAAAATCTGCACGGGGATCAACATCGCGGCGATGAACAAACCGGTTCGTAAGGTTTTTCCGGTTGCCGGCGTACGCACATTGCGCCAGAGTTGATACGCGCTGAAACCCGCCATCAGAAAGCCGACCGTCAATCCACTGGCCAGCATCATGTGCGCCAAACGATAAGGGAACGACGGATTGAAAATAATCGCCCACCAATCCTTGACGAAGAACTCGCCGTTGACAATTTCGTAACCGACCGGCGTTTGCATCCATGAGTTCAGGCTCAAGATCCAGAACGCCGAAAACGACGTGCCGATGGCAACCATTGCCGTGGCAAACAAGTGCACGCGCTCTGACACACGGTTGTGCCCGAACAGCATGATGCCGAGAAAAGAGGCTTCCAGAAAAAACGCCGTCAGCACTTCATAACCGAGCAATGGTCCTGCAATATTACCGGCTCTTTCCATAAAGCCTGGCCAGTTGGTGCCAAACTGAAAGCTCATCGGGATGCCCGATACAACACCGATAGCAAAACTCAAGGCAAAAACCTTCGTCCACAGTTTGTAAGCCTTTAGCCAACCTTCATCGCGCGAGCGAATCCAGCGCCAGCGAAAATACAGCAGTACCCAGGCCAGCGCGATCGTGATGGTCGGAAACAGAATGTGAAAACTGATATTCAGGGCGAATTGCATCCGCGCCAGTAACAACGCATCCATTGACTTCTCCAACAGATTATTTAAAAAGAATTAGTGCAATCGTCTGCGCGTTATAGATGGCGACGCTGTTTGAGGTAGTAATGATCTATAACGAGGGGGCTTGAAAACCAAAACCGCAATGAAGATGCCTGTCCTTGTGCAAAACAACCCAACAAAAATGGCATCATGCGCTCCGCTAACTACCAGAAGAACGGCCCTTGGCCAGCGCCAACAGCTTTTGTACCTTGGCGCCCATTTTCAGCAACTGCATCAAGGTCTTCGAATCCATTTGCTGCACATCATCGAACCACTTCGACAACATTTCGATCAGCTCGTACATGCCGCGCATTTTTTCCTGGGCGATTTTGTCGGCGTCGTTACGCGGGTTTTCCAGCATCGCATGACGCAGCATCGATAATGTCGGTTCGATTTCGCGCCGGCGCCGCTCCTCGGCCAGCGTCCGGAACACTTCCCAGGCATCGGAGGGTGCTTCGAAATACTCGCGCCGGTCACCCGGAAAATGGGTCAGCTTCACCAGCCGCCAGGCTTGCAGCTCTTTCAGGCCCATCGAGACATTGGAGCGGGAAAATGATAATTGCTCGGCCAGGTAATCGGCATGGACAGGCTCGGCACTGACGAAAATCAGGGCATAGATTTGCCCAACGGTGCGGTTGATACCCCAGCGGCTGCCCATTTCACCGAAATGGGTGACAAACTCGCGGACCAGCGGTGACAGACGCTCCACGTACGGCTCCAGCAACAATCATTGACCACGGTCAAGATTATACTGAATTTTCAGAAAATACTGAAACTTTAGAAATGAATTTTTGGGGTGGCTGCCCGGTACTAGCCGGGCAGCAGCCTCACCGCCCCTTTATCGGCACTGCTGGCCATCAGCGCGTAAGCCCGCAAAGCGTAGCTTATTTGGCGCTGGCGATTCACCGGCGTAAAAGCTTGCGCGCCGCGTTGCTGCTGGCGTTCATGTCGCGCCTTTAGCGTTTCATCGCTGATGTCCAACTGTAGCCGACGGGTGGGAATGTCAATCACGATGCGGTCGCCTTCTTCAATTAGGGCAATGGCGCCAGCGCTGGCCGCTTCCGGTGAAATATGGCCTATCGATAAACCAGACGTGCCGCCAGAAAAACGGCCATCGGTAATCAACGCGCAGGATTTGCCCAAGCCCTTCGCTTTCAGATAGCTGGTGGGATAAAGCATTTCCTGCATACCAGGCCCACCTTTGGGACCTTCGTAACGAATGACCACACAATCGCCGGCGACGATCTGATCTGCAAGAATCGCCTCAACGGCAGCATCTTGCGATTCGAATACCCGTGCGCGGCCATTGAATTGCAAACAGCTTTGATCGACACCGGCGGTTTTAACAATGCAACCATCCGGCGCAATATTGCCGAACAACACCGCCAAACCGCCGTCCTGACTGTAGGCATGCTCGCGCGAACGAATGCAGCCTTGTTTTCGGTCATCATCCACCGTTGGCCAACGCTCGCTCTGACTGCAAGCCTGCACCGTGCGTCGACCGCCGGGAGCTGCTTTGAAAAACTGCAAAACCGCTTGGTCGTTCGTTTGCGCGATATCCCACTTTGCAATCGCCTCTGCCTGAGTCGACGCATGGACAGTGCCCGCTTCCCCCTGCAACAAACCAGCGCGCTGCAACTCACCAAGAATCGCGTAGACACCACCGGCGCGATGCACATCTTCAATATGGTACTGCTGCGTGCTCGGCGCCACTTTACATAAATGCGGTACAACACGACTCAAGCGATCAATATCCTGCATCGTGAACGGCACACCCGCTTCGTGCGCCGCCGCCAGCAAATGCAATACGGTATTCGTTGATCCGCCCATCGCGATATCCAGCGTCATCGCGTTCTCAAATGCCTGCAACGAGGCAATCGCACGCGGCAACACCCGCTCATTATTTTTCTCATAATATTCACGCGCCAACTCGACAATCCGAGCCGAGGCACGCGCAAACAATTGCTTACGATCGGCATGCGTTGCCAATACCGTGCCGTTGCCTGGTAATGCCAAACCGAGCGCTTCGACCAAACAGTTCATCGAATTGGCCGTGAACATACCCGAGCAAGAACCGCAGGTCGGGCAGGCATTGTGCTCAGTATCTTCGACTTCCTGATCGGAAACCGAGGCGTCAGCGGCGCTGACCATGGCGTCGACCAAATCGAGCTTGATCAGATTGTCACCACGCTTGACCTTGCCCGCCTCCATCGGCCCGCCGGAAACAAAAATCACCGGAATATTCAGCCGCAGCGCCGCCATCAACATTCCCGGCGTGATCTTGTCGCAATTGGAAATACAGATCATCGCGTCAACGCAATGCGCGTTCACCACATACTCGACTGAATCGGCAATCAACTCGCGTGACGGCAAGCTGTACAACATGCCGTCATGGCCCATCGCAATACCATCGTCAATAGCGATGGTATTGAACTCACGCGGCACACCACCGGCATCACGCACCGCTGCCGATACCCACTCACCGACTTCCTTCAAATGCACATGACCCGGCACAAACTGCGTATAGGAGTTGACTACCGCGATCAGTGGTTTATGAAAGTCGTTTTCCGACAAACCGGTCGCGCGCCAGAGCGCACGGGCTCCGGCCATATTGCGACCTGCGAAAGTGGTTTTTGAGCGGTATTGCGGCATAGCGTTTTCCAAATCAGTTTTTATCGTTGCGTTACTGGATTTCCCTTTGCGCCAGCCGATGCTTGCCTATCCAGTTCCGTCCAAGTAGTAGGTCCGAACTTATCCGGACAATCCCGAACCACGATCGGTGTGCGAATGAATTCGCAGCTACCTTATCTGTCCAGCTCCGCTTGATAGTCGCCGGAGCGAGACCCGGCAAACCATTAAAAGCACAATGAATTTCGCCGCAAATCTACGAAACTAAGCATAAATCGCCCGTACCTGCGCCGAAGTCGGATTCTCCACCGGCTCCAACCACCCATGCGTATCCGCCGTCTCGCCAGTAAACAAGCCAAAAAACTTCTTCTGAATCGCATGCGTTACCGGACCGCGCGCACCACTACCAACCTTCATGCTATCAACCGACCGCACCGGCACGATTTCCGAAGCGGTGCCACACAGGAAAATCTCATCAGCAACGTACAGAGCTTCACGCGCAATGCTCTGCTCGATCACCTCATAGCCCAATTGCTTGGCCAACACGATCACCGCATCACGAGTCAAACCTGGCAGAATCGAAGCAGTCAATGGCGGCGTATACAGCTTCTTCTTTTTCACCAGAAAAATGTTCTGACCAGCGCCTTCCGACACCATGTTCTGGGCATCCAGCGCAATCCCTTCAGCATAACCATGACGACGCGCTTCGCGTGCAATCAGCGCTGACGACAGATAATTACCGCCCGCTTTGGCACCTGTTGGCATGGTATTGGGCGCCAGCCGATGCCAGGACGAAACGCCAACATCAACACCACGCTCTTGCGTGCCTTCGCCAAGGTAAGCGCCCCACTCGAACGCAGCAATCGCGACGTCGACCGGCGTTTCCGGTCCCGGCACAATGCCGATACCGCCATAACCGAAATACGCCACCGGACGCAGATAAGCCTGTTTCAGATTATTGGTGCGAACAATCTCTTTGCAGGCGTTGATGATGTCTTCTTTGCTGTACGGAATTTCCATGCGGTAAATGCGCGCCGAATCAAACAGGCGATCGATATGTTCGGTCAAACGAAAAACAGCTGTGCCCGCCGGCGTATCGTAAGCGCGAATGCCTTCGAATACTGACGAGCCATAATGCAGCGCGTGCGTCAGCACATGGGTAGTGGCTTCAAACCATGGCCGTATTTGGCCGTTGAACCAGATTTTCTCAGGCGGCGTTAATGCGGCCATAATTTGCTCCTTTTTCCTGCAGACGTAAGATGAATAATTCCAGACTCGCCAGCAGCGCCTCGGCACTGGCCTCAATAATGTTTTCCGAACAACCAACCGTACACCAGCTTTGCTCGCCAACCGTTGCTTCAATCCAGACGCGTGTGGTAGCGGCTGTTGCCTGTTCCGGATCGAGAATACGCACTTTGTAATCGCTCAGGCGAATATCTTCGATGCACGGATAAAACGGATTCAGCGCTTGCCGTAAAGCCAGATCAATTGCGGCGACCGGACCATTGGCTTCGGCAGCAGTCAGCGTTTCAACGCCATCAACCTGTACTTTAGCCGTTGCTAAACTTTTCTGGTGCTCACCCGTGCGCCGCAGCGATTGCACCATCAAATCCCGCACTGAAAAAGGTGGCCGGTAATTCGGCGCTTGCCTGCGCACAATCAACTCAAAACTACCGTCAGCCGCTTCCAGACTCAGGCCGCGCGCTTCCGCTTGCTTGATTTCATTGGTGACGATTTGCTCGGCCTCTCCAATATCCAGCCCCAATTGTTCGGCGCGCAAACGAATATTGCCGCGGCCGGCCAATTCCGAAACTAGAATCTCACGACCATTGCCAACCAAGGCCGGATCGATGTGCTCGTAACTCGCCGTCATCCGCTGCACCGCTGCGGCATGCAAGCCACCTTTATGGGCAAAGGCATTATGGCCTACATAGGCGGCAAAATTATTCGGCGCCAAATTGGCAATTTCGCTGACTTGTCTTGAAACCTGAGTCAGCTCCTGCAGTTTTTCTGCGGCGCGCACCGCTTGGCGCATTTTCAATGCCAGGTTTGGCAACAACGACACCAGATTGGCATTGCCGCAGCGCTCGCCAATACCGTTGATCGTTCCTTGGATTTGTCGGGCACCGGCACGCACAGCGGCCAATGAATTGGCGACGGCCAACTCACAGTCGTTGTGGGCATGAATGCCGATTGCTGTTTTCACTTTTCTTGTTACCGCCTCGATCACGGTAAAAATCGTTTCCGGTAAACTGCCGCCATTGGTATCACATAACACCAGCCAGTCGGCACCGGCGCTTTCCGCCGCCTGCAGACAAGCCAGCGCGTATTCACCATCCTCAGCAAAGCCATCAAAAAAATGTTCGGCGTCAAACACCACTTCGCGACCTTCACGCTTCAGCAAACGAACACTATCTTCAATCGCCCGCAAGTTATCCTGCTTACTAGCTCGCAGAATTTGTTCGACATGCAAGCGAGAGGCTTTACCGACGATGGTCACGACCGGAGTTTGCGCTTCCAGCAAACCGATTAGCTGTGCATCGTGATCGGCACTGTTGTTCATTCGGCGTGTAGCACCAAATGCACACACTATTGTTGCGCCCAGATCGAGCTCACGTGCCCGACGGAAATACTCGGCATCTTTCGGGTTCGATGACGGCCAGCCGCCTTCGATGTAATCGATGCCAAAATCGGCAAGCAGTTTGGTGATGCGCAGCTTGTCGGCCACACTGAAGCTGATGCCTTGACGCTGGGCACCATCCCGCAAGGTGGTATCGTATAAAAGTACCGATGAACTCACACCGCACTCCGCAGCAACATGGGTTCGGCGACGGCATTGACGCTCATGACATCGACCAGTTTTCCCAGCTGCCGGCTCAGATTTTCGGTGGCCCGTTCGCCGGTCAAACGCAGTGTCACGTCATAAATATCCTGACTGCGCGAATTCTGCACCTGCAGCGACTGCACGGCGAAACCACGGTGACGGGTGACGCGCAGCAGTCGTTCCAGCGCGCCTTCGTTGTTGCGAACGGTCAGAAACATAACGGATTCCATGATCTTTTCCTCGTTCATCGTTTCGGTTGATTCACCGCGTTTACACGCGCACGTTTTCCATCATGTCGTCATTGGTTTTGCCCGGAGGCACCAATGGCCAGACATTTTCTTTCGGGTCGATTACGACATGCAGCAACAGCGGACCTGGCTCACGCAATAGCGTGTCGATGGCCGCACTTTCTTCACTGCGGGCACGAATGGTTTTGGCCGGAATACCATAAGCGGCGGCAATCGCGACAAAATCCGGGTTATCGGATAAATCGATTTCACTGTAACGCTCGGCAAAAAACAGCTCTTGCCATTGTCGAACCATGCCCAGTGCCTGGTTGTCGAGCAGAATGATCTTGACCGGCAGTTGGTAGCGTTTAATCGTCGCCAACTCCTGGACGTTCATCTGAAATGAACCATCACCGCTGACGCAAATCACACGTGCTTCCGGCATCGCCAGTTGTGCGCCAATGGCAGCCGGCAGGCCGTAACCCATCGTACCCAGACCACCGCTGGTCAAATGCTGACGGGCATGACGAAAACCGTAGTGCTGCGCCACCCACATTTGATGCTGACCGACATCGCAGCTAACAAACGTGTTGTCATCAGCTCGCTGTGATAATTGGTTCAGCAAACCCGGCGCATAAATGCCCTGCCCCGGCGCGTCATAACGAAAGGCGTACAGCCGCGCTTCGTGCTGACATTGTCGACGCCAGTTGTCGATACGAGTTGGCACCGCCAACGCCGGCAGCAACTGATTCAGATCGCCAATCAAACGAATGTCGGCAGCGCGCAGCTTGCCGATTTCCGCTTCATCCATATCCAAATGCACAACACGAGCATTCGGCGCAAAACCGGTCAGTTTGCCGGTGGCACGATCATCAAAACGGGCGCCAACGACAATCAACAAATCGGCACGTTGCACCGCATAGTTCGCGGCACGAGTACCATGCATACCGAGCATGCCAAGATTCAGCGGATGATCGAATGGCAGCACGCCCAAACCTTTCAGCGTGCTGACTTGCGGAATGCCGCTGGCTTCGACAAATTCGCGCAAGGCATTTTGCGCTTCAGCCAACACGACGCCGCCACCAACATACAACAACGGTTTTTGCGCCGAAGAAATCAGCGCGCGCGCCTGATGCAACGCCATCCGATCCAATTCATGTTTGCTCGGTGTCGGCTCAGGTACCGGTGCAAAACTGAACGGCGCCACTTGCACGTCTTTTGGAATGTCGATCAACACTGGCCCTGGCCGACCAGACATCGCCAGATGACATGCCTCTTTGACGATACGCGGCAAATCCTCAACACGGCGCACCAGGTACGAATGCTTGACGATCGGCAAGGTCATGCCAAAGACATCAACCTCTTGAAAGGCATCGGTGCCGATCAACGGATTGGCGACCTGACCAGTAATCGCCAACATTGGCACCGAGTCCATATAGGCATTGGCGATACCGGTGATCAAATTGGTGGCGCCAGGACCGCTGGTCGCCATGCACACGCCCAGGCGACCACTGGCACGCGCATAACCATCGGCCGCCAGCGCCGCGCCTTGTTCATGCCGACACAAAATATGCGTCAGCGTGGAATCGAGCAGCGCATCGTAAACCGGCATGATCGCGCCGCCCGGATAGCCGAAGATGTGCGTTACACCTTCCGCCTCCAGGGCACGACACAGCGCATGGGCTCCGTTCACGGGCAAGCTTCCTTGTTTAGAATTTTTCGGTTTCACGGTAGGCAACGGCTTTCGCGCCCAGCGCACCGCCGCCACTCGGATTCGCTTTTTCATTGCCCGGCAACCAGCGCATATGGGTGCGTAATTCGGCGCCGACTTTTTCGATTGGCAACGCCAAATCTTTTGCCATCAGCGCTTGATAATTTTTGCCGCCAGCTTCGTTTTCGGCGATCCATTCTCTCGCGAAACGGCCTGACGTGATGTCATCCAACACTTCCTGCATGCGCTGACGAGTTTCGGCGTTGATCACGCGCGGACCACGGGTCAGGTCACCGTATTTGGCCGTGTCGGAAACAAACTCGTGCATACGCTTGAAGCCGCCTTCGTACAGCAAATCGACAATCAACTTCAGTTCGTGCAGGCATTCGTAATAGGCGATTTCTGGTTGGTAACCGGCGTTGACCAGCGTTTCAAAACCGGCGGCAACCAATTCGGTGGCCCCACCGCACAGCACCGCTTGCTCACCGAACAGATCGGTTTCGGTTTCTTCCTTGAACGTGGTTTCGTAAACGCCAGCGCGGGTGCAACCGATGCCGTGGGCATAGGCCAATGCGCGTTCCAGCGCCGTGCCGGTAGCGTCCTGATGGACAGCAACCAAGCCCGGTACGCCGGCGCCTTTCTGGAATTCCATCCGTACCAACCGGCCCGGGCTTTTCGGGGCAACCATCGCGACATCGATATCGGCATTTGGCTGGATCAGGCCGTACAGGATGTTGAAGCCGTGGCTGAACATCAGCAGCGCACCCGGCTTGATGTTGGCTTTGACGTGTTGCTCCCATACGGCTTTCTGGGCCAAGTCCGGGGTCAGCAGCATGACCACATCAGCGTCTTTCGCCGCTTCGGCGAACGGCAGCACGGTGAAGCCATCGGCTTTCGCGGCTTGCCAGGTCTTGCCTTCCGGACGCAGTCCGATCACAACATCCAGCCCGGAATCGCGCAGGTTCTGGGCCTGCGCCTTGCCTTGCGAGCCGTAACCCAATACGGCAATGCGCTTGTCACGAAGCGCGGCCGGGCGGGCATCTTGTTCGAAATACATCTTGGCCATTGTTCTTTCTCCTTTCCTGATTGTCTTCATTAAAAATTTCGTTGGTCCTGAAACGAAGAAGCCCCCCGGACCTTTCGGTGCGGGGGGCTTCTTGGCTTAATCTCGTTTAGTTTCTCGCCGACAGCATCCCGCACCACGATCGAATAATCACGGTCACGAGTACGAGAATGACGAATTCAATATTGCGGTGCGGCATGGCAGTTCGCTTGTAAGTCTTGCTGTTTGAGGTTTCAGGTTTACGTTAACGGAAATTACGTAAACCGTGAGTGCAAGGTAGCACGCCCTTTCTGAATCCGGCAAGCAAAAACTTGATAACCATTGGTTATGAAACGAGCAAACTGGTCTATGCTCGGTGATACGGCTGTTCCGCTCGCTGGACGGCTGTGTAAGACCGACTATGCTTATTTTTAAACCAACAACGAAGTATTCCCGAGCTATGGCTGAAGAAAAAACCTCCATGCAGTATCGCGGTCGCAAGACCCGTCGTGCCGATGGCCATGCCCGCCGTCAGGCAATTTTGGAAGCGGCGTTGCGGATTATCGTCCGGGACGGCATTCGAGCGGTCCGACACCGGGCCGTAGCCCAGGAAGCGCAGGTGCCGCTGGCCGCGACGACGTACTACTTCCGAGACTTGGGTGAGCTGATTTCCGACTCATTCACGCTCTATGCCGAACGAGCGTTGGAAGCCGCCAAGTCGCTGGAAAAGGACACTGTCGCCGCGCTCAATGAGCACCGACCGCAAATGAATACGCCCCAAGGACGCGAGCAGCTGGCGCGCATGCTGACCGAGTTCGTCATGCACTTCATGCGTTCACAAACCGAAGATCGCGACGATAGGCAAATCGAGCAGGCGTTCCGTCAGGAAGCCTTGCGCAACGAAAAGCTGGCCAACGATGTGCAAGTGCCCTACCGGGCCAATCTCGGCATTCTCGAACGCTTCTTCCAGGGCTTGGGCTCCGCCGATCCGGTTGCCGATGCCCATGCGGTATTCGGCGCGATCAAACACTGGGAATTTCAGTTGTTGGTCAACACCCCGACCGACGAAGATTGGGCTACAGCAGAACGCAGCTTGCGGCGTCTGGTCATGGGCTTGTTCAAGCTCTGAAATCAAATAAAAAAGGCGGCTTCGAGCCGCCTTTTTTACCGCCGAAATTTTACTTTGCCCCGCCGATCAGCAAGCCCCTTTCCGGGTCTTTTTCATATCTGCGACCGAGCGTTTGATCAGCTCCTTCAATACTTTTAAATCGACGTCGCTGAGCTTATCTAAGTACAAACAGGACTTTCCGGTTTTGTACTTGCCGAGCTTGTTCATTAGCTCATCGTATTCAGAAAAGCCAGACATGATATAGAGCACCAAATTCTGCTTGCGTGGTGAAAACCCGCACAGCATCCAATCACCTTCTCGACCGCTCTCATAGACATAATGATAGTGACCAAAGCCGACAATACTACTGCCCCACATCACCGGCTCGGCCTTGGTAATTGCCGACATGATGTCGATAACTTTTTCGCAGTCCTGTCGCTTTTGCTCTGGCTCTACGTTGGCAATAAATGCCGCGACGCTGGCGTCGTTCTTTTTAGTTTTCAGTTCGGCCATATTCACTCCACCCTGCTTCGTGCATCACATAAACATAGCAAGCAAAAATCTTCATGTTTCGCGATTTTTCATGCTCAATGCCAGCTTATACAGCGGCTTATGGGCAATGCCTGTCAAGCGTTCTGCCATCGCCACCGCTTGCGATAACGGCAGCTCTGCCATCAGCACATTCAACATCCGCTCGGCTTCCGGTTGCCAGTCGTCTTGTTCTTTTTCCGGCGCGCCAGTAATCATCAATACCATTTCACCTTTTTGTTGATTGGCATCAGCCTCAACTTGAGCCTGAATATCAGCCAAGGTGCCGGACAAAAATGTCTCGAAGGTCTTGGTCAACTCGCGCGCCAGCACCGCTTCGCGCTCGGCACCGAGCACTTGCGCCGCGTCGTTCAAGGTTTCAACAATGCGGTGCGGGGCTTCGTAAAACACTATCGTTCTTGGCTCATCAACGAGCTGCTGCAAGCGTTGGCGTCGATTACCGGCTTTTGCCGGTAGAAAGCCCTCAAAGCAAAAGCGATCGGTGGGCAGGCCGGCAGCACTTAGCGCGGTAATCAGCGCGCAGGCGCCGGGAATCGGCACGATACGCAGTCCCTGGCTGCGCAGCGCCCGCACCAGCTTGAAGCCGGGGTCGCTGATCAGCGGCGTGCCGGCATCGGAAATCAATGCCAGCGAATCGCCATTTCGTAACTGTTTGGCGAGCTCTTCAACCCGCGCCTCCTCGTTGTGCTCATGCAGGGAGCGCATCGGTGTCCCGATGGCGTGATGCGCCATCAGTGAAGCGCTGTGGCGGGTGTCCTCGGCATAAATCTGTTTGACGCTGCGCAGGGTTTCGACGGCTCGTGTCGACCAGTCCGCCAAATTGCCAATTGGCGTGGCAACAACATACAAAACTCCGGCCTCAACGGTCATAATACGGGTCCATTTCTCTGCAAACTCATGGATCATGATGCCAAAGCCCGGCCTGTTTCGCTTGTTGATTCTCAGCTCACTGCTGCTGACCGCCTGTGAAACCATGCGTATGCCCGGTGACAAGGGCCAGCCGCCGCTGCGCAATGCCGATTATTTTCTGGAAGCGGCGAAGTCGAGTTCGGGCACGCGTGCGGCGCTGATGCGCTTGTCGGCCAGCGAACTGTTGCTGGCGGAGAATCGCAATGCCGAAGCGGTGCGGGTCATGGAAAATCTGCGGATGGCGCCGCTCAGCGAAGCCGATCAACAGAAACTGTATCTGATGTTGGCCGAAGCGCAGTTGCGGGTCGAACGCCCAGTTGAGGCACTGAATGCGCTGAGTACGCTGCCGCGTGCGGATCGGTTGTCAAACAAGCAACAACGTGAACGCTATGCACTGCTGTCCCGGGCCTATGCAGCCAATTTCCAACCAGTGGAAGCGGCTGAAGCACTGGTGCAGTTGCAGGAATACCTCAATAGCGTCGAACGCTTGAGCAACGAAAACGCCATATGGGAGTTGCTGCGTGGACTGAATCAGGAAACGCTGACCAGCGGTCGACTGCAATCGAAAGACACTGAGCTGCATGGCTGGCTGGATCTGGCCTTGCTGCGCGTTCGTCATGGCACCGACCCGGATCAGCTGCCGCGCGTGTTGCTCGATTGGCGCCAACGCTATCCGGAGCATCCGGCCAATCGCCGCTTGCCGGAAGAGTTGAGTGTGGCGTTGACCGCCAAGCGTTTCGATATCAACCGCCTGGCGGTGATGCTACCAATGACCGGCAGGCTCGCCGCCACCGGCCGAATGATTCGCGATGGCCTGATGATGGCCTACTACCAGGACCAGCATCCGGAAAAGCCGAATGAAATCGTGTTCTACGACAGCGCTATTGGCGATATCGGCCAAACCTATCAGCGCGCCATCACTGAAGGCGCCGATGTCGTTATCGGACCGCTCGAACGCGAGCACGTGCAAAAAGTAGCGGCCAGTCCGAGCATCCTGGTGCCGACGTTGGCGCTGAATCTGGTCGACCCGATGCAACCGCCACTGAGCTTTTATCAATTTGGTTTGCCGGTGGAAACGGAAGCGCGCCAGGTGGCGACGCGCGCACTGAGCAATTATCGTCAGGTCGTGATCATCACCAACAATGATGTGCTCGGCGATCGGGCCAATGTCACGATGCAAAAATGGATCGAACGCGGCAAAGGCGTTGTGCTGAACAATATTCGCATTCACGATGAAAAACAGGTTGAGCCGCTGATCGAACAAGCGCTTGGCGTTGATGCCTCAAAACGTCGCGCCCGTCAGCTGCAACAAATCCTTGGTATCGAAGTGGTGTCGCAGCCGCGTCGTCGTCAGGACATCGAGGTAATTCTGCTGGCCGCGAAGCCCTCGACCGCACGTCGCATCAAACCCTATCTGAATTTTTATTTCGCTCAGGACATTCCCGTGTTGGCGACCTCATATCTGTACAGTGGCCAACCGGATCCGGGGCGCGACGCCGACCTGAATGGCATCGAGTTTCCGGAGGCGCCGTGGCTGACCGAAAGTTCCGATTTTCTGAACGAACAGCGCCGGCAAGTGAAAGCACTATGGCCGACCGCAACAACGACACAGGCGCGCTATTTCGCCCTCGGTCACGATGCCTACCAGATTGCCCCGGAATTGCAGCGCCTGCAGGCATTCAGCGATTTTTCGCTGAGCGGATTGAGCGGCAAATTGCGTATGGATAGGCAGGGTCGAATCCATCGTGCGCTACCCTGGGCCCGTTTCCGCGATGGCCGCGTGATCGGTATCGGCATGATGGAGAACCCGATACTCGAAGCGGAATTGCAAGAAGCCGAACAGCGCGAGGCAGAAGCCTTGAAAGCGCAACAGGCGGCCGAAGGCGAAATGCTGAACCCGGTCGAAGCATTGCCGGAGACACTGCCACCGACGCCTTCTGATCAGGAAACGCCGCAGCCATGAAATGGTTGCGGCGCACCCGTCAACAACAAACCGGTGGCGCCGGTGAACACGCGGCGGAACAGGAATTGTTGGCCGCCGGCTTGAAACTGGTCACCCGCAATTACCATTGCCGCGGCGGTGAAATCGATTTGATCATGCAGGACGGCAATACCCTGGTGTTTGTCGAAGTGCGGGTGCGCAACAACAGCCGCTTTGGTAGCGCCGAGGAATCGATTGGTTTTCGTAAACAGCAGCGCCTGCAAACAGCGGCGCTGCATTTTTTGCAACATCACCGGCAGTTTCAGCACGCCGCCTGTCGTTTCGATTCTTACTGCATTACCGACGGCAAGGTGCAATGGCTGAAGAACGCTTTTCAAACCTGAGTAATCGGCTTTAATACGAGAGAAACATGGAAGCGAAACAACGCATTCGCGATTTGTATAACGAATTTATCCAGACCCAGATCGCTTCGGTGGATCTATTATCGGATTCGATTCAGCGCGCCGGCGATGCGCTGGTGCAGGCGCTGCTCGGTGGTCATAAAATCATGACCTGCGGCATTGGCGGCTCCGCCGGCGTCGCGCAATTGATGGCGGCGGCGTTGATCAATCGGCTTGACCGCGAACGGCCAAGTTTGCCGGCGATTTCGCTGAACACCGATGGCGTTGCACTCAGCTCCGTTGCCGAGGATCAGGGCTTCAACGAAGCCTACGCCAAACAGGTGCGTGCGCTCGGTCAGGCTGGCGATGTACTGGTAGCGCTGTCGACGTCCGGCAACGCCCGCAGCGTAATCGCCGCGATGGAAGCGGCGCTCAGTCGCGATATGCTGATCATTGCGCTGACCGGCAAGGATGGCGGCAGCATGGCCGGTTTGCTCGGCCCGCACGATGTTGAAATTCGCGCACCGTCGAATGTCAGTGCGCGCATTCAGGAAAGCCATTTGTTTGTCGTGCATTGTTTGTGTGACCATATTGATCGGGCGTTGTTCGGTACGCCCGGAAACTGAACGAAAAGAGAGAGTGACATGTTGGCGAGAATCTTGGCGCTGGTCGTAATGGTTTACTTGAGCACGGGTTGTGTTGGTGTGGCCGTGGTAGGCGCTGGTGCCGGCGCCGTGATGGCCGATGACCCACGGTCGTTTGGCACCCAGATTGATGATGAGAATATCGAGAGCCGCGCGTTGCGGGCGATCCGCGATAACAATGAAATCAGCGCGCAAAGCCATGTCGAAGTGGTCAGCTACAACCGTGTTGTGCTGGTCGTCGGCCAAACGCCGGCAGAAAGTTATCGAACCCAAATTGGCCAACTGGTTGCCGAGGTGCCGAATGTCCGTAAAGTCTATAACGAAGTGAAAGTCACCGTGCCGCGCTCGGCATTGACGGCAATGTCGGATTCGACGATCACCAGTAAAATCAAATCAGCGTTGTTGGTCGAGTCGGAATTTCCTTCATCGAATGTCAAAGTCGTTACCGAGAATAGCGAAGTGTTTCTGATGGGCTTGGTGACACGCAAGCAAGCCGAGCGAGCCACCGAAATTGCCCGCACGACCAATGGCGTCGAAAAAGTGGTGCAAATATTTGAGATTCAGGAAAGCTGAGTCGAAATCGAGTATAAAAAAGGGGCGTTTTTTTACGCCCCTTTTTTTGCTCACCAATCAGGTTTATTTGACCACTTTCAAGCTAGGCCGTTTACCGCCTTTGTCTGGCGGTGCTGGCGACTCGGGAGGTGGCTCGTTGCCGTCGCTATCATCGACCGCCTGCAGAGTTGGGCTCTCTGCCTTCACGCCCGGTGCTTCGGCCGGGCCGAATGCCATGCCTTCACCGTTTTCCTTGGCGTAAATGGCCAGCACCGCCCAGATAGGGATATGCATTTGCCGGGCAACACCGCCAAAGCGCGCGGAAAATTCGATGTAGTCGTTATCCCAGAAAAATTTGCCGACCGCAGAAGGATTGATGTTCAGCACAATCTCGCCATTTTTGACGAATTCGCGTGGCACCTGCACCCGCTCATCACGGGCATCCACCAATAAATACGGCGTGCACTGATTGTCGAGAATCCAGTCGTAGGCCGCGCGCAGAAAATACGGCCGGCTGGAACTCATGACAAAATCGGACATCGTTTACCTCGTTTCATTCACTACCGCCGCTCAGATGCCTCGGAACGAGGCTTCTGCGACCGAAAATAAAAATGGCGGCTTTCGTGCCGCCATTTTTATTTTTCTTTCACGGCACCAATCAGTGCACGTCTTTCCAGTATTCTTTCTTCAGCAGATATGCCAAACCGAACAGCACCAGCAAGAACATCAGTACATAAACACCGATTTCCCGGCGATCCGACTTCATCGGCTCGGCGACATAGTGCAGGAAATTGGTGATATCGAGCACCGCCTGATCGTATTCCTCCGGCGTCATGCTGCCCTGCTCGACCAGCTCCAGCTTGCCATCATCGGTTTTCACCTGCACGCCCTGAAGATTTTCCATCACGTGCGGCATACCAACGTTCGGGAATACCGTGTTGTTGACGCCGTAAGGGCGGGTTTCATCACGGTAAAAACCTTTCAGGTAGCTGTACAGCCAATCAACGCCATTCTTGCGCACACGGGCAACCAGAGTGAGATCCGGCGGTGCCGCACCAAACCATTCGGCAGCGTCCTTTTTGTCCATCGCAATCTTCATCTGCTCACCGATTTTGTCGCCGGTGACCATCAGATTCTGAATAACGATTTCATTTGGAATTTCCAGATCTTTGGCCATGCGCTCATAACGCTGAAACTCCAGCGAGTGGCAGCCCATGCAATAGTTGACGTACAACTTGGCACCGTTTTGCAGCGATACCAGATTGTCCGGCTGGATATTGGCTTTTTCCAGCTCGACACTGGGACCGGCCGCAACGGCGGCAAACGAACCAACCGCCAGAATCAGACTTAGAATCTTTTTCATGATCAACTCACCCGGTTTGGTTCTGGTTTATTGAATTTCGCTTCCCATTTCGAGAAGAATGCGAGGTAAGCGAAGAAACCGAAGTAGATCAGCGTACAAACGCGCGCCAGCAAGGTCTTGGCATCGGTCGGCGGCAGTGCACCGAGAATACCGAGAATGATGAACGCAACCACGAACAACGCCAACGCTACTTTGAACGGCCAGCCGCGGTAGCGAATCGACTTGATCGGATTGCGATCCAGCCATGGCAACACGAACAACACGGCAATGGCACCACCCATCGCGACAACACCGGCAAGCTTGTTCGGCACCGCACGCAGAATCGCGTAGAACGGCGTGAAGTACCACACTGGAGCAATGTGCTCAGGGGTTTTCAGCGAATCCGCCGGGACAAAGTTTGGCGGCTCCAGGAAGTAACCACCACCTTCCGGGAAGAAGAAAATGACCAAACAGAACGCCATCAGCAAACCGACAACGCCCATGATGTCCTTGACCGTGTAGTACGGGTGGAATGGGATGCCATCGACCGGAATGCCGTTTTCGTCTTTGTTCTTCTTGATCTCGATGCCGTCCGGGTTATTGGAACCGACCTTGTGCAAAGCGACCAAGTGCACGAACACCAGACCAACCAGGGCCAGCGGCAGCGCCACCACGTGCAGCGCAAAGAAGCGGTTCAAGGTAGCACCGGAGACAACGTAATCACCACGAATCCACAGCGTCAGTGCATCGCCGATACCAAACGGTATCGCACCGAACAAGTTGATGATCACCTGCGCGCCCCAGTAGGACATTTGACCCCAAGGCAGCAAATAACCCATGAACGCTTCGGCCATCAGCAACAGGAAAATAACCATGCCGATGATCCACAGCAGCTCACGCGGTTTTTTGTACGAGCCGTACATCAGGCCACGGAACATATGCAGATAAACGACGATGAAGAAGAACGACGCACCGGTCGAATGCATGTAGCGAATCAACCAGCCGAGCTCAACGTCACGCATGATGTACTCGACCGAAGCGAACGCGCCTTCAGCAGAGTTGTTGTAGAACATCGTCAACCAGATACCGGTCAGGATTTGATTGACCAGCACCAGCAACGCAAACGAACCGAAGAAATACCAGAAATTGAAATTTTTTGGCGCATAGTACTTGGTGACGTGGTATTCCATCGTTTCGGTGAACGGGAAACGCGCGTCAATCCAGCCCATCAGGCCTTTTTTCTCTTGCTCGGCCATTATGCAGCTCCTTGTTGATCGACGCCGATCAGCAGCGTGGTCTCACCAATATAGGAATAGGGCGGAATGTCGAGATTGGTCGGTGCCGGTACGCCTTTGTAGACGCGGCCAGCCAAATCGAATTTGGAGCCATGGCAAGGGCAGTAGAAACCACCTTCAACCAGTTCGTTGCTCTTGTCTGGCTGATACAGCGGTACACAGCGCAAGTGGGTGCAGGTACGCACAGCAACGAAATATTCCGGCTTGATCGCACGAGAGGCGTTCTTGGTGTATTCCGGTTGCATCGACTCATTCGAGTCCGGATCACGCAATTCATTGGCCAGCGTATCGAGCGCGGTGACCATTTCCGGTGTGCGACGCACGACGACCACCGGTTGGCCGCGCCACGGCACCGTCACTTGGCCACCGAGTTCGACTTTCGACACATCGACTTCCACCGGCGCACCGGCGGCTTGAGCCCGGGCGCTAGGACGCCAAGAAGCGATGAACGGCACGGCGGCAAAACCGGCACCGACTGCGCCTACGGCAGCGGTGGCCCAAGTCAGCACGCGGCGACGGCCCAGATCGACACCGTCATGTTGTTCAGCCATTGCAGCTGGTCTCCCCAATCAATTACGACAAACGACAATACTCGTACGACTGCCGGAAAGGCAGCGATTGAGCCTCGTCAAAAACGGGTAAAAAAAGTGCGGCAATGATAGTTGAAAGCCCCCCATAACGACAAGGAAAAGGCGGATTTCGGCCATAAAAAAAGCCCGATTTCTCGGGCTTTTTTCGCATACTGCAAAGCGACAATCGCGCAGGTGATTAACGCTTGGAGTACTGAGGACGCTTACGGGCTTTGTGCAGACCGACTTTCTTACGCTCGACTTCACGGGCGTCGCGGGTCACATAACCAGCGGCACGCAAGGCCGGACGCAGGGTTTCGTCGTATTCCATCAGGGCACGGGTGATGCCCAAACGGATAGCACCGGCTTGGCCAGTACCACCACCACCTTCAACGGTGACGTACACGTCGAACCTTTCCAGGGTTTCGGTAAGCACGAGCGGTTGGCGAACAATCATGCGTGACGTTTCGCGGCCGAAGAATACATCCAGGCTGCGATCGTTAACGGTGATGTTGCCGGTGCCCGGGCGCAGGAACACGCGAGCCGCGGCAGTTTTACGCCGGCCGGTGCCGTAGTTTTGTTGCTGAGCCATGGTGGGTTCCTTTAGATTTCGAGCACTTTCGGCTGCTGAGCGGTGTGTTTGTGCTCAGTACCAGCGTACACTTTCAGTTTACGGAACATCGCGCGACCCAGGGGACCCTTGGGCAGCATGCCTTTCACAGCGCGCTCAATAGTCCGCTCCGGATAGGTTGCGATCATGTCCTTAAATGCCGTTTCCTTGATACCGCCGGTGTAACCGGAGTGATCATAGTACTTTTTGTCGGTCCACTTGGCGCCGGTGACCTTTACCTTTTCGGCATTGATCACGACGATGTAATCACCGGTGTCGACGTGCGGCGTGTACTCTGGCTTGTGCTTGCCACGCAGCCGGCGTGCTACCTCAGTGGCCAGACGGCCCAGGGTCTTGCCGTCGGCATCGACCAATAACCAGTCGCGTTTGACGGTCTCGGGCTTGGCGCTGACAGTCTTCATTGAATAAAGCTCCAGAGAGTCTTGGTTTTAAAACAAGGGCGCGAATTCTACCGACGCGGCCAGGCGCTTTCAAGCTGAATCGGCGAATTTTCGATCAGCGCAAAGACTAGATCGGCCAAGTATCGAATTTTTCGGGCTTTTTTTCAGGGAAATCGCAAAAAACCCTTTATTTACCGATCATTTTGCATTACAACGGCTACCCAAGACCGCTGATCCCGCGTATTTCTCGGGAAAAAACGCGATCTGTACATCCCAAGGAACTCATTAGAGGCATAGATCCATGGCTGCCAAGAAAGCAAAAGCTGTAAAGAAAGCCCCGGCCGCAAAGGCCAAAGCCGCTCCGGCCAAAAAAGCTCCGGCCAAGAAGGCCGCCGCTCCGAAAGCCGCAATGCCAACCAAAGGTGCCATCACCGAGAAGTACGGCAAAACCCAAATCGTTACTTCGCTGGCTGAAAGCACCGGTCTGAACCGCAAACAAGTCGCCGCAGTCATCGACGGCATGAGCGATCTGATCGGCCGTCACCTGGACAAGAAAGGCGCTGGCGAATTCGTGCTGCCAGGCCTGTTCAAAATTGCCACGATCCGCAAGCCGGCCACCAAGGCCCGCAAAGGCATCAACCCGTTCACCAAAGAAGAAGTGGTGTTCAAGGCCAAGCCAGCGCGTACCGTGATCAAAATCCGTCCGCTGAAAAAGCTGAAGGAAATGGTTTAAGCCTTACGGCTTGACTGAACAAAACGGCGCCCGAAGGCGCCGTTTTGTTTTCTGGTCATACGCTAAGGAATATGCGCACTGGTCAAATAGGCCTCGGTTTGCATCTCCTGTAACCGTGAGCGGGTGCGCTCGAATGGAAACGTCAGCATGTCGCCGATATAAATGTCGTCGAGCGGGACCGCAACGACCAGACTGAGCTTCACCTTCCGCTCATAGAATTCATCGACCAACGAAATGAAACGCCGGGCGGCGTCATCATTCTTGGCTGATAACTGCGGCACATGGGATATCAATATCGTGTGGAATTCCCGGGCGATCTCGATGTAGTCCGCTTGCGCCCTGGCGCTCTCGCAGAGCGCGTTGAAATCGAACCAGGCGACGCCGTCTTTCCAGCCGCGGGTATGAATGGCTCGATCATTGATGATCAGGGTATCCGACGAATGCACCAGGCCATCCATCATCTGAAAACGCTGGGCCAGGATTTGCTCGTTTGCCGGCGTGTCCGGCCTCAGATAGACACCGTGCGTTTGCAGATCGCGCAGACGATAGTCAGTGCCGCTGTCCAACTCCATGATCTGGCAGTGCTGTTCAATCAGCGCGATGGCCGGCAGAAAATTGTCGCGGGCCAAGCCGTTTTTGTACAGCTCTTTCGGCGGAATATTGCTGGTCGCAACCAGCGCCAGGCCGTTGCGAAAAAAGGTATCGAGCAAGCCAGCCAGCAGCATCGCATCACCGATGTCGGTGACGAAAAATTCATCGAAGCAGAGCACATCGATGCGCTGGCATAATTCTTCGCCAATGCGCTGCAGCGGATTGGCTTCGCCTTTGCGCTTTTTCAGTTCGCCATGCAACCAATGCATGAAGCGGTGAAAGTGCAGACGTTGTTTGCGGTCTCCTGGCAGCGTTTCGAAAAACAAATCCATGACATAGGTTTTGCCACGACCGACACCGCCCCAGAGATACAGTCCCTGTACGGCTTTTTGCTCGCGGCCGAAAAGGCGGGCAAAGAAGCCGGGCTGCTCGCTACGTGCCTGAATCAGTTGCTTTTGCACTCGTGACAGCGCTTTGATTGCTTCGGCCTGCGCCGCATCCGGCATGCGCACGCCATTTTGCAGGTCCTGGCGATAACGTAGGGAAACTGGCGTTTGCTGCATCGATTCAATCGCCCTTCGGTAAAACCGCTTCGAGCTTTTCACGCAGCTCGACCAAGCGACCATGGAAGAAATGGCCGGCACCATCCATTTTGATTAGGCGGGCATTGTCGGGCAGCGTTTCGGCCCACTCGAACACGGTTTTCGGGTCGACGACTTCATCAGCATCGCCCATGACGATAGTCCAGGGACATTCCGGCATCGGGTGTTGACTGAAATCGAAACGGGTGACAGCAGGCGCGATGCTGATTAGTTGCTCGGCATTCAGTTCCTTGGCACTGATCGTCGAAACGAAGGCGCCGAACGAAAAACCCGCCAACCAGAATGGTTTGATTTGCGGGAATTGCTCACGCAACCATTTGCTTGCTGCCTGCAAATCCTGCGTCTCACCAATGCCCTGCTCAAATTCACCTGCGCTTTTGCCGACACCGCGAAAATTGAAGCGGACCACTTCTCCGCCGAGCCCCGACAGCAACCGACTCAAGGTGTAGACCACCTTGTTCTCCATCGTGCCGCCGTGCAAGGGATGCGGATGACAAACGACAGCCAGAAAGCGCGGCTCGCCTTCGGCGTGCAGGTGTTTGAGTTCCAAAGGCCCGGTCGGGCCGTCGATGACATGGCGGGTTTCGCTGGCAGACACAGGAAATTTCGCTCCGGGATTACAAACGGGATGGCTATTGTCTCACACGATCTTCAGTCAGGCTCAGTCCAGCAATCAAGCGTTCTGTTCATCTTCTCTTCATAAAGGGTTCGCTACAATGTGTCTGCGCGTGCATGGAGTGCGCTGCCATCGCAAAAAAGGGGAACTCTGATGGACATTCGACTGCTGCTTCTGATTCTCGGTGCGGTCGCGCTGATCGCGTTTTTCATTGGTCGTCGCACGGCTCCTGGTGGTCGCGCGGTTCACAAACTGCAGAAGGATTTGGATGGACGGGCCCAGGAATTGGCCAGCTATCAACAACAGATGCACCAGTTCATGGTCGATATGCAGGATGAACTCGACCGCGTATCCAGTGCCTATCGCGATTTGCAGGCCAAGGTAAAAGATGGCAGCGAACGTTTTGTTGCCAAACGCGGTATTGAGCAGTTTCTGCACCAACAAGCCGCTCGCCTGGATGCCCGCGCCGATAACGATGAGCATGGCTTGCAAGCCTTGGTCGCCGAGCCGGCCTCGTTGGAGCCGCCGCGCGATTATTCCCCGGTGCGCGGTTCATTAAGCCAGCCAAAACGCGCCTACGCTTGAAATTGACCTAAACCAGCCTTATTACTGCAAACGGCACCATGACGGTGCCGTTTGCGTTTGTGCGTCTGTCGCATTTGTTTCGTTGACTGCCTGAGATGGAGGCCCCATGCCGGCAAAATTCGCTCCCTTGCTGCTGATCTGTTCACTGTTATTGCCGTTGCCGGCAACCAGTGCTGCGTTACCCAGCGAAGTCGATGGTCAACCACTGCCGAGTCTGGCACCAATGCTGGAGAAAATCTCGCCGGGCATCGTCAATATCGCGACGACGGCCACGGTCGACCGTGGCGTCGCCCGTGATTTTTTCGGTTTTCGTTACCGACTGCCGCCGCGCAAGGTCAACAGCCTCGGCTCCGGCGTCATTGTTGACGCTGAAAAGGGCCTGATCCTGACCAACCACCATGTCGTTGGCGTTGCCGATGAAATCACCGTGACGCTGTTCGACAACCGCGAATTGAAAGCCACCGTGGTCGGCAGCGACAAGGAATCGGATATCGCCGTACTGAAAGTCGAGGCGAAGAACCTGATCGCCGTGCCAATGAGCGATTCCGACAAACTGCGCGTTGGCGATTTTGTCGTGGCCATCGGCAATCCGTTCAGTCTCGGTCACACCGTCACCAGCGGTATTGTTTCGGCGCTCGGCCGTCAGGGTCTTGGCATCGAACAATATGAAGATTTCATCCAGACCGATGCCGCGATCAACCCCGGAAATTCCGGTGGCGCGTTGGTCAATTTGCGTGGCGAACTGGTCGGTATCAATACCGCCATCGTCTCGCCTGGCGGCACCGGCAATATCGGCATCGGATTTGCCATTCCGATCAATCAGGCCTGGAACGTGCTGCAGCAGATCATGCAATTTGGCGAAGTACGGCGAGGCGCGCTGGGGCTTTCGGTCAATGACATGACCCGCGAGCTGGCCGAAGCGCTCGGCGTGGCGCAAAGCTCAGGCGTTATCGTCACCACGGTCAGCGAAGGCCTGCCAGCCGACAAGGCCGGAATCAAACCCTACGACATCATCGTCGCACTCAACGGCCGCGCCATCCGCAATCGCGGCGACTGGACCAATCAGTTAGGTCTACAGCCGTCAGAAAGTTGGGTCACCGTCGAATTGCTGCGCGATGGCAAACGCATGAACATCCGGGCGAAATTGTCGGCCAGCGCCATCGAGCGCATCGCCGGCGAAAGCATTCATCCTTTGCTGGAAGGCATCACGCTGCGCAATTATCTGCGTCGCGGTGAACCGGCCGGCGTGGAGATCACCGAGTTGCAACCGCGCTCACGCGCTGCGCAATACGGCTTGCGCAGCGGCGATGTGTTGATTGGCCTTGGCCGCTACCGGGTTGAAGATATTGGCGCCTTGAAAGAGCTGGCCAAAGGCCAGCGGGCGCTGCCGATTAATGTATTGCGGGATGACAATACCTACCTGCTGGTGTTGAAATAGCCGTCGATAACGAAAACGTATATATAGTTGGAGGCGCTTCCCGGCATGGCATGGATACGAACCATTATTGGCGCGGTGCTTGCCGGTTTGCTGCCAGCCCTGCTGTTTATTGTGCTGCAGGCGCAGTGGCGTGATTGGCACAAACCAGCGCCGGTCACTCTGCCGCCGGCGCCGATCAACAACGCCCAGTACTCCTATGCACCGGCCGTGGCCAAAGCCGCTCCATCGGTCGTCAGCATCCGTACCGCGACGCAAAACAAAGCCGAAGGCAAGGATCGGGTCTCGGTCGGTCTCGGCTCCGGCGTCATCTTTCGCGCTGACGGCATCATCATCACCAATTACCACGTCATTCGCGAAGCCGATGCCATTGCCATTGAATTGCGTGATGGCAGAACCATGCGCGCCGATGTGCTCGGCTTTGATTTCCTGACGGACCTGGCCGTGTTGAAAGTTGAACCCAGCGATTTGCCGGCTATTCCGCGCGCGCCATCAATGCCACGCGTTGGCGATGTCGTGCTGGCCATCGGTTTTCCGGTGTTTCTTGGCCAAACGGTCACGGTGGGTATCGTCAGTGCGACAGAACGACTGGAACGCGGATTTATTCGCCTGTTGCAAACCGATGCGGCGATCAATCGCGGCAACAGCGGCGGTGCTTTGATTAACGCTTCCGGCGAATGGATCGGCATCAACTCGGAAGTGCTACCTTCACAACTTGGTATTCAAGGCATCGGTTTTGCGATTCCGGCTGATTACGTGCAGCGCATCGTCAACGACATCATCGATCACGGCCGGGTCATTCGCGGTTCGATTGGTTTTGTCGGCACCGGCACGCTGAACGAAATTCGCGGTGAGCACGACGACAATCCTTATCTGAACGCCGTGCGGGTCGATAAAGTCGACGAGAACGGGCCCGCGTTTGCAGGAGGCATGCGTGACGGCGATTTGATCACGCACTTCAATGGCCAGTTGATCGGCGGTGTCACCGACTTGCTGAATCGTATTGCCGAAACCAGGCCCGGCACCGAAATTCGTTTAAGGGTGCGTCGCGAAGGCAGTGATCTAGAGCTGCCCATCGTTGTCGCCGAACGGCCAATCGACGTACCGCCTCCGGCGAGCGAGAAATAGCGCGATACATACCTAGTAATGGTGGAAACGCGGCAAGGGTACCAGCGGTGTGTTCGTGGAGCGGCTCAGTAACGGCCACTCGCCGCCAAAAAACGCTAGAGGCTATTGCTGTCCCTCAACAGCGCGTCGATCACTTCGACCTTCTGCGCCGGCGAGAACAAAAAGCCCTGCAGAAAGTCGCAGCGCAGCAACTGCAGAAAATGCCGCTGCTCACTAGTTTCCACGCCTTCGGCAACGACCTGCAATCCCAGAATTTTTGCCATTGAGATCATCGCGGTGACGATGGCGGAATCGTTCTCGTTATCGGGCACTTGAGCAATAAAGCTGCGGTCAATTTTTAGCTTCGATACCGGCAGTCGCTTCAGATAACCAAAGCTGGAGTAACCGGTGCCAAAATCGTCGATGGAGATGGCGACACCGAGCATTTTCAACGCCGACAGCTTTTCCTGAGTGTCTTCAACATCATTGATCAACACCGACTCGGTCAGTTCCAGCTCCAGCATCGAAGGCGGCAGCGCAAACTCCTGCAAGGCCTGATGCACCGAATCAACAAAACCGGTTTGCTGGAACTGCAAGGCTGAGACGTTGACCGACACCGTCAAGTTTTTGCCGTCACGATGCCAAAGGCTGGCTTGCTGACAGGCTTGCCGCAACACCCAGCGACCGAGATTGATGATCGTGCCGGTTTCTTCGGCGATCGGAATAAACTGTGCTGGTGAAATAAAACCGTGCTCGGGATGCGGCCAGCGCAACAACGCCTCGACACCGGTGATGGTTTGCGTTTGCAGGCAGAGTTGCGGCTGATAGTGCAGCTCGAACTGTTGCTGTTCGAGTGCGGCGCGCATCGCTTGGTCCAGCTTCATTCGTGACAACAAGCCGACGTTCATTTGTGGCTGGTAGAAACGGTAGTCACTGCGACCGCGCTCTTTGACCGCATACATGGCACTGTCGGCATTGCGGATCAGTTCTTCGTTGTCACCGCCGTCTTCCGGATAAAGCGCAATGCCGATGCTGATGCTTAGTGAAAACGGCATGTCGTTAATGACAAAAGTTTCCTGCATTGCTTCCAGCACCCGGCGGGCAAACGTTTCGGCGCCGCGCTCGTGGGTCTCATGCAGCAATACAATAAACTCGTCACCGCCGAGCCTGGCAATCATATCCACTTGCCGCAAACACCCCTGCAACCGCTTGCTGACCGCGCGCAGCAGCAAATCACCGGTGGCATGACCGAGCGCGTCATTGACGATTTTGAAGCGATCGACATCAAGAAATAACAACGCAAACGGCGTGTGTTGACGCTTGGCTTGTTCAATCATAAAACCCAGACGTTCATGCAGGCTGGCGCGGTTCGGTAGCCCCGTCAACACGTCACGATAGGCCAATTCCTCAATGCGGCGCTGCGCTTCTTTCGATGGCGTCAGGTCCTGGATGAAGCACACATATCGTTCAGCATGATGTGCGGTTTCCGGCATCCGCACCAACGACAGGCTGGCCGGGAAACGACGACCATTGCGATCTTGTAGCGCGACCTCGCCTTGCCAACTGTTTTGCTGTTGCAAGCTGTCGCGCCATTCGCGCAACCGGCTTTGCGTGACTTCCGTTTCCATAAACGCGGCGAGATTCAGCTTCTCCTGCCCCTCACGAAATCCCAGCAGCCGTTGGCAGTGCGGATTGCTGGTATCGAAATCAAACGCCGGCGTCAGCACACATATTGCCTGTGGCGCGGCCGTGAACACTTGCGAAGCCAGGGCCAGTGCGTGATCGTTGGCCAGTTTCTCGGTGATATCACGATAGGAAAAGTACCGGCCGATCGATTTGCCACGGGCAAACTGCGGTGTGCTGATCTGCTCGAGCACTCGGCCATCATGCAACTCGACCTGATCGTGTGTAGCAATGATTTGTTGATCATCGATAGGCATCCACGGCAGTAATTGGCTGCCGCCGTGACTAATCAGTTGTTGCAGCCAACTCAGTACGGCCTGGTCGTTGCGCCGGGTCAGCAGCGCCTTCGGAATTTTGAACAGCTCGGCAAAACGCTTGTTGAAACCACGGATACTGCCTTCATTATCGAGCACCAGAATGCCATCGACGCTGGACTCCAGCGTTGCCCGCAGCTCATCAATGATGGCCTCCAATCGCTGCTCGATTTGTTTGCGCTCGCTGCGGTCCTGCAACGCCACCAGATAATGGCGCTGCTCATCCAATTGTATCGGTCGCGCTTTGCGTAGCACGGTGGCATGGCAGCCATCGCCGCCATTCAGCAGCGTTTCCGACTGCAGGGTTTCGTCGTTACCGCGCTGCACTTCCTGCCAGAATAGCTCGTCTTCCGGTGTCGGAAAAAAATGAGTAATGCGCTGTTGCTGCAGTCGCGCACAGGTCATGCCTAGCAAGTTCTCAGCATTGGCATTGGCGTCAACGATCATCAAGGTGTCGACATCGACAATCAGCATCGCATCAAGCGTGGCGTGCAACCACTCATTCCACTGCTGCGTGTTATTCATTGGTCGCAACCGGTGGTTCGCGCAGACGCTCGAAGTAGTAACACATGCGCATCCGTGGTGACAGGTAATCGTAGACGGCACGCGGCAATTGTGTCGGCTTCAGGCTGCGGGTAATGGATAATTCGTCAACTTCATCAAGATTAACTAAAATCGCCGCGTGTACCGGCACGCCTTCATCATGAATCAGCACTTGCGGTTTGATGGGTCGATTGGCATTGACCGAAGTGACCAGCGCATAACGCTCATCGGAAAGTTGCACGACTGAGCCTGGCGGATACACGCCCATCATTTTGATAAACGCGGTCAGCATGCGTAAGTCAAACTGATCGCGTTGGCGTGCATACATCAGCGCCAGGGCATCATGCGGCGTGACCGCTTGCGAAGGATTCGAGGCATTGCAGAGATTGTCATAGTGATTGGTAATCGCCACGACGCGTGACAACTCAGCAATCGCTTCCCCTCGCAATTGTGCTGGAAAACCCTGGCCGTTCAACCATTCGTGATGCTGGGCAATGATGGCCACGACATCCGGCACCAGATTCATCCGCTCGGCGATTTGCACTCCATGGTCGACATGGGTTTGATAATGCTTGATATCGAGCGCTGAACTTAGTTGGTCGCGTTGCCGGCAGCGCGGCGTCAATTCGGTCTTACCCAAGTCGTGCAGCAGCGCACCGAGCGCCACTTGCGTCAAAGACTCCTGCGACAAACCCAAGGAGTTACCGAGGAGAGCCGACAAGATGGTGACATTCAATGGGTGTACGGCCGATTCTTCGCCAGACTTTTCCGACAACAAGCGAATCGAGACTTCATGCGTGCCGGCAATATCGCGGACCAAACTATTAGCCAGCGCCGACGCCGTTTGCGCCGATTCGACCGGCTCCATGCGGGCATTGAGCATGACCCGCTTCCAGGAATGGGCCGCGCGGGAAAAATGTTGTTCGCACTGTTCAAGGCTGGCTTGCTGCGCCTCCAATAATTCCTGACGCATTTTTTTTGCCAGCATTTCTGGATCGACAGGCTTTGATTCAGTATCAGTGATGACTACCGTCAATGGCTGATCGGGCATCGGTAATGGCTCGACATCGGAACGCGAAGGCAGGTATTTGATTTTGCGCAGGCCAAGCTGACGCAGTTGCGCCAGCTGGGTGTCATTGCTGATCTTGAAACGGTTCAGCGGGAATGGATGCTCGGTCCAGCCAAGATCCAGATACACGTAGAGCCCTATGCACAGTTGCTGAACATCAATCAGTTTTACGTCTTTCGCCGTCATCGGTAATCGTGCGCCGGGTCCAAATCCATATTGAAATCGGGCATCCTTGACGCGTCGTTTCGGCGACAATCGGCGTACCCGTACCAAGTGTAGTGCAGAGATGGGAAATTGCCGGGGTAGGAAACAGGGATTTTTATCGCACCGGTGTCGGTCGGTCACGTTATCGTCATCGCGCCCTGATAACCTATGCGCTTTTTCGTCAAACCGCTGCTTTTCTATAACAAAGGAGTCTTGCGTCCCGTGTCCAACCGCCCTTCCGCCATCCCGTTTCGCGAGGCTGCCGCGTTTTGGCTGAAACTTGGTCTGATCAGTTTTGGCGGCCCGGCTGGGCAAATCGCCATCATGCATCAGGAGCTGGTCGAGCGCCGACGCTGGGTGCGCGAGCCCGATTTTCTGCACGCATTGAACTACTGCATGATGCTGCCGGGACCGGAAGCACAGCAGCTTGCCACCTATCTTGGCTGGCTGATGCACGGTCGTTGGGGTGGCATCGTCGCCGGTGGGTTGTTCGTGTTGCCGGCGTTGGTGATTCTGGTGGCGCTGTCCTGGATTTATGTGCGTTTTGGCCAGCAGCCAATCATCGCGGCGCTGTTCTACGGCATCAAGCCAGCGGTCGTCGCCATTATTTTTCATGCCTGCTGGCGCATCGGCAAACGCACGCTGCATCACCCTATGCTGATGGCCTTGGCCGCTGCGGCATTCGTCGGCATCTTTTTTCTGCAGTTGCCGTTCCCGCTGATTATTTTTGCCGCTGGTGTCATGGGTTGGCTTGGTGCCCATTACCGGCCGGCGATTTTTTCTCCTGTGCATCAACAGGAAAACGACCCGCCTCCGACAGCAACAACCGGTTCACTGCGCGCATCGCCGCTGCGATCGCTGGCTTATGGTGTTGTGCTGTGGGCCGTGCCGATGTTGGCACTGCTCTGGTGGTTTGGCGGCGAGCATGTGTTCAGTCAGATGGCCTGGTTCTTCACCAAGGCTGCGCTGCTGACGTTTGGCGGTGCTTATGCGGTATTGCCGTATGTTCAGCAGGCTGCTGTTGATCATTATGCTTGGCTCAGCGCCAATCAAATGATTGACGGTTTAGCGCTCGGCGAAACAACGCCGGGACCACTGATCATGGTGGTGGTGTTTGTCGCCTATCTCGGTGGCTATGGCAGTCAGGTTTGGGGCGAAGCCGGCTCCGCATTGGCCGGCACGACGGCAGCACTAATCACCACCTGGTTTACGTTTTTGCCATCGTTTTTGTTCGTATTGCTCGGTGCGCCCATCATCGAAAAAACTCGCGGCATCGGCAAAGTGACCGGCCCGTTGACGGCAATTACCGCAGCGGTCGTCGGCGTTATGGTCAATCTCGGCGTCTATTTTGCGCAGTGGAGCATTTTTGCCAACCAGACGCTCGATATCTACACGCTGCTGGTTAGCCTCGTGGCGTTGTTATTGCTGGTCAAGCAATGGTTGGGCGTAATCCCATTGATTGCCGTGTCGGCGTTGGCCGGTGTTATTTATCGTTTGGTGTTTTGAATCCAAAACCGAACTTCTCGAAAACAATGTAGGTCAGGATTTATCCGGACAGGTTGTTGCTTCATTTTTGGGCGAACATTTTTGTGCGAATAAATTCGCACCTACCTTGACAGGGAATGTCCATCGAACTTTCCGGTTATGCCACCGGCGCGCTGCGATGCACCTGCCAGGGTTTATCGTCCGTACCCGCGAACAATTGTTCCGGCGGCATCGGCTTCGAAAACAAATAACCTTGCATAAACGCGCAACCGCGCTCATGCAGAAACTGCCGTTGCAATTCGGTTTCAACGCCTTCGGCGACAACGGCAAGGCCGAGGTTCTGGGCAATGGAAATGGTTGCCGAGGCGATGGCCGCGTCTTCTCGATCATCCGGTAAATCCTTGACGAACGAGCGATCGATTTTGATTTTGTTGATCGGCAAGCGCTTCAGGTACGACAGGCTGGAATAACCGGTACCGAAATCGTCGAGAGCCAGACTCAAACCCATTTTTCGGATTTGATGCAACTGCTTCATCGTTTGTTCATCGGGTTGCACCAGCGCACCTTCGGTCAGCTCCAACTCAATGCGCTCAGGATTGGCGCGAGTGCGACGCAGAATGCGTTCAATCGAATCGACAAAACCCGGTCGCAAAAACTGCAATGCGGAAATATTGACGGCGACAGAAAGATGTCCAAGCCCTTGGCTTTGCCATTGCCGCTGCTGCAAGCATGCTCGTTCCAATGTCCATTCACCGATGCGTACAATCAAACCGGTTTCTTCGGCGAACGGAATGAACTCCATGGGCGGCACCATGCCGCGCTCCGGATGACGCCAGCGAATCAACGCTTCGACACCAACCAGATTGGCATGGGCGTCGACTTGTGGCTGGTAATGCAAGCTGAGTTGGCTTTGCTCGATGGCCGCGATCAATTCGGTTTGCAGTTTCAGCGGCGCCGCCGTCACCGTGTCGCTCTCGCCCATGAACATGGCAAAACCATTGCGGCCGGCCTGCTTGGCGCGGTGCGAAGCGGTATCGGCGAAGCGCATCAGTTGCTCGAATTCTTCGCCGTGATCGGGGAATACGGCAATGCCGATGCTGCCACTGACGGTGATGTCATGCTGCATCAGATGGAAAGGTCTTTCCAATTCGTTCAGCAATTTTTGTGCGACCGTTTCTGCCTGGATGGCGGCATCAAGACCGGTCGACAGCACGACGAATTCATCACCGCCAAGACGGGCCAGAATATCGGTGCCGCGAATCGAATGAGTCAGGCGCTCAGCGACCAGAACCAGCAGCCGATCACCGACCGAATGGCCGAGCGAATCGTTGATGCGTTTGAAGTGATCCAGATCAAGATAACAAAGCGAGACATGGGAGTTTTTCCGTCGTGCCTCCTCGAATAATTGGCCGGCGATATCGCGCACTCGCGAACGGTTCGGTAGCCCGGTCAACTGATCGTAATAGGCAAGCAGATGCAGCTGCTCACTGGCCGCCTCCAAATCCGAGGTGCGCTCATCGACCAAGGCTTCAACACGGCGCCGATGGCCGGTACTGAGCAGCACAAATGACATGAACAACAGCGATGCAAGCGCGCCGAAACTCTGAAAGTTCAGCAGATAACCTAGTTCGTGGTTACCAGCGTAATCCACGGTCGGTGACAGCAGCACCCGCCACTGGCGTTCACCAAAAGTAATCGCATCTTCATAAAGGCTGTTTTTCAGATGACAGTTTTCATCACCGACCAGCACCGCGTTGCCGTAAGCCTGTGCAGCGCTGTCGAACAAACAGATTTCCACGCCTTGGGTTGCCGACTCGGTCAATGCCCGTTGCATGAAATCGTTCATGCGTAACGCCGTGTAGACCACACCGAGCAAGCGCCCATCTGCCGTACGAACCGGCAGATAACTGACGACGCCGCGCTGACGGGCGATTTCCTGGGTCAGCGTGAACGGTTCAGTGACCACCGACATGTTCTCGGCCGTGGCGCGCATAATCGCTGCGCGCGCCACCGGCAACGACAACACATTCAAACCCATTGCCCGGATGTTGCTGCTCAGGGGCTCGACGTATTGAATGGTCAAATACTCATCGGCCGGTTGCGCCACCGACAGCTCGTTATTGGCATCGCGATCAACAATGCTGAAACGCGGAAATCCTTCCTGCTGAATGCGTTGCTCGAAAGTGGCGCGTTCAGTGGAATCGACCGGCACAATCAAACCAAGTGCCTGGATGCCGGGCAAGTGTTCAAGAAAATGCGAACTGAACTGTTTGAACTGGGCGCGGGTGAGTTGCGGATTCAACAGCACCAACTGTTGCAGACTTTGCAACAAGGTATCGATATCACGCAGCTTCGATGAAACGGAACTGACTTGCTGACTGGCACCACGAACAAACTGGGCACGCTGGCGTTCGCGATCAAAATGCTGCAAAGCCTGCAACACCATGATCAACACCAACATCGAAAAAATACAGCAGAGCAACAGCGTCAATAATCTCGGTCGCCACAGTTTCTGCGGTTCGGCAAACGCAGCAAGCAATGGCGGTGTGAACAAAACGGCGCCGAACATATCGCCCTGCCACCAGGTGACCCAGGTGCGGGTTATCGCGTCTGCACCATGCGCTTCGGCTATCAACAACGACAAGGTCGCGATCGAAGCGCTGATCAGACAGGCAATCGGTCCAATCAGAATCAGAAAGCTCAAGATCGGCCGGGTACTGTCCAAAGCCGACGGCCAGCAACCAAAACGACGAACCAGAAAACGCCCGGCCGCAGCCTGCGCGCCGGCACCGATGCCAATCAGTAGCGGCAGGAAACTTTGTGCCACGCTCAAGTCTTTGGCATGGCTATACCAAAATGCCAGCGCCGCACCAATGGTGATGGCGGGCAGGATGCGATAGCCCCACAGCAAACACGCCGCCAACGCCAAACCCGCTGCCGGAAAAATTGGTGCGCCAATTTGTGTGCTTTGCGTGATCAGATCGGCGGCAACGCCGAGCAAAAAGTAAGCGATGACGACAACCAGCGACAACAACCAGAATGCCGGCATACGGATTGAACTGGCGTTGGCGGTGGTGGACAAATTCGGCACAGCATTCACCCGTGACTATGCGCCGGCATCGTTTTGTCCTTCTGCGATACCAGCGCCATAAACCTTGACTACCCGGGAAAGCGTTCTGGGTAAACCACAATCATCGTCCCGGCAGCGCGAGTTATAGGAATCGTCAAAGCCGCCGGGCCATTGCAGACGGCATGGATGAACGGTCATCCGCTCGCTTTTCATGCCCGCATTTGGCCAGTATAGCCAAGCTGACGGATTCCGCACGCTCAAACCAGTTCAGCTCCACCGCGCTTCAGGCGGAGAAACGCAAGGACACCGAGTTGACACAATAGCGCCAGCCGGTAGGAGGTGGGCCATCCGGAAACACATGGCCAAGATGACCATCGCAGCGCTGACAGCGGATTTCAATGCGCGACATGCCGTGACTATGATCGTCCAGATAGCGGACATGGTGTGGGTCGACCGGCTGATAGAACGATGGCCAGCCGGTGCCGGAATTGAACTTGTGTTCGCTGCTGAACAGCGGCAAATCACACAGCCGGCAGAGATAAACACCGTCCAGCTTGTTGTCGAGCAGACCGCCACAAAACGGTGGCTCCGTACCCTGCGACAGAATCACCCGCCGCTCCTCAGCATTCAAACCGGCCGCCAGCCGCTGCTTTTCCTGCTCACTCAATGGCCGCAAATCCGCACCGGCCGCCGACTGCTCCGGCACCGGCCCGCTCGGTGCGGGGGAACGATTACGCATGCATGTTTCCTTCAATCAATGGATTTATTCAGAAATCGCCTTCAGCTTTTCCGCCGGCCAATGCCGCCGCAAGGCTTCAATCTTCGGTAGTGCCACGCCCTGTATATAAGGTTGATACGGATTACAGGCGGCGTAGTTCTGATGATAATCCTCGGCCGGATAAAACGTCGTGCGTTCGCTTTCACCGGTGCCGGCCTCAATGCGGGTAACAATCGGCCCCGCAAACACGCCACTTTCATCGAGGTGGCGGATGACGCGCTCGAAATACTCGCGTTCGGCGTCGTTCTGATAGAACAAGGCCGAACGATACTGGGTGCCGCGATCGGCTCCTTGGCGATTCAATTGTGTCGGGTCATGGGCAATGGTGAAAAACACCGTCAGGATCTCGGCCAGATCAATTTGCTGTGCATCGAATACCACGCGCACCGCTTCGGCATGCCCGGTATCGCCTCGACAAACCGCCTTGTAGTTGGCCGTTTCGGCCGTGCCGCCGAGATAACCGCTTACGACCTCGGTGACGCCGCGCAGCCGCTGCAATACGCCTTCAACACACCAGAAACAGCCGCCAGCCAGGATGAGTTGTTGCTGCCCCTGCTGCGGAAAACGCGGCAAAGTCGGTAACGATTTGGGAGAGCTAATAGTCATCGTGATTCCTTGGCAAAAAAAGTTGAAGCTTACGTACGTACAAGCACTGATAATAGGTCGTCCGGTTTTGTCTGCGCTTGGACGTCTTCTGCGTCATTTGGTTACAGCTTAGGCCAGAAAGGCAGTTCAGGCCGGGTTCATTGGTAATGAACGATGGTATTGGCTATGGATAAAAGAGCGATTAATTATTGAACGGGAGCCTCGTGTTGTTTCGGGTCATGTTGTTGACGATTGCCAGCGCCGCCTGCGCTGTAGCCAGTGCGGCCGAGATACGGTTCAAGGCGCCGGAAAATGTCAACGAGCTGGTGCAGCAGTACATTGAGTTGGAAGTGGAGGACGCCGACGCCGATGACCCGACCGTGCGCGACACGCTGCTACACCAGGCACGCGACGACGTGCGCGAATTGCTGGCCACCGAAGGTTATTTCACGCCCACCGTGCGCTGGAGCGATCGTCTGCTGATCACCATTGAAACCGGACCGGCAACCGAAATTGGCGACGTCGACTTACGTATTTCCGGTCCAGTTGAATCAGCGCGTATCGAACAACTGAAAAAACACTGGACACTGACCACCGGCATGCGTTTCACCCAGCAGCGCTGGGACGAGGCAAAACAGAATCTGCTGCGCAATCTGACCGATCGGGATTTTCCAGCCGCGCGCATTGTCGACAGCAAAGCGCTGATTGAACCGGAACTGCAGCGCGCCAATTTGAGTGTGCATATCGATAGCGGCCCGGCCTATGTTTACGGGCCGCTGCAAATCAAAGGGCTGGCTCGTTATCGCAGTACCCAAATCGATAATTATGCCGGCAGTCTTTCGGTCGGTGAGCCTTACCGCCGCGAAGAATTATTGCGTCTGCAAAACGATTTGCAGAACACGCCCTATTTCGCCACCGTCGATGTACGCATTGTGCCGACCGAGCAGACCGCCGTGCTGAACACTGATCCGGAATACGGAGCAATAAAAGTCAGCGCACCGGTGGAAGTGTTCGTTGTCGAACGGGCACCGCACCGGATTTCCTTTGGCGTCGGCGCCAGTTCTGATGCCGGCGCACGCACCCAGATCAATTACTCGTTTCCGGATTTATTCGGCCGCGCCTGGGATTTTTCCACCGGGCTGAAAATCGAACAGAAACAGCAATCACTATACGCGGACATGTTTTTTCCGCGCCCCGATGCTGACACCCAGGACAGCGTTGGTGTCGTCTTTCGTAACGAGGAATTCGAAAACCTGCAGGTGTTCTCCCAGACCTATCGCGCCACGCGAGCGGTGATCGATAACCGGCTGGAAACCCGTTACGCGTTGACGCTGGAGAACTCCATCGAGCAACCAGCCGGGCAAGCAGAAAACAGCCGCCTGGCGCTGGTGCCCAGCGTTACTTACATCTGGCGCCTGGTGGACAATCTGCGTATGCCGCGCCATGGCGGTAATTATCTGGTGGATTTGGCCGCAGCCAGCGAAGAGCTGGTATCCGATACTTCATTCGCCTACGTCGATATGCGTGCCCAGTATTTCTTCACCTTCGCGGACGACTGGACGCTGATCCTGCGCGCGGAACTGGGCGGCAACTTCGCCGTCGATAATGACGAAGTACCGCAGCGTTATTTGTTCCGTACTGGCGGCTCGAACAGTGTGCGTGGCTACGATTATCAATCGATTGGTGTACTGGACGGCACCACCGTTGTCGGTGCCCGACGCTTGGTGGTCGCCAGCGCTGAATTGAATTACTGGTTTGATGATTATTGGGCGGCAGCCGTGTTCTACGATGCCGGTGACGCGAAAAACTCGATCAGCGAATTGGAGTGGAATTATGGCTACGGCATCGGTGCTCGTTACGCAACACCGGCCGGCCCGATCGCACTGGATATCGCCCAAGGCGATGATGACGGCGACATCCGTTATCATTTCGCCGTATCGATTCCGTTCTGAACGGTACAGGAGTGTTCTTGATTCAACACTACACGTTCCATTTTGCTGCACGTGACCAACAAGGCCAGGTGGCATGAAACGTCTTCTGATTCAGCTGCGTCGGGTCCTGCGCTGGCTACGTTGGTTCGCACTGATCATGTTTGTCACCTTGGCCATATTGATTTACACGCCGCTAGGCATGCCGCTGGTGGCCCCCATGACCGCCTGGCTGACCGATGATCTGGTGCAAATCGATAACGCCTCCGGCACGCTTGCCGGACCGTTTTCAGCAAAACAAGTCAGCATTCGCAATGAATCGATGCATCTTCGTTTTCAACAGGTACAAGCCGACTGGAATATTTATGCTTGGCTGAAAGGTGAACTCGATGTCGGCCAGTTACGCGTCGAGCGATTTGATTTAGCCGTGCAAGGCGATGGCGGTGAACCCAAAAACCCGAGCCAATTCCTGCTGCCGTTTCCGATGCAGGCGCAAACCATTCAACTCGGTGAATTGGTTTGGCACGAGCAACTCAATCTTGATGGCGAGCAAACGACACTGTTTCATGATTTGCGCGCCAGCCTCGACAGTGACGGCCGACACCATCAGATAACCGCTGCCGGTCAACGCCAGCGGCTGCATGTCGACACTTCATTAAAACTCGATGGCGCCGCGCCAATGCCGATCAGCGGCACCGTCGATGGCCGCTTTGCTGTCGACAATCGGCAGTTGCATTGGGCCTTGCAGGCCGATGGCGAACTGCCGCGCTTTCGGTTGTTTGGTGAAGTCAGCGGTGAGGGCGCGCGTGGCCATGTTGATGCGCAATTGACACTGTTCCAGCGCTATTGGCTGGAGCAATTGCAGCTGAACACCGAAGGCATCGACCTGTCGCTGATGTTTGCCGGTGCGCCGGAAACCGAATTGATCATTCAGGCCGACACCAAGCTGGCCGATGTCGATGAAATCACCGGCACACTTGCCGTCAGTAATTTGAAGGCCGGCTTGCTCGACAGCGGACGCATGCCGATCGACAGCATCACGGCCGTACTGCACGCCGATCCGGAAAGACTGGCGCTGACCCAACTGGTCATTCAGCGCGGCGACGGCCGGCTCGATGGCCGCGCGCAACTGACTGCCGAGGGTTTGCAGCTCGACACCGAGATACATCAATTGTTGTTATCCGCTTTGCATCCGGCGCTGCCGGCACGGCGCGTCAACGGCCAACTCGACAGTACGATTGTCGGTAATGAACAGCGTTTTGAATTAACGCTGGTCAAAGGCAAAGACCGGCTGAAAGCGCAAGTCGTCAACGACAGTGAAGCGATTGAAGTGACCTCGTTCACGATTGATGGTCTGAGCGGTAAAGCCACCGGCAGTGCCACACTGCAATGGAACGATAACCGCGATTTTGTTTTCGACGCGCGCACCGACAATCTCGGTTTGCATGAATGGCTGAATCTCGAACAATCAAAAATCAAACTGCAATTGAGCGGCCATGGCCAATTGCAGCCAGTGCTGCAGCTGCAGGCGCAATACGAAATTGCCCCGAGCACATTCGAAGGGCGACCGCTGTCCGGCAAAGGCAGCATCAATTGGCTGCCAGCGCAACACATCGCCACCGATTCATTCCTGAAAATTGGCAACAATCGGCTGATTGCCAAAGGAGAATTCGGTCATGCCGATGCCCGCCTGCACCTGGATATTGATGCGCCGGATCTGCGCCTGCCATTTCTGAAAGGCGCGCTGCAAGGCAAAGGCTGGATTGGCGGCACCGTCAGCAAACCGCAAGCCGAGTTGGCGTTGCAGACCAGGGAATTGATCGCCGGCTCCCTGCTGCACTTTATCGATTTGGATTGGCGCACCGATTTCCGTTTGGATGGCGAAGCGCCTACCGTCATCGATATTCGTGCCGAACGATTTTTTATCGAAGGCATCGTCGATTTGCAGAAACTGAATCTGCATGCCGATGGCACAACTTCATCACATCAATTTCGCGTCGAGGCCACCAATCCCAAAGGACAATGGCTGCTTGCGCTGCAAGGCGGCATCAAGGATCAGATTTGGCAAGGAACTTTGCAGCAGCTGCGTCTACATGCGCTGGAAACACTGTCGCTGCAACAGCAGACTTCATTGCAGTTCAGCACCGATAGTTTCAGCCTCGGACAAGCGGAATTCCAACTCGGCGAAGGCAGGCTAAAACTCGATCATTTGCGCTACGGTAAAAACGGCTGGTCCAGTGAAGGTCAGATCGAGCAGTGGCCGATTGTCGATTGGCTGCCGATTGCCTATGGCGAATCCGATTTGACCTTGAACGGCGAGTGGCAAATCGACTGGCAACAAGTGCCAGATGGTTTCTTCCGCGTGCAACGCCACGCTGGCGATATTCGTTGGCGCAATGGCTCACAACAAGTACTCGGCATTGAAACCCTGCAAGCCGAAGCGCAATTCGGTAAAGAGCAGGTCGAGATTCAAGGCAGCATGCAAGGTAAGAAACTCGGCATTTTGCAGTGGCAAGGACAAGCACCAAGCAAACCCTTGTTCGAGAATTTCCGCGAAGCGCCACTGCAGGCGAGTGTACGAATGTCGATTCCGGATTTGGCCTGGGTCGGGCCATTCTTTTCGCCGAGCTTTGTCACCGGTGGCGAACTGAAAGGCGAAATTGAATTGCGCGGCAGCATGGAATCGCCAACCTGGCGCGGCTTTGTCGAAGGCAGTCAACTGGCATTCGCCTCAATTGGCACCGGCATGCGGTTGAAAAATGGCAACCTGCAAATCGAAGTCGACAACAACGCCGTGCGTTTGCGTGAGTTTTCGTTCGTGGACGATGGCCGACAAAAGCCGCCTCGGAAAGAATTGGCCGATATCGGCAGCGGCGGCATTTCCGGTTCCGGCGAACTTCAGTGGCGTCAGCAAACCGGTAATTTGACGCTGAAATTCGATCGGCTTGGCGTCATGCAGTTGCCGGATCAATGGATACGCTTATCCGGCAATACCGAAGCGCGTTACGAAAATGGCGCTACAACATTAACCGGTGATTTGAAAGCCGATGGCGGCTACCTGAAGCTCGCCACACGAGGCCGGCCAGCCTTGTCTGATGATGTCATCGTCGAAGGTCAGGAGCGCGGTGGCGCCACACCGATCAGCATTCAAATGACCGCCAACCTCGGCGAGCAATTTTATTTTTCCGGCTCCGGTATTGATGCCCGTTTGCAGGGCGAACTGCGTCTGGTGGCGGTGCCCGGCAATCCACTGAAAGCTTACGGCACGATTTCCACCGTCGACGGCAAATTCGATGGTTATGGACAACGCCTGACCATCGAGCGCGGGCGCTTGAACTTTCAGGGCCTGGTCGATAACCCCGGTCTTGATGTGCGCGCGATGCGTCGCACCCAGAATGTCGCTGCTGGCGTCGAAATCACCGGCACCGTGCTGAACCCGGAAGTACGATTGGTTTCGGAGCCAAATATGCCGGATGCGGAAAAGCTCTCCTGGCTGGTGCTCGGCAAAGGCCTCAGCGATGTCAAAGCCGGCGATCCGGGTTTGCTGATTGCGGCCGGCAGCGCCCTGTTTGGCGACCAGGGCGGTGGCACGCTGCAAGATATTCAAAGCCAGCTTGGCGTCAATTTCAGTTTCCGCACTGGCTCACTGGCGCAACAGTACGGCGGGCCGCGCAGTCGGGTCATTGAAGACAGCAGTTTTAATGGCGGCGGCGCCGAGCAGATTGTCTCGGTATCGAAAGAATTGATCAGCGGCGTACGTATTGGCTTTGAGCAGGTGGTCGACAGCAACGAAAGCATCGTCACGCTCAGCTGGGCGCTGACCGACGCGCTGACACTGGAAACCCGCTCCGGCGCTGAAAATGCCATTGATTTGTTCTACACCATCATCATCGGCCAATAGCGTCGCCCGGCGCATTGGCCAATTTGGCCGGGATCGGCGAAAATACCGGCCCCTTCAGCCCCCATTGAGACGACTCATGCGCCGCATTACGCTTTCCCGCTACCTGATTGAGCAACAACGCGAAAAAAATCACCTGAACAGCGATTTGCGCTTGTTGATTGAGGTCGTCGCCCGCGCCTGCAAAACCATCAGCGTCGCGATCAACAAAGGCGAATTGGCCGGCGTGCTCGGCTCCGCTGGCACCGACAACGTGCAAGGTGAAGTGCAGAAAAAGCTCGATGTGCTGTCGAACGAAATCCTGCTCGACGCCAATGAATGGGGCGGACATTTGGCCGCGATGGCCTCGGAAGAAATGGACGAGCCGCATCCGATCCCGAACCGTTTTCCGAAAGGCGAATTCTTGTTGGTATTCGATCCGCTCGATGGCTCCTCGAACATTGACGTCAACATGACCGTCGGCACCATTTTCTCGGTGCTGAAATGCCCGGAAGGTGTGGAGCCAAACGAACAAGCCTTTTTGCAACCCGGCGTCAAACAAGTTGCGGCCGGTTACGCGCTCTATGGTCCATCAACGATGCTGGTGTTGACCACCGGCCATGGCGTCGATGCTTTCACGCTCGATCGTGAACAAGGCTCGTTTGTGCTGACACAAAAAGGCATGCGCATTCCGGAAGAAACCAAAGAATTCGCGATCAACATGTCGAACATGCGCTTCTGGGAAGCGCCGATGCAACGCTACATCAACGAACTGCTTGCCGGTAAAGAAGGTCCACGCGGTAAAGACTTCAACATGCGCTGGATTGCCTCGATGGTCGCTGATGTCCATCGCATCATGACGCGCGGCGGTGTGTTCTTCTATCCAATCGACAGCAAGACCAAAGACAAAGGCGGCAAACTACGTTTGATGTACGAAGCCAACCCGATGTCCATGCTCGTCGAACAAGCTGGCGGCGCTGCCACCAATGGCTTACAACGCATTCTGGAGATCAAACCGGAAAAACTGCACCAGCGCGTTCCGGTCATGCTCGGTTCGAAACAGGAAATCGACTTGGTAACGAGCTATCATCTAGAGAGTCAGTGATTACCCAAGATGATTTTGATCTGCGCTCAGATACGGTGAAAATTTATACGAATGAATGCTCACCTACAACGGCGTCTCCGGAAAAGTTTGGTAGGTCAGTAATTATCCGGGCAATTGCCGGCGGCGAGAGTTGTGTGCGAATGAATTCACCTCTGCAACGAACTCTCCGCCAATAATCGGGAAAACCAAATCATGGAAATCACCCGCAACACCATAAAACTCGTCAAAAGCCTGCAACAAAAAAAATTCCGCCGAGAGCACGGCCTGTTCATTGTTGAAGGCGAAAAAAGCGTACTGGAAGTCTTGGGTTCGACAATGAAAATCGACGCCCTGTTCGGTACCGAAAGCTTCCTGCGTGTCTACGCCAATCACATTGCCAACAACGTTACTCAAGTCGCGGCGGCCAACGAAAAACAATTAACAGAAATGGGTGCCTATGCCAGCAACAATGCCGCGCTGGCGGTCGTCGAAATTCCGGAACCGATTCCTTTTGAATTGGCTGCAGGTGAGTACGTACTGGTACTCGATGACATCCGCGATCCAGGCAACCTCGGCACGATGATCCGCACTGCCGATTGGTTTGGTGTGCAACAAATCATTTGCTCAACCACCTGCGTCGAATGGCATAACCCGAAAGTGATCAGCGCCTCAATGGGCTCGTTCACCCGTATCGCGATGCATTACTTCGTTCTGCCGGAACTTTTTACCGCGCATAACGACGTTCGTCGATATGGCGCTGTGCTAGATGGTGACCCGGTCCACCCCGGCACATTCGACACCAAAGGCGGATTTCTACTAATCGGCAATGAAGCACACGGCATTTCGAAAGAAGTCGAACAAACGCTGACCGATCGCATCAGCATTCCCCGTCGTGGCGAAGCCGAAAGCCTGAACGCCGCAATCGCCTGCGGTATATTATTAAGCCAGTTACCCTAAGAGAGCTGATTCATGAGCGAGAAGAAACTGACCCGTTCCCGCGACAAAGTCATTGCCGGCGTCTGCGGCGGCATTGCCGAATACCTCGGCTGGAAAAAGTCGCATGTACGGATTCTGTACGTGCTGTTCTCGATTTGCAGCGCGGCATTTCCGGGCATCATTGTTTACCTGGTGCTGTGGTTCGTGATGCCGGAAGAAGGCATGCCTTAAGCAGGATTGGCATAAAATACATTCGCGTTGGACGACAGCACAGACCTTTGGCTTCAACGTCCAGTTTCGCCGTGCGAATTGCAAGAAACGGTTTGCAAATTGCAATACCGCTTTTTGGTCGACTTCTCAAAATTTCCCTGCGGCCCCTAAAAACAATCAATTCTCCCGGCCAATCCCGCAAATCAGACTCTTTTTCCCGCCTGGCATACGCCTTGCTCTAGCTTGGCTGTGACAACCGTCACGGCTTTCAGGTGAGGAGCGTAGTCATGAACTGGGATCGTATTGAAGGAAACTGGATTCAATTCAAGGGCAAAGCCAAGGAACAATGGGGCAAGCTGACTGATGACGAGTTGGATCAGATCGACGGTCAACGCGAGCAGTTACGCGGGAAGATCCAGGAATGTTACGGCATTGGTCGCGATGAAGCAGACCGCCAACTGAAGGAATGGACAAGACGCTTGTAATCATTACACGTCCAATTTCCAATCATTTCGCAATCAACGTAAGGAGCAATTCTTATGTCTTACTCAATCAAAGCAAGTTATTCAATCACGGCATTGTTATGCCTCGTTCTGTTCGGCTGCGACCAACCCGTCGGCCAACAAGGCGGTGATTCACCATACGATTTTGCCATGGCGCAAGCCGAAGAGCAATTCCAGGCGGCCAAAGATCGTTGCGACAATTTAAGCCACGATCAGAAAGATATCTGCCTCGAAAATGCGCAAGCAAAGTTTCAACGAGACAAGGAAAATGCCAACGCTATGAACACTGCTCGCAATCCTCGTATCACGGCCACTTCGCCTCAGCGTCACGCTGAATACGAAGCCGCACTCAAGGAATGCGAGCGCCTATCGGGCGACTCGTATCAGGAATGTATTGACCGCGTGAAAGAGGATATTCAGCTATAGCCATAATCCAATTGAATGGCGTGCACGGATAGCTGAACGGCCATGGATGGGACCGTTTTGATTTTTGTGTAACTGGCTTCATCATATCCTCAATAGGAGAGCATTATGAAGCCAGAAAAACCTGTCAGCACCCATACCACACTTGATGAATTATTAGACCGTTGCAAATCAACCGAAGACTTCCAGGCACTAACCAAAGTGTTGTTCAAGCAGGTCGCGGAGCGGGCGCTGAAGGCCGAAATGGAACAGCATCTGGGTTATGACAAACACGCCGTCAAAGGTCGCAACTCCGGTAATTCACGTAACGGCCGATCGACCAAGCAAGTGCAAACCGAGCATGGCCCACTGGATATCGAAGTCCCACGTGACCGGAATGCCGAGTTTGAACCTCGGTTTATCGGCAAGCATCAACGACGCGTTGGCAGCATAACGGACGCCATCGTGCGACTCTACTCTTACGGCATGAGTCAGCGTGACATTCACGACTACCTGCAAGAAACCTACGGCAACGCGGTGTCACCGGCGCTGATAAGCCAGGTGACCGAACAGGTTATGGATGAAGTACAACAATGGCAGAAGCGACCACTCGATTCGACTTATGCGATTGTCTATCTCGATGCCTTGGTGACGAAGTCGCGGCAGGATGGCATGGTCGGCAATCGCTCCGTGTATGTAGCGCTGGGCATCAACATGCGCGGTGAGAAAGAGATTTTAGGGTTATGGTTGGCCAGCAGTGAAGGCGCCAAGTTCTGGTTAAGCGTTATCAATGAACTGAAAAATCGCGGCGTCAATGACGTATTGATTGCTTGTGTCGATGGCCTTAAAGGCTTCTCGGAAGCGATTAATGCGGTCTACCCGCAGACCCATGTGCAGCAATGCATCGTCCATCAAGTGCGTCACTCGCTGCACTTCGTCCCTTGGAAAGAGCGTAAGGCCGTGGCGGCCGATTTACGGTTGATTTATCGAGCGGCAACGGAAAGCGAAGCACAGCGGGCGCTGGCTGAATTTGAACAGAACTGGGGCGGGAAGTATCCGCATATTGGGCCGAGCTGGCGTAACAACTGGACACGGTTGACGGTGTTCTTTGATTATCCGCCGGAAATACGGAAAATCATCTACACGACCAACGCGATTGAATCACTCAACGCCAGCTTGCAGAAAGTGTTGAAGCCCAAGAAAGCCTTCCCGAATGACGAGGCAATCTTGAAGGTGTTGTACTTAACCTTGCATCGGATCGCGGAAAAGTGGACGATGCCGGTACACGATTGGAAAGCCGCACTGAATCAGTTGTTGATCGTGTTCGGCGAAGACCGCGTGAAGGTGTAAATCCGCCAGTTACACAAAATTCTGGACAGTCTCCCATGGATGGCTTTCGCTTTTTAGCTTCGTCATTGCCTCCAGTACCTACAGCACTGTTCTCGATTTGTAGCGCTGTCTTTCCCGCATCATCGCTTATCTGGTGCTGTGATTTGTCATGCCGGAAGAAGGCGTGCCGTAAACAATGGCCAAGGATGCTCCGAAGATTACACAGCTAATCTCTCTCCAGAAGTATATCTTTGAGTAAATCGCCGTTGTATCCCATAATTAGGTTTTTTCTAGTTACAATAACAGGAACTTCGGAGACCCCAAGTTTATTGAACTCTTCTCGAGCCTCGTCAGAATATTCTATATTTTTTTCCCAGTAATTAATTCGATTTTCAGTGAGCCACTCTTTTGATGCTTTACACGCAGCACACCAGTCAACTGTGTAAACAATAACCCTGACCTTGTTAGGCGCCCCATCAAAAAGTCTTGTCATATCCGAGTTAGTGACAGAGATATTATTGTCCGTGCCAAAAAATCCACCTTCAATAAAGCTTTTTGTAAGAACAACGCTTAAAGCATAGAGGCAGACACCACATAAGATCGTGGTAATGATGTTTTTTTTGAATATAGTCATCATGAGGTTTTCCCCTAATCAAACACGAGATCAGATTTACTTTTATCAGCATTTGCAATAACTCTTAACTCCACATAGCCAAATCTATCTCGTTGCTCACTAACTATTCTTGCACCGACTGGAAGCGCTCCAACTTTTTCTTTTAGCCTCTCCCGGTCTTTCTCTTGCCCCATTGAAATCAGGACAGCACATACACCTTTTCCACACGCGACATCTCCCTGAGAGGGAATTTCGGCAGTAATATTTGCCAGTTCGCGCGCCAATTCCCCTTGTAGAATTTGCTCGTGCTCTGAAGAGTTATCTCTCAAAGAGTCAACAAAATCCTGAAACTTATCCGCTCGAATGCTCCTTTCAGCGGATGAGCGAACAAGTAATCCTCCAGGTGAAATCAAATCGGCATTATTGCTTAATGTGTCATCCTGTTCAGCTCCAAAACCTTCACTGAGCTGAACATTTTCATCATTTTCTTCAAATCGTTCTTCTTTCTTTTCAACCACTATGTCACGCCCCTCTGCATCCGAATGAGCAAGGAACTTCTGCTCCATGCGCTCATCACTTTCTTTATGAGTTGGCGAGAAAAAATATGTAATTACTAACGAAAATGCCACAGCGGCGCTGGCGAAAACTAAAGCTATCTTCTTCATAAGTTCGAATCCAAAACATCTACATACAAAGAATGCGCCCTAAACCGGGCGCATCGCGTATTATCTTTCTTGAGTGATCGTGCACTCAACTTGTCCTCCCCCTGTGCACGTAATAATCGTCTTCCCATCCTTAAATTCCACCACCATACTACCCGTGGTGCATTTACATGTCATACCTGCCGTTGCAACGCCAGTGGCTATACCCATAGCCAAAATTGCCAAAAATCCAAGTTTTCTCATTTCTCAACATCCTCATATTGTTCAACGCACTTCAAAATTTTAGATGGCGACTGGATGCTAGTTGATACGTCAATACTTTTCAGTATCAGTTTGTACCGCCTTTGTATCAATTCGTAGCTTTTTTGAGCGCTCTATTAAATATTGAATTTATAGACAGCGGTTTGAAGCACATCAGATACTCAACAACAAATAATTCCGCTCCCAGGAACTGACCACCCGATTATAGGTATTCATCTCCAGGTTCTTCACTTCGATAAACGCATCAACAAAGCGATCGCTCAACATGCTGCGTAGCGGTAAACAGGCATCGAGCTTACTCAGCGCTTCGGTCAAATGACGTGGCAAGGTAAACGCCAGTTCATGGGCATCGCCGGTGGTCATCGGGCCCGGTTGGCGCTGTTCGGTCAGGCCAATCAAGCCGCAAGCCAGCGTCGCCGCAAACGCGATATACGGATTGCTGTCAGCACCACCAATGCGGTTTTCAACTCGGCGGGCGTGGCGGCTGGAATCGGGTACACGCAAGCCGCAGGTGCGGTTGTCGCGGCCCCAATGCAGGTTGATGGGCGCATCGCTTTCCAGGCGCATTCTGCGGAATGAGTTAACGTTCGGACAGAATAATGCGGTGGCGTGTTCAACATAGTGTTGCAGGCCGGCGATGTAGTGCATCAGCAGTTCGGTGTCATCGCCGCTGTCGTTGGCGAAAATATTTATACCGCGCTGTTTATCGACAATCGACTGGTGAATATGCATCGCCGAACCTGGTTCGGATTCGTGCGGCTGGGCCATGAACGTCGCGTACATGTCGTACTTTTGCGCGGCTTTACGGACTACACGTTTGAACATGAATACCTGATCGGCAATGGCCAGCGGGTCGCCATGTTTGAAGTTGATTTCGAGTTGTGCCGGCCCTGCTTCGTGGGCGACGGTGCCGATGTTGATACCGCAGGCATCGCAGTAGTCGTAAATCAAATTGACGACCGGATCGTATTCGTTTGAAGCTTCAATACCATAAGCCTGACGACCCGCTTCTTTGCGGCCGGATAAGCCGGTTGGAACATTCAATGGCAGATCCGGATCGGTGTTTTTTTCAACCAGATAAAACTCCAGCTCCGGCGCGACCACCGGCTTCCAGTTGCGCTCGCTATAGTTAGCCAGAATGCGCTTCAGCACTGAACGCGGCGCGAATGGCACCAGCTCACGCTGTTTATTGAACGCATCGCAGATGATTTGCGCGGTCGGCACCTCATACCACGGCACGATTCGCACCGTTGCCGGATCCGGCACCATGTAGATATCCAGATCCACGCCCGCAGCAACTTTGCTGTGACTGTCGCTGTCGCCAGTCACGCCTTGAATCAGCGCGTGTTCCGGCAAGCGCAGGCCATCACCATCGAGGCTTTCAATAAATTCGCCGCGCGGGACGATTTTGCCACGCATGACGCCGTTGATATCCGGCACCAGGCATTCGACTTCGTCGATGCGCAATTCGCGCAGCCAGTCGATCAGCTCAGCATTGTTATGGATGGTCGGCGGGGTCAGGTGTATGGCATCCAGGCTCATAAGCGGCGTTTAGGATAATAGACGGATGTCAGTCACTTTAGCGCCAGAAACGGCGGATAGCTATCCACCCGCATCAAAATCCTCAACAGCTTGCTCAGGGCGCCGCGAGCATCGCCGGAATGAGGTCTTGCTCCAGAATTTGACGGACGCTGCGTTGCTCGCGCTGCTCATCGGTATAAGCGCTGCCGTTAAAGGCGATGACCGCGTTCAGTTCCGGCAACACGAAAATATGTTGGCCGCCAAAACCATCGGCGTAATAACTTTGGTAAGCGCGACCATTTGCCGTGAATGTCGTCATCCACCACTGATAGCCATAACCGAAATTCGGCTCGGTTACCCGCTGTTCGGTGGCTTTTGCCACCCAAGCGCTGGAAACAATTTGCTGGCCGTTCCAAACGCCGTCATCGAGAAAGAGTTGGCCAAGTTTGGCCATATCGCGAATGCTGAGATACAACGCTGCGCCCATATGGATTTGCCCTTCGGTCATCCAGGCGTCGTAGGTTTGAATTTGCAGCGGTTGAAACAAATTCTGCTCCATGAACGCGGCAATGCTTTGGCCACTGGCGCGACGAACAATGTCGCCGAGCATGTAGGAAACGCCGGTGGAATAAGCGAATGTCGTGCCAGGTACGCTGACCATCGGCCGGTCGAGCAGAAATTTCGTTGGATCGGGTGAGTTGATCATCTGCTCATGGACATTGCGCGCATCGAGGTAGGGAATCGTCCACTCATCCCACAAGTAACCGCTTTGCATCGTCAGCCAGTTATCGAGCGTGATACTGGCTTTCTCCGCCGTCCAGTTCGCTATCGGCTGCTTGTCCCAGTAATAGTCATGCACATTCAGATCAACAGACGGCAAATAGCCTTTGTCGATGGCAATGCCGACCAAGGTTGAGGCATAGCTCTTCGTCACTGAGTTCAGCACATGCAGATTGACATCGCGATTGCCGGCCCAGTTATCGGTGAAGTCGAACTGAGTGCGGAAGCGCTTTTCAAACACCAGTTTGCCGTTACGGGCGATGAGTAAAGCGTCGATGTAGCGATACTTGATTTGGTTTTGCAGAATGCGATTGATGGTAGTTTCAACCATCGCTTGATTGATACCAACTTCCGACAGCGAGCCAACCTGCCAACCATCACCGATGGCGCTTGGCGTCTGATAAACATACTGGACCGGCTCAGGCGGCGGATTCGAAGAGTTGCTACCACCACCGCAAGATGCACTCAAGAGCACCAGCAAAACAAACATTACGATTCTGGTTGCTGGAGCAAGTACCACGTTCGCGATGAAACTCATGAAGCGCTTACCGTCGATTCCATCTGGAATAACGGTATAGCACGAAAACCCACCGTTTCAGTGTGAAAAAATACCAGCCTGATCGATGATCGGGCTGGTAGGCAAAGCGTAGAGAAGCCTCAGGAAACTTTTTCGCCGGCGGCTTGTTTATCAGCGTGATATGACGAGCGCACCATCGGCCCCGAGGCGACATTGCTGAAACCTAAATCCTTGGCGATGGCACCAAGCTCATCGAATTCTTTTGGCGTGACGAAACGCTTGACCGGGAAATGGTGCCGCGATGGCGCCAGGTATTGCCCCAGCGTCAGCCAGTCGATCTCATGCTTGCGCATGTCTTTCAGCGTTTCCACGATTTGCTCGTTGGTTTCACCGAGGCCCAACATCAAACCCGATTTGGTTGGAATGCCAGGGTAACGCTCTTTGAACTTTTTCAACAAATCCATCGAGTGCTGATAATCACTGCCTGGACGCACAGCCTTGTATAAATGCGGCACCGTTTCCAGGTTGTGATTGAACACGTCCGGCAAACCGTTGGCGAATATATCGAGTGCGACGTCCATACGACCGCGAAAATCCGGCACCAATACTTCCAGTTTCGTGTTCGGATTCAACTTGCGCGCTTCAACAATGCAATCGACAAAATGTTGGGCGCCGCCGTCGCGTAAATCGTCGCGATCAACGGACGTAATGACAACGTATTTCAAACCCATTTTCTGGATGGTTTCCGCCATGTGCAGCGGCTCGTTTGGATCCAGTGCCAGCGGCCGACCGTGGGCGACATCGCAGAACGCGCAGCGACGGGTGCAGATGTCGCCCATGATCATGAACGTGGCGGTACCGTGACTGAAACATTCCGGCAGGTTCGGGCAACTGGCTTCTTCACAAACGGTATGCAGCTTGTTATCACGCAACATGTTTTTGACTTTGTTGATCTGATCGCCAGACGGCAGGCGCACGCGAATCCAGTCGGGTTTGCGCGGCATTTGTTCCAGTGGCTCAATCTTCACCGGAATACGTGCCAGCTTGTCGGCGGCACGAAGTTTTTCACCGGGAACGGCTTTGACTGGCTTGTCCATCAAATCAACTCTTTTCAGCTTGCGAAGAAAAACCGGTTTCAGGCGGCGGTTGCAGCCAAACCGGTTTCATGACGGGCGGCATTATAGCCTAGACGTTGCATCAAGGCCTTTATCAGGATCGGTTCTATCGTACCAAGCTCAGCTGGTCCGCCCTCTTTCGCCACGGTAGTCATGGCAAGTCCCTGGTACCCGCAAGGGTTTATCCGCAGAAAAGGCTCTAAATCCATATCGATATTGAACGCGATGCCGTGAAAGGTGCAGCCTTTGCGCACACGTAGGCCAATCGAACACATTTTGGCGCCGCTTTGCACGTAAACGCCGGGCGCTTCGGCGCGCGGTGCGGCGGCAATGCCCCAGTGCGCGCAAGTATCGACGACAGCCATTTCCAGCGCAGTGACCAATTCGCGTACACCGAGTTTTTTGCGGCGCAAATCCAGCATGAAGTAAACCACTTGCTGTCCAGGGCCGTGATAAGTCACCTGGCCGCCGCGATCGACTTTGACCACCGGAATATCACCGGGCGCCAATACATGCTCAGCTTTGCCGGCCTGCCCTTGGGTGAATACGCGCTCGTGCTCGACCAGCCAGAATTCATCGCAGGTGTCATCGTCACGGCTATCGGTAAAGGTTTTCATCGCCTGCCAGATCGGCTCATAAGCTTGGCGACCGAGCTGACGAATGATGACATCGTGCGTCATGATTACAGCACAATCCGTACGCCGGTCACGGCACGCGCCGCGGCGAACAAGGCTTGAACCTGTTCGCGCGAATGCACGTGCACCGGCACCGTAATCGAAATGAAACGGCCATTGGTGCTTGGCATCGATTTGGTTCGGTAATCACCGGGAATCACCGACTGCACGGCGGTCACGACATCGATCTCGAAATCCTCGCGATCATCGCCGATCACTTTCAGCGCAATCAAACACGGAAATTGCCAGACATCGGGTTGCTGTTCACTCATGATTTTCTCTGCTTATCGTTGGCAATGGCGCGGCACTTGTCAGCGTTGAACCATTCGCGCATGCGTTCAAACACGGGCGCGTTGGTTGGCATCGCCTTGCCATTCAATTCACTGACCAAGCGCAACTCACGCACGGTGCTGGTAATCCAGATCTCGTCGGCGTCGTTCAGCTCATTCACGGAAACACGACGCTCAATAAATGGCAAACCGTTTTCATTGGCCAATCGACGCAACACCTGACGGGTGATACCGGTCAGCATGTAAGGTTGTTCCGGCGGCGTGATGACGCTGCCATCCTTGACCAGCAATACGTTACTGCTGGTGCCTTCGACCACTTCGTCGCCGCGCGTTAAAATCGCTTCATCGAGCTGTTGGGCGTGCACCTGCTGACGCGCTTCCGTGTTAGCGAGCAGGTTCACCGATTTGATCTGACCACGCTGCCAGCGCTGATCAGCAAGTGTTATCACCTTCAGTGTCGGCCGCTGCTCCAGCATCGCTTCCGGCCACGGATTGGCATAAGCGAAAATGGTCGGCACCAAACCCGGCGTGTAGAAATGATCGCGCTTGCCAATTACCGCGCCGCGGGAAATCTGCAGGTAAACCGTGGCGTTTTCAAATCCGTTTTTTTCCAGCAACTGGTGGGCAATATCGGCCAGCTGCTGTTCGCTGTAGCCTAGCGATAGATGAACACGTTGCAAGCTTAAAAACAAACGGCGGCAATGTGCCGCCCATTCGTACAAGTGTCGCTGGTAGACAGCACAGACTTCGTAAACACCGTCACCAAATAGAAAACCGCGATCAAATGGCGAGATCTTCGCATCATGTGCATCAAGGAATTCGCCATTTAGATAAACGATCACGGTTGTCTTCTCATGTTCAATCGGCAAATTTTTTGCTGACCCAGTCGGAGAACTGGCTGACCATGCCGCCTTCCTGCACTTCTTCCAATGAAATCATTGGAAACTCAGCGATGTCTTTGCCATCCAACTGCAGGAACAATTTGCCGACGACTTGGCCTTTTGGCATTGGCGCTTCCAAATCCGGCAGCATGCTGAAATTGGCTTTCAGATCCTGACGACGGCCGCGCGGAATGACCACATTGGCGGGGGTAGCCAAACCGACTGGCAGCATTTCTTTTGCACCGTACCAGAGACGCGCTTCAGTCAACGTTTCGCCAGCCTTGACCGCTTGCACGGCATCGAAATTACGGAACGCCCAGGTCAGCAACACTTTGCTTTCTTGTGCTCGGGTCGCCATGCTTTTGCTGCCCAGAACGGCAGTGACCAAACGCATGCCATTTTGCTCGGCCGAGGTCACCAAACAAAAACCCGCGCCGCTGGTGTGGCCGGTTTTGATGCCATCAACATTGAAACTGGTATCCCACAACAGGCTGTTGCGATTCGCTTGCGTGATGCCATTGAACGTCATTTCTTTCTGCGAATAAAAAGAATAGTCCTGCGGGAAATCACGAATCAGCGCGGCGCCAAGTTTGGCCATGTCACGCGCCGAACTGTAATGCTCCGGATGCGGTAGACCGGTGGAGTTGACGAAATTGGTGTTGCTCATGCCAAGATTTTGCGCATAGCGATTCATCAAGCTGGCGAACGCGTCTTCACTGCCCGACAAATGTTCGGCGACGACGATGCTGGCATCATTGCCACTTTGAATAATGATGCCCAAATGCAAATCATGCAGGCTGACTTGTTTGTTCACTTCCAGAAACATCAGCGAGTTTTCGCTGGGGTTCTTGTTCAGGCGCCAGGCTTTTTCGCTGACAGTAGCCATGTCATTGGCATTGACCCGACCGCTGGCGATTTCGCCGGACAAGACATAACTGGTCATCATCTTGGTCAGGCTGGCCGGCTCACGACGGGCATCGGCATTTTTCTCCGCCAATACCTTGCCGGTGTGATAGTCGACGATGATCCAGGCCGGCGCATCGATATTTGGCGTTGGCACAGCGTGCTGCAGCGTCGTCGAGGCAAACTCCGAGGCTTGTACGAATGCGCCAGAGAAGAGGCTGGCAGCGACCAGTAGCGAAGCAAATTTACTCATGTCGTTTTGATGTTCATCGTTTGAGTGAAAGAAAAACCGCGCGCATTGTAGCGGACTTGGGCCGTGGGTTCACCCGCCAAACCAGCCGTTTGCGTCGTTTCAGCGCATGATGATCGTCGTGCCGCTGTAGCCTTTGCCGTGCAGATGCGCTTGCACGTTCTCGGCATACTCGCGTCGGGTCAGCGGACCTATCTTTACCCGATAGACGGAATCATCGTTCACCTCTGCGCGTTCCACCTTGATCGGATGGCCCACCAGTGGCTGCAAATCCTTGGCAACTTTCTCGGCGCCTTCACGCCGGGAAAACGACGCCACCTGAACAAAAAAATCACCACTGCCGGTACCGCCGACTGCAGCGATTGGACGATCGTTTGCGGTGGAAGTTCCGACTGTAGATTCGCCGTTCAGCGCGGTGATTTCAACGCGCGCGGTACCGATATTGGCCATGCCGAGTTTGTGGGCAGCGGCATACGACAAATCGATGATGCGGCCATCAACAAATGGTCCGCGGTCATTGACGCGCACGACAATGCTTTTGCCATTGTCGAGATTGGTGACCCGCACATGCACCGGGATTGGCAGCGTTTTATGGGCTGCAGTCATTTTGTACATGTCATACGGTTCGCCGCTGGAGGTGCGCCGGCCATGAAATTTATTGCCGTACCATGAAGCAATGCCGCGTTCCTTGAAGCCATCGGCGCTGTCTAGCACGCGATAGGTACGGCCCATGACATGGTAACTTGCCGGATTGCCGTAGCGACTTTTCGGTTCGGTTTTTGGTGTCGGTTCAGTGACATGACTCAAATCCGGTGGCACGGCAGGGCCACTGTCTTTTTCGTCATCGGGCGCTTGCGTTACCGGATTCGGTCGCGGTCCATGCGGCAGCTTGGCGTTATTCGTACACGCACTTAACAACAGCGTCAGGATCGCAATCCAAACCAAGGTTTTCATGACTGGTCTGCACTCATAGCGTCTTTCAGTTGCTGGGCAAATTCGTGCACGACACGCGCGTACATCGGGCTGCGATTGTAGCGGGTCAACACCCGAAAATTATTGTAGCCAATGTAGTGAGCGATGCCCTGTTCTTCTTCATAGCTGAGCAGCACCGCATGCCAATGGGGCGCCAGCGGTAGCTCGGCTTGTGCGCCGACGGCGAGCAAATCTTCCAACGGCGCCAAATCGCGCTTCGGAAAATTCATCGATTCCGGATACACCGCTGGCATCTGCACTGGGGTCATGACCGCGCCGCCAGTTTGCCAGCCATGTTTGACAAAATAATTGGCAACGCTGGCAATGGCATCACTCGGTGATTGGAATAGATCGATTTGCTGATTGCCATCGGCATCGACGGCCCATTTGCGATAGCTGGTCGGCATGAACTGGCCATAGCCCATGGCGCCGGCGTAAGAGCCGATCGGTTGGGTCATGTCCCACTGTTGTTCGCGCGACAGCAGAAAGAACTGCTCCAGTTCACCGGTGAAATAGGGCGAGCGCGGCGGATAATGAAACGCCAGTGTGTACAGCGCATCGAGCACACGATGTTTGCCCACAAAGCGACCGTAATTGGTTTCGATGCCAATGATCGAAACGATATATTCCGGTGCCACACCGTATTCGGCCGCGACGCGGTTCAACGTTGCCTGATGCTCCTGCCAGAACGCCAAACCGTTTTGCAAACGACTGTCGGTCATGAAAATCGGCCGATAAGTTTTCCACGGTTTGCTTTCCGCCGGCTTGGTCATCAGCGCAATAATGTCGTCGCGTTTTTCGGCTTTTTTGAGGGTATTGCGGACCTCGCTGGCATTGAAACCTTGGCTGCCGAGTTTGTCGACGAACTGTTGCTCCGCTGGCGATAGTTTGCTGGCACAACCGGCCAGCGTCATGGAAAGCAGCACCAACAGACAAACCGTTTTTTTCATTGCCTCTATTCCTTAACTCGATAGCAGACGTCGATGCGTGTGCAAGGACATCAGTAAACCAAACCCGGCCAACAATGTCACGGACGAGGTGCCGCCATAACTGACCAGCGGTAGCGGCACACCCACTACCGGCAACACGCCAATCACCATGCCGATATTGACGATGACGTAAACCGAAAACGTCAGTGTGATGGCACCGGCCAGCAAGCGTGAATAGGTATCCTGGGCATTGCTCGCAATGTACAGGCCGCGCCAGACAATAAACGCAAATAGCACCATCAACAACACGGCACCGAGAAAGCCAAATTCTTCACCAAATACGGCGAAAATAAAATCGGTGTGCCGCTCCGGAATGAACTCCAGCTGCGACTGCGTGCCTTGCATGTAACCTTTTCCGTACAGGCCACCGGAACCCACGGCGATTTTCGATTGGATAATGTGATAGCCAGAGCCGAGTGGATCCTTTTCTGGATCGAGAAAAGTCAGCACGCGCTGCTTCTGGTAATCGCGCATATAGAAAAACCACAGCATAGGTGCCGCAGCGGCAGCCAGCAACGCCGAAGAGGCCACCAGCTTCCATTGCAAGCCAGCCAACCACAAGACAAAAAAGCCGGAAGCAAAGATCAGCAACGATGTGCCTAAATCAGGTTGGATGGCGATCAGCACCACCGGTACGATAATCAATAATAACGCCACCACAATTTGCTTTAAGGTTGGTGGCAACGGTTTCTCGGCGAAATACCATGCCAGCATCATCGGCACCGCCAGCTTCAACAATTCTGATGGCTGAAAGCGAAAGAAACCGAGATCGATCCAGCGCTGCGCACCCTTGCCAATGACGCCGGTGAATTCAACCACCAGCAACATGATGATGCCGGCGAGATAAATGGCCGGTGACCACAGCTTCAGAATCCGTGGAGGAATTTGCGCCAACACCACCATGACGCCCATGCCAACGGCCAAACGCGCCAACTGTTTATTGACCGTGCTGTCGCCGCCAGCGCTGTAAACGATGCCGAGAGCCAGTGCCATCAGCAACATCAGCGCCGTCAATAGCGTGGTATCCAAATGTAGACGCCAGGCCAGATTATGGCGCTCTTTATGGGTGTGGATACGGCTGGCAAAATCAGTCACGGCCGTTTTTCTCCAGGTAAGCATCGATCACACGACGAGCCAGAGGTGCAGCATTGGAACCGCCGCCGCCCATGACGTTTTCGACCAGCACGATAACGGCAATTTTCGGTTTGTCGTAAGGCGCGTAGCCGACAAACAAGGCGTTGTCGCGAAACCGTTCTTCGACTTTGGTGGCATCATATTTGGCGTCCTGCGCATAGGAGGCAACCTGTGCCGTACCGGTTTTTCCAGCCGCCAGGTAATCAATACCGGTGAATGCTTTGCGTGCCGTACCGCGCGCGCCGTGAACCACGTCTTTCATTGCATCGCGCACCAGTTTCAGATGTTCCGGCGGAATGGCATTCAACTGATGTTCGGCCAGTTGTGCCGGCAAATCCTGACGGTTATCCATGACGCCGAGCGCATCGACCAGTTGCAGTTGGTAACGCTTGCCGCCGTTCGCCAATGCGGCCGTTGAGCTGACCAGTTGTAGCGACGTTGCGTTCCAATAGCCCTGACCGATCCCCACACTCAAGGTTTCACCGGGATACCAGGCTTGTTTTCGTGCCCTTCGCTTCCATTCACTGGACGGCAACAGACCGCTGGCTTCTTCATAAACATCAAGTCCGGTTTTCTGGCCGAAACCAAAACGCTGCATATAGTCGTGCAACACATCAATGCCCATACGATTGGCCATGTCGTAAAAGTAAGTGTCGCAGGAGATGATGATCGACGTGTGTAAATCGACCCAGCCGTGGCCACCGAGATGCCAGTTGAAGTCGCGGTATTTTCGTTCATCGCCAGGCAGCTGATACCAGCCCGGGTCCCAGACTTTGCGTGAAGGTTGGGTGACACCAGACATCAAACCAGCCAAGGCCAGATGCGGTTTGACGGTTGAACCCGGCGGATAAACACCGTTGATGGCGCGATTGAACATTGGCGCATCGGGCGATTCATTCAGGGCGCGATAAGAAAGTGAATCGATACCGGTGACGAACGGATTCGGATCAAAACCCGGCGCGCTGACCAGCGCCAATACACCGCCGTCGTTCGGATCGATCGCGACGATAACGCCGCGTTGCTCGCCAAGCATCGACAACGCGGCAAACTGCAACTCGCTATCCAGATGCAAATGCAGATCTTTGCCATCGATCGGCGCGACACGATTCAGCACGCGTACCAGCCGATCGTGAACGTCGGTTTCGATTTCCTGATAACCGACCGCGCCGTGCAACACCTGCTCATAGAAACGTTCGAGCCCGACCTTACCGATATGGGAAGTGGCCGCATAATTGGCCTGATCAAGTTTTTCCCATTCGCGATCATTGATGCGGCCAACATAGCCAATGGCATGTACGAATTGCTCACCGAATGGGTAGTGCCGAATCAACTGGCCGCGCAAACTGACGGCCGGAAACCGGTGCTGGTTGACCGAGAATTGTGCGACTTCTTTTTCACTCAATCGAGTGCGAATTGGAATCGCCCGGCCTTTGCGACGCTGGCGTCGTTCCTGAGCGAAACGTTCCCGATCATCATCGCTGATGGTGATGACGCTGCTCAACTCCTCAATCAGCGCATCGACATCGCGGGTTTTTTCCAGCATCACTTCCAGGCTGAAGCTGGTGCGATTTTCGGCGAGCACGACGCCATTGCGGTCGTAAATCAGGCCGCGGGTCGGTGCCAAGGGTATGGTGCTGATGCGATTGCGATCGGCTTTGGCGACGTATTCTTCGTAGCTCAGGACTTGCAGATAGAACAAGCGCCCGACCAGCGCCAGAAACAGGATCAGCACCACAGCGCCGGCCATCAGCGCGCGTCGATAAAACAATCCGCCTTCGGTCACCGGATCTTTCATGCGCACGCGGTACGTCAAAACGGCCAATCTCGCTTCAGGTTAAGAACCGCTATTATCGTCGCAAGCTCAGGCACGATGATAGGGATGGTTGATCAAAATTGTGTGGGCCCGGTACAACGCTTCGGCGACGACAATGCGCACCAACGGATGCGGCATCGTAAGCGCCGACAATGACCAGCGCTGTTCGGCTCGCTGCAACAACTCCGGCGCCAGTCCGTCGGGTCCGCCAATCAGCAGCGCGACATCGCGACCATCAAACATCCAGTACTGCATTTGCTGTGACAGTTGCTCGGTAGTCCAGGCTTTTCCTGTGACATCGAGCGCGATGATTCGTTCATTGCCTTTCAGCGCGGCGCTGAGCATCGCGGCCTCTTGCGCCATCAAGCGTGGAATATCGGGATTTTTGCCGCGTTTCGGCAAATCGAACTCCTGCAGTTCGAGCCGGCATTCGGCCGGTAACCTGCCGGCGTATTCGAGAAAGCCGGTCGTCACCCAGCCGGGCATTTTGTTGCCCAGACACAGCAGGCGGATTTTCACGTCAGCGTAACCTTATTCCGCTTTGGCGGCCGTACCCCAGTTCGGATCCCAGAGTTTTTCCAGCTGATAGTAATCGCGGGTTTCGCGCAACATCACGTGCACGATGACATCGCCGAAATCGACCAGAATCCATTCGCCGGTGTCCATGCCTTCAACACCAATCGGCGTCACACCGAGTTCGTTCTTCAGCACGTCAGTGATGTGGTTGGCAATCGCGCGGGTATGTCGATTCGAGGTGCCGCTACAGATGATCATGTAATCGGCCAGGCTGGTCATTTCGCTGATATTCAGGCAACTGACTTCGCGCGCCTTCATTTCGGCGAGTTCCGTCAGTACCCGTTCTTGCAATGGCTGTTTGCTCATAGCGCTCCTGTTCAGGTTTTCCCCCAGCTTCTGCTGCGGGGATAGGGTTCAGCCGGCGAGCGGCTGACGGTACAACTGATGCTGCTCAATATAATGATAAACCGCTTTCGGCAATCCGGCCGGCTGGCGTCCTTCAGCGAGTTCACAGCGAATCGCGCTGGACGACAGTTCGATTTTCTCCATCGGACAAAAAAAGGTCTGGCCGTGTTCGCTGGCTCGCACCGATTGCAGCGTATCCGCCGACAACTTCTGGCGCATCTGCCAACGCTGCTGCAAGCTGCTCGACAACTCATCGTGCTCGCCATCGCGGGCCAGCACGATGAAATGGGCATTGGCGATCAGCGTTTCGCCCTCATGCCAGCGTTCAAGACTGGCGAACGCATCCCAACCAATGATGAATACCGGCGCGATTTGCAAAGCCTGAAAATGACGCCAAGTGGCAATCGTGTAATGGACACCGGTTTGCTGCAACTCAAACGTATCAACGGCCAAGGATGCCTGCTCAGCGATCGCCAGTTGCAGCATCGCCAAGCGATGCTCAGCACTGGCGTGGGCGCCGGCCTTGAATGGTGATTGAGACGTCGGCAACAGAAAAACGGTTTGACCGCTGGCGTCGGCGACAGTGTGCGCGACACGCAAATGCCCTTGATGCACCGGATCGAAACTGCCGCCAAGCAACAGTCGGATCGATTTCATGCCGCCACCTGAAGGCCGGCAATGCGCAACAATAATTGCTCGATAAGCCGCGCCGGATTGTGCTGCAGCACACCTTTCAAGGCTTGATCGATCTGACTCAATTGCTGCAGCAGATGCTGAATATCGGCCACACTCAAACGCTTGCAGGCCTGCATGAACGGCCCCTGGCGCTGCCGCCAGACATTGACGGCGCGTAACGCGTTCGCCGACGACTCACCTCGCGCCAGCAGAAAACGCAATTGCGCCAGTTGTTGCAGATCACGCGCCAACACTCCAGAGAGCGTGCGCATATGGCTTTGCCCGTCTTCGGCGAGCAAGCCCTGCCACATTCTGAGCACCCGGGCGCTGTCGCCATTAAACGCCAAATCGACGATATCGAATAACTGATAACGGGCGTTTTCGGAGGCAACGTTGCGGATCTCATCGGCGCTGATCGGCTGCTGACCGTAAAGCAATTTCAATTGCGTCAGCAACTGGCTGCACGCCAGCAAATTACCTTCAAACCAGTGCAACAATTGTTCGCGGCCAGCGGCATCGATAGTCAGTTGTTCACGCTGCAAACGATCGGCAAGCCAGCGTGGAAACGCCTGCACATCAACCGTCACGACCGGCACCAGCATGAAACGATCAAGCAAGGCCCGGCACCAGACGGATTCCATTTCCTTGCGCTTCAGCTCGGGCAATACGACGACGGTCAAGGTATCGACATCATCGCTCTGCGAGCGCGCCTGCAGAAACTGCTGGCCGTCTTTATTCGGCGTTTGCGAGAAATGGTATTCCTGAATTTTGCGACTGGCGAATAGCGAGAAATTGGCCGCGCCCTGATCGAGCGCGGCGAAATCGGTTTGCTTGTCAATCGTGAACACATCGCGCTCGGTGAAGCCCTGCGCTTTCGCCGATTGACGTATCGTATCGAGCGCTTCTTCACGCAGCAGCAGCTCATCGCCGATCACCACCAGCCCGGCCGGTATCGCCTTGCCGAGCTGAGCGCTCAGCGCACTCGGGTCAACGCGCATCGGCCCGCTTGAGTTCACTGGCTTGATACGACACTTGCCGCAGCAGGCGCGCGGCGATTTCGCGCTGCATTTCGCGCACCAGCAGCGCTTCTTCTTCGGCCTTGCCAAGCAAGTCGGTATTGTCGAAGTTGTATTCACGCCGGGCATCGACGCTGCGCGGCTGCTGATCGCTCAGCTGATTCAGTGCGCCGAGTTTGAACGTTACGGTCAGAATCAATTCGTAATCCTGGGCACGGCCAAATTCGCCAACGGTTTGCGTACGACGGGTCAGGCGCGCATTATCGATACGCAGCAGAACTTCTGCCGCGTCAGCCGAGTCGACCAACGTCATCTCGGTTTGCTCAATGCTTTCCTGAATGGTCAGCAACAGCGATTCTTCCGTTGCCGGCGCCTCGACAAACACTTTCGCGTCCTCAAGGCCCGGCAGCGAACCGCGCAGACGAAAACCGCAGGCCGTCAGCAGCAACAATGCCGAAACGATCAGCAGCGTTCTTTTCATGCCACATCCGTTCATGCCGCCACTCATGCAACAACCAGGTTCAGCAATTTGCCGGGCACATAAATCGCTTTGCGCAGCGTTTTGCCTTCCATCTGCTTTTGCACGCTGTCGTTTGTCAGTGCCAGTGATTTAATCGCCGCTTCATCGGCATCAGCAGCGACATCCAGGCGCGCACGCAATTTGCCATTGACTTGAACAACGATGGTCAGCACTTCCCGCACCAACGCGCTTTGGTCGACTTCCGGCCAATCACTCTGGTGAATGTAGTGTTCATGACCCAAGTGCTGCCACAGCGCATGACAAATATGCGGGGTAATCGGGCTCAGCATCAACACGGCCATTTCCAGTGCGTGCTGCACCACGGCGCGATCCTGTTCATCGACCGCGACAAACTTGCCAATCGCATTCGACAATTCCATGACCGCGGCAATCGCCGTGTTGAACGTGTAGCGGCGCTGCATGTCATCGCTGACTTTCGCCAGCGTTTCATGGGTTTTGCGATACAGCTCACGCTGCTGCTCGCTCAAATTGGCGACATCCAGCGGTTTCACCAGGCCAGCGCTGCGATGCTGGAACACCTGCCGCCACAAGCGACGAAGAAAACGGTGCGCGCCTTCAACGCCGGCATCGCTCCATTCCAGCTGCATCTCTGGCGGCGCTGCGAACATCATAAACAGGCGCACGGTGTCGGCACCGTATTTGTCGATCATTTTCTGCGGATCAACACCGTTGTTTTTCGACTTCGACATTTTCTCGGTGCCGCCGATATGCACGGCCTGACCATCACCGACAAAATGCGCAGAAATCGGCCGCGCTTTGTCATCGAGTTCGACTTCGACATCGCCCGGATTGAACCAGGTTTTCTTGCCGTCGGCATCGATGCGGTAATAGGTTTCGGCAACGACCATGCCTTGCGTCAGCAAGCGCGTGAACGGCTCGTCGGAATCCACCAAACCTTCATCACGCATCAGTTTGTGGAAAAAGCGCGCGTACAACAGGTGCAAAATCGCGTGCTCGATACCGCCGATGTATTGATCGACCGGCGTCCAGTATTTGGCCCGCTCATCGAGCATCTGCTCTTTATTGCCCGGGCAGGAATAGCGGGCGTAATACCAGCTCGATTCCATGAAGGTATCGAACGTGTCAGTTTCGCGCTCGGCCGGACGACCACAGTTCGGACAGGTGCAGTTTTTCCAGGAATCCAGTTGTTTCAGCGGTGAACCAGCACCAGTGATTTTGACATCCAGCGGCAGCGTCACCGGCAGTTGGTCATCCGGTACCGGCACGGCGCCACAATCGCCGCAGTTGATCACCGGGATCGGACAACCCCAGTAGCGCTGACGGGAAACGCCCCAATCACGCAAACGGAAGTTGACGCGCTTTTCCCCTAAGCCTTTTGCGCTCAAATAAGCATCAAATTTCGCCAAGGCCGCATCGAAATCCAGACCATCGAACTCGCCGGAATTGATCGTGATACCACGCTCGGTATAAGCACTCTGAGTCAAATCGATGGCATCGCCGTTGACCGGTTTGATCACTTGCTTGATCGACAAACCGTACTTGGTAGCGAACTCCCAATCGCGCTGATCGTGACCGGGAACGGCCATGACTGCACCGGTGCCGTATTCCATCAACACGAAATTGCCGATCCAGACCGGGATTTTGTCGCCGTTGACCGGATGCACGACATGGAACGGCGTCGCGACGCCTTTTTTCTCCATGGTCGCCATGTCGGCTTCCATCGTCGTCTGGGTTTTGCATTGCTCGATGAATGCCGCGATGTCCGGATGCGTTTTCGCCGCCTCCAGCGCCAGCGGGTGTTGCGCGGCGATTGAGACAAACGTTGCGCCCATCAGCGTATCGGGACGGGTGGTGAACACTTCCAGATTGCCGTCACGGCCATCCAGCGGGAAACGAATAACCAGGCCTTCGCTTTTGCCGATCCAGTTGCGCTGCATGGTTTTGACCTGATCCGGCCAGCCATCAAGCATGTCCAAATCACTCAACAATTCTTCGGCGTAATCGGTGATTTTCAGGAACCACTGCGGAATTTCCCGGCGCTCGACCAGCGCACCGGAGCGCCAACCGCGGCCATCAATGACTTGTTCATTGGCCAGTACCGTTTGATCAACCGGGTCCCAGTTAACCACGGCCATTTTTTTGTAGGCGATGCCTTTTTTCATCAGGCGGGTAAAGAACCACTGCTCCCAGTGGTAATACTCCGGTTTGCAGGTGGCCAGTTCGCGCGACCAGTCGTAACCAAAACCCAAACGATTCAACTGGCCTTTCATATAGGCCATGTTGTCGTCGGTCCAAGCCGCCGGCGGTACGCCGTTTTGAATCGCGGCGTTTTCGGCTGGCAGACCAAAGGCATCGAAGCCCATCGGTTGCAGTACGGCTTTGCCAAGCATGCGTTGTACGCGCGAGACGACATCACCGATGGTGTAATTGCGCACATGGCCCATGTGCAGACGACCGCTCGGATAAGGGAACATCGACAGGCAGTAAAATTTTTCTTTGTGCTCGTCCTCGGTGGCCAGGAACGCATCGGTGTCAGACCACAGCGTCTGCACTTTCGGTTCAATCTGTTCGGGGTGGTAATGTTCTTCCATTATCGTCATTGTCTACGCCTGAAACTGAAAGGTTGAGTTATTCGATGATGTCGCCGCCACCGGCGACCGCCCGAAAGCCGGGCAAATTAGTGATGAAGGTCGCCGTAAACCGGGCTCGCTGCCGTTACACTGCCGACGCCGGGCGCGCAGTGTAACGCATGCCCGCCGCGCTCGCCTTGCCAGTGTTAAGCTTACCGTAGGCCGGGCCGCCGGTGCTATGCGCCGGTTCGCGCCAAACCCGAATTTCAGCCACTTTGCGACGATAAACATCATGCATTGGGACATCATTGCCATCTACACCGTGAAATTGCTGTTGTTGCCACCGGGCATCAACCTGCTGTTGATTCTGCTGGCGTTTTGGGTTGGACGCTGGTCGCGGGCACTGTCGATTGCTCTATTCTCATTGAGCCTGGCAACGCTGTACGCCTTCAGTACCCCTTTCGTTGCCCAGGGGCTGGTGTCTCAGCTGCAACCCACGACGGCGCTGCGCCTGAGCCTGCAGGCCGCCGATCAGAAAGATACCGCGATTGTTGTGTTGGCTGGTGGCCGCCGCAACGCCGCGCCGGAATTCGATGACATCGACACGGTCAGCCCGCGCACGCTGGAGCGGCTGCGCTACGCCGCCCGCTTGCAACGGCAAACGCATCTGCCTGTGCTATTGAGTGGCGGCAAGGTATTCGGCGAATCGACTGCCGAAGCGGTGCTGATGAACGACAGCTTTATCAGCGATTTTCGCGGCGCCCCGCACTGGCTGGAAACCAAGAGCCGTAACACCCGCGAAAACGCCGAGTATTCGGCAAAGATTCTGAAAGAGAATAATATTTCGACGATTTATCTGGTCACCGATGCGACTCACATGCCACGCGCCCAATACTGGTTCGAGCAACACAGCCTGAAAGTGATCCCGGCGCCAACCGGCTTCAACCGCGATGGCAGCGGCAACATCGGCCCGCTGGCATGGGTGCCGAATGCCAGGGCATTGGAGATGAGCAGCAATGTGTTGCATGAACGGCTCGGATTGCTCTGGGCGACGATGACCGGCTAAGAAGCCAAAGTAGGTTCGGATTTATCCTGAGGGATCCCCACGAATTTATGCATATTCGACCTTCGTCATATCCTGTAATGCTTGTCGCATAAGGGCAAGACGGAAGGTAAATCTGTTGCGCACGACGTTCCATCCCAGTTTCAGCGCCGAGAGCACGCGCCGTTTCGTCTCGGTGTTGGCTTGGTAGTCTTTCTGCATTTGCTGCGATTCGGCGTAACGACCGATCACCGTCAAGGTAAACAACGCCACCGCCGCCACGATTAACAGGTTTTCGATCTTGTGCCTCAGATAACTGCGCATTTCCTCGAAGCGCCACCCCAAATGGGATTTGGTGTCGCGGAAGCTTTCTTCGATTTTCATCCGCTGTTTATAGATGGCCACTATCTCCTGACTGCTCAAGTCGGACAGCGAGTCTGAGCTGGCCAACACCCAGGGTTCCTTTGCCCGCCGCTTCGCTTTCAGCACATTGGCATCCCGGCTGACAGCACGGTGCCGGTGTCGTTTGCTGTCGGTCGATTTGCTTTTATACAGGTGCAACGTACAACGGTGAGGATGGGTTTTGGCAAGCCGCACATCGCCAATCCGGCGCGCTATTGCCGTGGCGGTTTCATGCAAGGTCTGACAGGCTTGCCAGTCCTTGTCCAACCGCTTTTGGTAGCAAACTTGGCCTCGGATTCGGGCCACCCAATGCCAACCGTGCTTTTCAATCGCTTTGAACCAAGGATTGCGAAAGCCGGCATCCATGACCAGAATGGGCACACTTCCCGCTGGCAGGATCTGAGCCAGGTTTGCCAGCACCGTTTTCATGGTCTTGGCTTTGTCCATGCGCCCGCGCCTGTACACTTCTTCATAAATGGCGAGCGCGCGTCCTTTTTGAGTGCCGCCACCCGTAATACGTATTGCTCACTACCGGGATGCACTTGACTCCAGTCCAGCAGCAACAGCGGTCGAGTTTGCGTGCCTGGCAGGAAATGAGCAAGCCATGCATAGAGCGGCGTCCGCTCGCTGTGCAGATGGCGGTTATCCATCAGCCGGTCGACCGTTTTGATCGCGTGCTTGACCGAACCGCCGTTGGCCAAGCGCCGCCCGAGCGCTGCGATACCCACGACCCGATAGAGGCAAGACGTCGCCACCACGGCACTCAAAATCGCGCGCCGCGCACTGTGCATCCGCGGTAGCCAATCACTCAGCCAATCGTTTACCATCTTTCGCACAAACACGATTGCTCTCTCCGATTCCGTTTGGTTTCGTCACCGGATCTGATCGGCTGCAATCGTGTTTGTTCCATAATCCCTTGAATTTTTTCGGCTTTTCGTGGGGATTCCTCAGGATTTATCCGGACATCCGGAAGCGACGCACAATTGTCCGGCCATTGTGCGAATAAATTCGCACCTACCTCGCTTCTCAGTAATTCGCATCGACACGTAACCGGGCAGCATGCTCAATGATGGCGTTGCAGCATGGCCATGACATCGTTGGCGGGCAACGGCTTCGACAGCCAGTAGCCCTGCAATTCTTCGCAACCTTCTTCGCGCAGGAAATGCAATTGTTCACTGGTTTCGACGCCTTCGGCGACAACGGTCAGTTTCAAGGAATGCGCCATCGCGATGATGGTGCGGATGATCGTCGCGTCGTCTTCATCGACGGTGATGTCACGGACAAACGCTTTGTCGATTTTGATCGTGTCGATCGGCAGACGCCGCAAATAGGACAACGACGAATAGCCGGTGCCGAAATCGTCGACGGCCAAGCGCACGCCCATCGCACGTATCGCGTTCAATCGCCCGACAGCTTGCGCAGCATTGGTCATGACCAGGCTTTCGGTCAATTCCAGATGCAGCCATTTCGGATCGAGTTGATAGCCGTTCAGAATCTGCTGAATCTGTTGCGACAAATCACCATGCATCAATTGTCGGATCGATAAGTTGACAGCGATCGGCACCATTGGCAATTCGACTTGCTGTTGCCAATCTGATAATTGCTGACAGGCATGACGCAACACCCATTCGCCGATCGGAATAATCAGACCGGTATCTTCCGCCAGCGGAATGAATTCATCAGGCGGAATCGAACCAAGCTCGGCACTACGCCAACGTAGCAGCGCTTCAAGCCCCGTGATTTGCCCGCTGGCGATATTCATTTTTGGCTGGTAATGCAGCGTGAACTCATCGCGCTCCAGCGCTTTGCGTAAGGCCGATTCCAGTGTGATGCGCCGGCGCATCGCTTCGTTCATCGCCGAAACGAAAAACTGGAAATTGTTCCGGCCCTGTTCTTTGGCGTGATACATCGCCATGTCAGCGTTTTTCAATAGCGTCGCGGTGTCGTCGCCATCATCCGGGTAAACCGAAATACCAATCGACGGCGAAATCACCACTTCATGACCGCCCAGATCAAACGGTTTCTCGCAGGCTTTCAGAATCTTGCCGGCAACGACACCAACCGACTCTACGGTCACGATGTCTTCCAACATGACGGTGAATTCGTCGCCCCCCAAGCGCGCAACCGTATCTTCTTCACGGACATTGGCTCGCAAACGATTAGCGACTTGTTTGAGCAACAAATCACCGGCGGAGTGACCGAGCGAATCGTTGATTTGCTTGAAGCGGTCGAGATCCAAAAACAGCAGCGCCACACGTTGCTGATTGCGCCGGGCATGAGCAATGGCATGACGCAGGCGTTCGTTGAACAGGGTGCGATTGGGCAGACTGGTCAGCGTGTCGTAACTGGCCAACTGCCGCAGCTCCTCTTCCTGCCGGCGCTTATCCGATACGTCCTTCATCGTACCGGCCATGCGCAGCGGGTGGCCGGCATCATCGCGTTCGACGACCCGGCCGCGATCGAGCACCCAAATCCAGCGACCTTGCGCATCCTGCAAGCGGTATTCGGTTTCGAAACTGTCGGTTTCGCCAGCGAGGTGTCGTTTCAACGCGGCCAGCGCGCGCGGCGCATCGTCCGGATGCAGTTTGTTTTCCAGCCAGGCGATCGATTGCTCCATGTCCTGTTCCGGTAACCCGAGCAAACGGTCGACACCAGAGCGATGCAATTCGCCGGTTGCGACGTTCCAGTCCCAGAGTGCGTCACCGCTACCCCATAGCGCCCATTTCAGCCGCTGCTCGTTCAGCCGTATCGTTTCGGCAGCCGACATGCGCTCGCGGCTGCGCCGATACATGGACCAGGCCCAAAAGCTGAGCATCGCCAGCAGGGTGACCGCGTAAACGGTCTTCGACCAAGCATTCCACCACCACGGTGCGCGCACCTGAATGTCGATTTGCAAAGGCTTCGATGACCAGACGCCGTCATGATTGCGGGCCATGATTTCCAGCGTGTAGTTGCCGGCATCAAGATTGGAATACACCGCTTCCCGGCGCGTGCCGGACTCAATCCAGCGCTCGTCCAAACCCAACAAACGATAACGGTATTGAATGCGGTGAGAAGCAACGTAATCGATGCCAGCCCATTGCAACGTCAGCACCCTCTGCTCGAAATCGAAACTGATCGTTTGCTGTTTCTCGCCGAGCAGAATTACTTCTGGTTGACTGCCGACCTGATATGACACCAGATGCATCGGCACATCTTTCAACTCCGGTTGAATTTGCTCCGGTGTGAAAATATTGAAACCGCGTACACCACCGAACAGAAATTCGCCGCGCCGATTGACGAACGCCGAGCCGCCGTTGAATTCATTGCTTTGCAAACCGTCAAAGCGGTCGTACTGGGTGGCACTGACTTCATGGCGATCGAAACGGATCAGGCCCTGATTCGAGCTAAGCCAAAGCATGCCGAGTTTGTCTTCGCGCACGGCATAAATGGTGTTGTCCGGCAGGCCATCTTCTTTGCTGTAACGGGTGAATTGCAATTCCTTGGCACGTCGATCGTGCACGCGGCAAAGCCCGGAATGGGTGCCGAGCCAAATGGTGCCGCCGGCATCCTGATAAACATCGCGAACGACATTGCCGCACAAACTGTTCGGGTCTTGCTGATCGTGCCGATAGCGCTGCCACTCACCATCGGGCAGCAATCGATTCAGGCCGTTAAGCGTGCCGACCCAGAGCGTGTTGTCGCTATCGCGAAACAATGAGAACACCGCGTTATGGGTCAAGGCGTTGGCGCTATGAAAATGGGCATCGATGCGCTCCCAATCACGAATCTTGAACAGCCCGTTGGTGGTACCGGCCCAAATCGTGCCGTCGGCATCGCGCCAAACACTGCGCACATCGGTACGCGCCGCGCCGAGCACATCGGCGTTGAAGCGCCGGGCTTTGAGTGTCGGCGAATGCGTGTACTCAAACAAACCGAAATTACTGGCCAGCAACATGGCCTGATCGTTTATCGGGAAAATATCCTGAACCCGGAACACTTCGTTGCGGACATCTTCGGGCAGCGCCTGCTTCAGCACTTCAGTGTGGTAAACGTAGCGATTTTCCGACGGCACCAAGTGCTTCAATCCACCGCCGTCCATGCCCAGCCAAATGCGATCAGCTTGGTCCTGATAAAGGCTGCGGATATGGTTGCGGTTGCCCTCGTCCATGGTGCCGCTGTATTCACGGTACAACGCGAACCGATCAGCACCGGAATACGCCCGGCCGAGTCCGCGCAACGCGGTACCGGCCCAGAGCAGGCCGTTCGGGTCGAGCATCAGGCTGCGCACCCACATATCCGGCAGGCTGTACGGGTCGGAAGGATGAGTGACGATATGGGTAAAGCGCTTCTCGACCCGCTCGAACAGCAGCAAACCGGCGCTCTGCATACTGAACCAGATTTCGCCGTCATTGCTGCCGGTGATGGCAATGACCGGCATCTGGTTCAACAACGGGTGCTGGATGCGTTCAATGCTGCTGGGGCGATTCATGTCGACGACGTAAGCACCGGCCTCGGTGCCGACCCAGAGCATGTCGTCATGAGACCACAGCGAATACACGACACTGGGAATTTGGCCGGCGCCTATGGAGCGTTCCTGGTTATCCACATCGACATGGCGCAAGCCGCCGCCGCGGGTCGCCAGATATACGCCGCCCCGGCCATCCGGCACCATCGCCATGATCTGTTGGCCTTTCGGGCCCAAATTGTTCAGTGTGATCGGATCATTACCGCTCGGCATCGTGGCGCGCATCAGTCCGGCATCGGTGGCCAGCCAGAGCTGCTGGCCTTCGATGAAAAATGCCCTGATCGAGGCTTGAGTACCTTTCAGATCATTCAGCGGCGCCGGCACCGGCAGGAACTGGCCGAGCTCGATATCGAACAGCAACATACCTTCGGAGTTGGTGCCGATCCAGAGCCGGCGCAGACTGTCTTCGAACAGCGTGGTGAAATAACGGGTGGTCAGGTGTTCGGTATGTTCATTGCCGGCGGCGTCAAGCAAATCGATTAACCGATAGCCGTCGAAGCGTTGCAGACTGGCTTGGGTGGCAATCCAGACGAAGCCGCGCGAATCGCGCATCATGGTGTTGACGGTGTTCTGGGCCAGACCCGTTTCGGTATCGAGCACGTCGAACACCATCGTGTTGCCGGCTGACCAGGCCGGTCGCGCGCACCACAACAGCAGCAATGTGAAAAAAACAAATACGCGCTTCACGCCTGGCTTCGTTTTGAATTGGTCTGGTTTAAGCATAGACGGGCGTGCGAGCGCTTGTCGCGCCGAAAGCGCCAGCGGCCAGCATTTTTATTCGTATTTGCCGGCTTTTCTGCTGATTTTGCTCAAACTGACATGAATGGCACACGGGAAGTCACCCCGCACATCAGTTCGTAGGCAATGGTGCCGGCATGGTCGGCAACCTGTTCGATAGGCAACTCGGCGCCCCAGAGTACAGCGCGGGCGCCAATCGGTAGCTCGGCTTCCGGGCCCAAATCGACCGTGATCATATCCATCGATACCCGACCGACCAATGGCGCGATACGGCCATCGACCCAAACCGGTGTGCCGCTCGGGGCGTGGCGCGGATAGCCGTCACCATAGCCGATGGCGACGACGCCAATGGTGGTGTCGCGCTCGGCAACCCAGGCCGAGCCATAGCCAACCCGCTCACCTTTCTTCAGCCGGCGAGTCGAGAACACCTGCGATTCCAGCGTCATCACTGGCTGCAAGCCGTGTTCAGCGCCATGATGGCCGGGCAGCGGCGAGCTGCCATAAAGCATCAGCCCCGGCCGCACCCAGTCGTAATGGGTTTCCGGCCAGGCCAGCACGCCGGGTGAATTGGCCAGGCTCTTGTCGCCGGGCAGCTCGCGGGTCAGTTGCTGGAACAGCCGGTTCTGTTCGCCGGTCATCGGGTTGTCGATTTCATCGGCACAGGCCAGGTGCGATAACTGACCGACCGGTTGCTGCACCCAAGCCAGCTTGCTCAGGCGCTCAAACGCGTTCATCGCCTGTTCTGGCGGAAAACCCAGGCGGTGCATACCGGTATCGATTTTCAACCAGACTTTGATTGGCGTGTCGGTCGGCGTTTCTTCCAATTCACGCAGCTGTTTTTCATGGTGGACGACGGTGGTAAAACCGCGCTTGGCCATCAGCGGAATTTCGCGTGAGGCAAAAAAGCCTTCGAGCACGACGATTTCATTGCTGACGCCGCCATCGCGCAGCTCCAGCGCCTCTTCAACGCAGGCAACGCCGAGCGCTTCGGCCTCGCGCAGGGCATGGCCAACGCGCAGCAGGCCGTGGCCATAACCATTGGCTTTCAGCATCGCCATGATTTTGGTGTTCGGCGCCAGCAGGCGGATGTGTTGGAGATTATGTTGAAGAGCGCTGATCGAAATCAGCGCGCGGGCAGCACGCATCGGTAAACCTTGTCGGCGAATAAAACGGATTTCGGCGGAAAAACTGGGTTTGCAGTGTACCGTCTGAAGAGACAATTGCCGAGTCAGCGTTGGCGATTTTGCCTGCTTTGTCTATTTGCCAGCAACGAACAAGGCTTGCTGTAACACGGGAACGACTGAGGCGGCCAACGCCCCTACATCTGACGGAACAGGTGCAGGTAACTGCGGCTGACGGGAAGCACCTCGTTGCGTCCCTTGAGATGAATGTCAGCCGTTTCATTGTCGCCGCGCCTGACATGGCTGATGGCGCGAAGGTTGACCACAACCGAGCGATGCACCTGCGCGAACTGCGCAGGGTCAAGTTGCGCGGTGATTTCCTTCAGCGACATGCGCACTAGCGCTTCCGCCGGCTGGCCGTTGTCACCGCGCCAGGCGATCAAGGTGTACTTGGTATCGGAACGCAGGAAGTCGATGTCATCGACCGCGATCAGCCGCACATTGTTACCCATCTGCGCCCGAATCCATTTTAGTGCTGAAGGCACACCACTGCGAAGTTCGGCAATTTGCGCAGTCAGCTGTTGCAGCAGCGCTTCCGTGTTCAGTGCCGGTTCTGCTGCGCGCATGCGCTCTTTTACGCGCGCGACCGTTTCTGCCAGCCGTGCGCATTCCACTGGCTTCATCACGTAATCGAGCACGCCCTGGGCAAACGCTTGCACGGCGTAATGATCGAATGCGGTAACGAATACCAGATGGGCCCGATGGCCAATTTTCTGCGCCGCTTCCACGCCGCTCATGCCGGGCATCTGGACATCGAGAAAGCAAACATCCGGGTGGCGCTCCTCAAAATGCTTTACCGCGTCGCGGCCATTGCGCGCCTCGGCGATGATCTCGAGTTCTGGCCATACTTGTTGCAACTGGCGAGCAAGCGCTTCGCGCAACAAGGGCTCATCATCGGCGATTAATGCTGTCGGCCGGGATGCTGTCATGCTGAAATTCCTCGTGCCGGCAGATCAAGTTCCGCACGTACGCCACGGGGTTGTTGCTCGCTGATGCGCAACTCCGCTTCGTCACCGAAAACCAGTTGCAGCCGCTCGCGTAGTGTCGACAGACCGGTACCCAATCCGCGCCCAGCCTTGCCAAGGCCAATACCGGTATCGCTGACGCGCACCAGGCAGCGTTCGCCTGTGCGCTCCACAAAGATATCAATGCGACCGCCTTCCTCGCTCGGGTCGATACCATGCCGAACGGCATTTTCGACCAGCGTCAACAAGGTCATCGGCGGACAACGCAAACCCGTCGTCGTGCTGTCGACGTGCAGGGCAAACTGCAGCCGATCCGGCATCCGCATGCGCATCAGATCAAGGTAGGCGCGCACCAGATCCAGTTCCAGGCCCAGTGTCGTAACCGGTTCATGCAGTCGTGGCACTGCGGCCCGCAAATAAGCGATCAGGCTGCGCAATACCGACGGCGCCTTCGGCGACCCTGACTCCACCAGTGCCTGCACATTGGCGAGCGTATTGAACAGAAAATGCGGCGCAACCTGCGCCTGCAACAGGTGCAGACGCGCATCGGTTGCCTGACGTTCCAGCTCACTGCGCTCAAGTTCGAATGCCAGCGCCTGGTGGCGGGCGATCGCGTCCTTCTGCCGCACCAGCGCACCGAGTGCGGCCCACGGCGCAAGCAGAACACCGAGCACGGTCAATATCATGAAACCTCCCAACCGATCCTGGACTTGCCAGAACGGCGGTGCGTCCGCAGGTGTGGAAGCCAGATAAATGCAGAACGTGGTTACCGGCATAGCCAAGCCTACCGCGAGAACCTGTAGCACCCACCGCGCCAACCAAGACGGCAAACGGCGCGGCCATTGTTCGAACAGGCCAAAAACCAGCATCGCGACAAAAGCAATACCGACGGTGCGGACCACGATGGACATTACGCCCGACTGCCAGAAAGTCAGTCCCATCAGCAGGCCAAGGCTGAGCGAAACGATAAGCACGAACGACACCCGCCGCCAGTTCAGCAGTAGCGCGATTCCTTTCGGAGCAGGTTTAAGTTTTTTTTGCATGCCTTCAGCATAATCGATGCCGCCCAGGCCGTCGCCAGGCAGTTGAGCACTGGGATACGGCTTCATGCCCAACGCGCCGACGGCGTCCGCACGTAATGCCGGTACAGGTAGCGCCAAGGCAGCACCAACGGCACCAGCACAACCCCCATCGCGCAGGCAAATAGTGATTCCCGGGCATATGCATCAAGCCCTGGACCTGCCCACATCGGCAAGGCAAACGCGACAATCCAGATCACCTTCCACAGCAACTCGAAGATCAGCAAAGGCAACATCTGCAACGGATAACGCAAGCCGAGCAAAGCAACCAGCGCCAGTGCGCCCAGCAAGGAACGAACCACAGAGCCGGGATTGGCAACGACCGATGCCGGCGCAATGATGGACGGCCAGATCGTGATGCCCAAGCCTACTGCGATCAGCAGGTACATTGCTCGCAACAGGTACAGCCGAAATAGACTAACTTCTTCCGACATGGCATCTGCTCTCCGTGAAGGGATGGACTCGCGCAAAGGGGTGCCTTGATTCAGCAACTAGGGAAAAGGCAAAGGCGCGCCCGAGATGAGTATCTGCGAAAACATGCCGAACCCCAATATCCCGAGCGACATCAGTATGGTGATCATCACCAGCCCTCCGGCGAACAGGGCTTTTGCGATCGCACTCTGGCTTTCTTTGGCGCGCAGGTAGATTTCCAGCACCGCGAGCGGCACCAGGTAACAGCCGAATGTCCAGAAATAAAAAAGGGATCGCTGAATGAAGCCTCCCGGCCAAGCAATTGATTGACGACGAAGTAGCCGAACACACCGATACGCAGAAACCATTGCGCGTTTGACACCAGGTAAAGACGCAGCGCCCAGCGACGATGGGTGGCGAAACGTCGCGCCAGTGCCGTGCGTAGCGTAAGCGTGGCAAACAGCAGAATGAGCACACCATTGATGCTCGGCGAGAGTTCCGTCAGCGTCTGCGGCGGCTCAAGCCGGATCCATGCGAGATAGAAACCGCTCAGACTCAAGATCACGACCGTGGCAAGAAAAACGCGCCCATTCCAGCGATGAAACGTCGGCGCATGCGTGCGCAGCCAGGGAATCAGTTGTAGTGCGCCACCGAGCGCCACGATACCTGCGCCCAGCGCATGGCCGAGAAAAACCATATTGCCCGCGACGTCGCCGGCAATATACGGCGTCGCACCCAACGCCTTCAGCCGGTTCCTGTTTTCAAAGCTGCCGGACCATGTCGAAGGGAGGTAGAAACTCGCGATGTAATAAAAAAAAAAACTGGCCGAACAACGCCGCACACAGCCACAGCGTCGCGGCACCGCGCAACATGCGATCAGCGGTGAACATTCCGGTGGCAAACGACGTCGGCATGACTGGCGCCGGAAAACCGATGCTTTTCATAGCTTGCCACCCGCTGATTTCAGATATCGCACGGCGCGTTCACGTTTCCACAGCACACGCACCAGCCACCAGAACAGCAGAAACGTGACCAGGAGTACCGGGATGGCAAGCAAAGCCGTCTTGCGCATCGGTTCCGGGAAGAATGTCGCCTGGCCGAGAAAGAAGGAGGTCGTCGCAATCCACATTGCAAACGTCATGCGCCAAAGATGCCGCGCCAGCCGATGACCACCGCTGATTTGCCCCGCCCATAACAGGCGTGCGTCGAGCCCTGCTCCGAGCAGACCGGCAATCGCGAACAGAAAAAGCGGTGGCGCAGGCACGTGGTCGACAAGCCCGCTTGGACTTGCCAACGCGTCGAAGCCAAGGTCGAAGGCGCGCATGCTTATCGTCACTGCGATCAGCATCAGAGCGGCCGTTACCAGCCGCATTTCTGCAACCGATCGGCGCACCGTCAGCAGCCCGGTCACGACCAGGTAAAACGTCAGTGTCGCCGCTACCACGTTCACCCGATTCGGCGAGTAGAAAAGCGCCATTACCCCGGCGCTGGTCGTCATCAACAGCATCGCCGCGACGAATACCGCGCCGCTGTGACGGTGCAACGGCGAGCCTTTGCTGGCATACAGCGCCACCGCTCCGGCAGCAAGCGCCAGCAATCCGGCAACAATATGGATAAGCTTCATACTATTTCCCCACGACCGGGATGTCGTTGGAGCTGAGTATGGAAAGGCGTGTGATTTGCGAAAAGAGGGATCTGACGAGCCACGGTCAGAGGGGCGCGAACGACGAAAATTAGCGCTAATGGGGTTCGTATAAGGCTAGGCCAGCATGCCGCTCGCGAGGGAGAAAAAGGAGACAAATCGGCAGGAAAGCCGAATCGGCCTAGCCACTAGAGGGTGAGCACCACGGCCGCAAGCGCTCCGTATGCTTGACAGCATTTCCTACGGAGCAGATGGCGAATGAATGGAGCAGAATGTGGCGGACAATTAGTTAGTAATACTCCCCCATCTCCGGGGCAAAATTCTTGAAGCGGGTATAGCGGCCCTGGAAGGTCAGCTTGATGTCGCCAATCGGGCCGTTACGCTGTTTGCGGATCAGCACCTCGGCCATGCCTTTGTTGTCCGGCTTGTCCTTGTGATAGACCTCGTCGCGGTAGATACAGAGGATCACGTCGGCGTCCTGTTCGATAGCGCCCGATTCGCGCAAATCGGCCATGACCGGGCGTTTGTCGGTGCGCTGCTCCAGCGCGCGGTTCAACTGCGACAGCGCAATGACCGGACAATTGAGTTCTTTCGCCAAACCTTTCAAGGCCCGGGAAATTTCCGAGATCTCGGCAGTACGGTTATCGGAGGCGCTGTCACCACGCATCAGCTGCAAGTAGTCGACCATGACCAGCGAAACGCCGTCATGCTGACGCGCCACCCGGCGGGCACGGGCGCGCAGCTCCAACGGCGACAAGCCGGCGGTATCGTCGATATATAAGTTGTTGCGTTCTTTCAGCATCGCGACGACGCTGAACACCCGGTCCCAGTCCGGTGAATCGAGCTGGCCGGAACGTACTTTCTGGTATTCGATGGTGCCGAGCGAGGCAATCGAACGCAGAATCAAGTGCTCGGCCGGCATCTCCATCGAGAACACCAGCACCGGCTTTTCCGCTTTCATCATCGCGTGTTCGCAGAGGTTCATCGCAAACGTGGTTTTACCCATCGACGGACGCGCCGCAACGATGATCAAATCGCCGCGCTGCATGCCGGAGGTCATTTCATCGAGGTCATCAAAACCGGTGGAAAGTCCGGTCAGGCCTTGCGTCTTGCCGACTTCTTCCAGGTGGGAGACGACGCCTTTCAGCATCGAGCCGACAATCTTCGGGCCGGAGTCGGCACGACCGCGTTTCTCTTTGATCGCGAACACTTTCTGCTCGGCCATGTCGAGCAACTCCAGCACCTGCCGGCCTTTCGGGAAAAACGCCGTGTCGGCGATTTCATTGGCAGCGCCGATCATTTCGCGCAGCAGGGCACGCTCGCGAACGATATTGGCGTAGGAAAGAATATTGGCGGCTGATGGTGTGTTCTTGGCCAAGTCCGCCAGATACGGCAGACCGCCGACACTGCTGGCTTCGCCTTCCAGCTCCAGCTGCTCGAACACGGTGACCGCGTCGACCGGCTGCGAAGCAGCCGATAGCTTGGCCATCGCCTTGAAAATCTTGCGGTGATCTTCGCGGTAAAAATCGTCGGCGACAATGGCCTCGGCGACCCGTTCCCAGGCGCCAGCATCGAGCATCAAGCCGCCCAGCACCGCCTGCTCAGCTTCGATGGAATGTGGGGGAGCTTTGATATCAGCGTAATCGCGGTCGGCCATAAACATTACTTCAAACAACAAAAGGCCAGCCATTCTATGCCATGGCCAGCCGGGTGCAATGGCAGCAGCGCATATCACAGCGCGGCAACACGATTCCCACAGAGATATCCACAGGCACGCTTGCTTAACGTCGTCGAAAAATGGCTGGCCTATACTTCCAGGACCCCGAGATGCCCAGTATCGACAATGACCTGGTTTCGAGCGCTACGTTTTTGCTTACCGTTTTTCCACATCGCCGCGGTTTGGGCGAACGCTCCAGAACCGGTTTTGTTGGTAACCGAATCAGAACCGCCGTTGCAGTACGAACAAGACGGCGAGATCCAAGGCGTAGCAGCCTCGGTCGTCAAAGCAATATTCCGTCGCGCGAAATTGACGCCGGAAATTCAGATGCTGCCATGGGCGCGCGCCTACCGCCAGGCATCACAACAGGCCAACGTCGGCATTTTCAGCATCGCCCGTATTCCCCAACGTGAATCGTCATTTCATTGGATCGGACCTATCGTGCCGTATCGTTGGAGTGTGTTTCGCTTAAAGTCTCGCTCCGATATACACCTGCAAAACCTTGCCGACTTACATCAGTTTCAGGTCGGTGTCGTACTCGGTGATGTCGCGCATCACTATCTTTTGAGCAAGGGTTTCAGAGCGTTTCCCGAAGGCAATCTCAACACCTCAGCAACAGCAGAAATCGTGTTGAACAAACTGCGTGCCGGCCGTGTTGAGTTGATGCTGATGAGTGAACTGAGTTGCCAAACTCCGGAATGGCATTGCCAACATTTTTCCCAAGCGCTGGAGTTACCCGAGATGGGTAATGGTCTTTATCTGGCGTTCCGTAAAGACTCCGACCCGAAGCTGATGCAAACACTGGATGCCGCGTTTGCCACGATGGTTAAGGACGGAACACTGAACCAACTTCAACAAGCGCTGCCTTCATCACCTTAACGCAAGCACTTCATCCGAACACGCCATAGATTTCTCCGGCAATCGTACCAAGTATCGCCACGCCTCCCATTTCGAGTGACCCACCGCCTTATCAACGCCCAACATTGAAACCAGTTTTCCCGCTTCGCCGTCTTATGACTCCAATGGCAACACTGTCATGAATTATTGCGGAGTTATCGTGTTTTATCGTAAAAAGTTTGTTTTCATTTTGGCCATGCTGACATCCGCATTTGCCCAGGCACAATCACCGCAGTTTCAGGTTGAGGTCAGCGCGGATAGCGTTCACGTCGAAGCGCAATACACGGTGCACGGCAAAACACTGGCTTTGTTCAATGTGCAGCAAACCGAACAACTGCCAAATGGTCAGGCCGGTTTTATTCGCAATCTTGTCGTCAAAGATGCCGATGGCAAACCGGTAAAGTTCAAAGCCACCGAAGATGGTGATTGGAATTTGGCGCGTGGCAACCAAACGGTAACCGTCAGCTACGATGTGGTGGCCGAGCACGGCAACTACCGCTGGCCGGCTGGCGAAGAGGAAGTTGCGTACCGGACCAATGACGGTTTGTTTTTTACCGGTTACGCATTGTTTATCGTGCCGGCCGAAAAAATGGATACCGATATCAGCGTAAAATTTTCGTTGCCGACCGGTTGGCAAGCCAGCACGCCATGGCGCGCCACCGGCGACAATCAATTCCAGGTTTATAACCGCCGTGAATTGTTGGTCAACGCCATGTTTTTTGGCGATGCCCATCGCGAAGTGCTGAAAGAAGGTGACTACGAATTGGAACTCGTGCTGGGGAAAAACTATGCGAACTCCAGCAAGCTGTTCACCGAAGTACTGCGCCCGATGTTGAAACACAGCACCGAACTATTTGGCAGCGCACCGAAGCGCAATCGCTATTTGATTATCGTCAACGAGGGAGCCAGCGGTGATGGTGGTGCCTTTGAAGGCAGCTTCAGCCAGTTGATCAACGGTCCGGCCACTGAAAACAACCGGGTCGTTTGGGGTTATGTCATGGCCCATGAACTATTCCATTTCTGGAATGGCGTTGGCTTGGCGCCAGCCGCTGAAACAGAAGAATGGTTCAAAGAAGGCGTCACCGATTACATGACGTCATTGCTGCTGTATCGCCATGGCGTGTTCAACGAACAATGGTTTCACAAACGCCTGGAGACGATGTACACCCGCTACATGATCGGCAAGTTCTATCAACGCGCCAATGTCAGCCTGCAGGAAGCCGGATTGGATAAACAAAATCAGCGGGCATTGGTTTACGGCGGTGGCGCGCTGGTGGCGATAGCGCTCGAGGCCGAAATGCGCAAAGCCTCGAACGGCGAAGCCGGTGTCGCGGAATTGCTGCGCGCGATGTACCAGGAGCTGGCCTTGCAGAACAAACCGTACACGCTGGAAGATATCCGCCGCTTGAGCAAGCAAATCAGCGGCTACGATCCGGCGCCACTGTTCGCCGAGCATGTCAGTGGCAAGGGCTACTTATCCTTAACCGAGCCATTGAAGCAGCTAGGTTTGAGCTTGGCGGCATTTGCCGAAGAAGCGACCGTCACGAGAGATGCTGCAGCCGATGAACTGGCGAGCAAAATTCATCAGAAAACGTTTGGTCTATAAACGTTGTTGCAGAAAAACACCGGCCAAGGCCGGTGTTTTTTTGATTAGAAACTGACGTCCAGTTGCTGTTCCTTGCCATTACGGATAATGGTAAACGACAGACGCTGACCGGCAGGCGCATTGGTGACAGCATTGATCACATCGCTAGCACCGCTGACGGCGTTTTTGTCAATGGCAATGATCAAATCATTACGCCGAAAACCGCTACGCTCCGCCAGTGATGCCGGCGCAACAGCCTCGATAACGGCACCGGTTTGCCTTTTGTAAAACGCTTGATCTTGCGGACTCAAATTATTCAGCGCGATGCCAAGACGCCCTTGTGAGGCAGCAGGTGCAACCGGTGCCGCCAGCACACCACCACTGCCTGGTGAAGTCGTATTGACCGGCGGCGGCGTGTACACCGGCAGCGGATCGGTGGCCGAACCCAGTGCGCCGATGATTGCCGTACCGAACATCAGCGCCGCTAGCCCAGCGCGAAGTTGACGTTGCTTCATGCGCTTGTCTCCGAAACGTTTATATCGGGGTTGACGACAACCACAGCATCCAGCCATACCAGGTTTTGTCGCGCGTTTGACGACCATAATCGTCCGTGTAAGTATCGCGCCAATCCATCATTTCATAAGCAACCGAAATACCACCGAAGCGGGCATTATCCAGCTTGTCTTTGGAAACGCGCACATAGTAAGACTGGCTGCCCGGACCGAAGGCAGCATTGATCGCCTGGTTGAAAATCAGCAAACCATAGAGTGGCTGATCATGGCCTTTGACATGCACCAGAACCGGCTTGGCGCCAAGCTGACGCGCCGCCTGATACTGATTCGCCAGCGTTTTTTCATCAAAACGGGCATTCCAAAGGTTCAGCGCGAATGGCGTGCGGAACTGCTCACCACCTTGCAGCACAAAGCTGCCATCCATCGCTTCGATTTTCAGCTCGGTGTTGACCAGTGTGCCGTAATTGATCGGACGCAGCGTACGATCCGTGTGATTAATATAAGTAGGCGCCGAACCGGTTGCACCAATGAACGCGATAACCGCTGTACACATTGCCAAGACCAAGCGCCAGCGACGCGAATGCCAAACAGATTTCAACACAGCACATCCTCCATACAGGAATAGAAAAAATCGCTCAGTAACATCACAAATTATTTATTCAGCGCAGCAACAATAACGCGCCGTCGCGCCAGGTCTGCACAGCTTGCAATTCCGGTGTCTGCCGGTTTAACTCAACGGAGCCGGCGACAACCGGCCAAATGTAGACGGCGCTGACGATTTCATTGTTGCTGACGTATTCGCAGCGCGGTGCATTACCCTCCTCGCCCAGCCGTCGACCGGCGACATCATCACCGAGCTTGCGACCTGAAGTATCTTCGCCGAGTTTGCGGCCGGACACGTCCTCGCCCAGTTTGCGGCCGGCATCTCCCTCACCGAGTTTGCGACCGGCATCCTCTTCACCAAGTTTGCGGCCGGCATCGGCTTCGCCCAACTTACGGCCGGCGTCATCCTCACCAAGACGACGACCTGCAACATCCTCACCAAGCTTGCGACCGGCATCGGCCTCGCCCAGTTTGCGGCCGGCGTCATCTTCGCCAAGGCGACGACCAGCAACATCCTCACCAAGCTTACGGCCAGCATCGTCTTCACCGAGTTTACGTGGATTCAAGCAAGCCGCCGGCAGCTGCCAACGGAAACCGTTGATCGACACATGCCATTGCGTATCAGAAAGCGTGAGTGTTAGCGGGGCTTGTTCTTGCGCAAAAGTGGGGCTTGCTGCGGCGAGACTTATCGCCATCAGGGCGGCACGAATCACGGTACATCTCCTTGGCAGGGAACAACTAGCGCGATGCCGCCCGCGGCGGCGCTCAACGCCAAATCGACGAGGTCAAAGTGACCCGGCAAAAAGTATAGCCACTGACCGAGCTCCCAGCCAGTCGCAGCGCACAACACCAGCAACGATGGCAATCGCCAACGCAGCGCCCAAATGAGATCACGCGCGGCACAGCCTATCAACAATGCCCAGGCGAAATCCGGGTAAGTGTTGCGCAACATTTTTATCCAGGGCCGCCACTCTTCAGCAATGACCGGAGCCGGCGGCAGACTGAACCAGCGCTCAAACCATTCCTGACCGGGACTCAGCCAATACAGCGCGGTCGCCACCATGATTGCGGATAACACCAGCAACCAACTGCCGGCAGAAATCGCCGCCCGTGGTGGCAAAAACAATAAACGACTCAGCTCAGTGAAAGTACGCGGCATCGTTCTCTCGGGAAAGGAAAAAATCCGTCGCAGCCTACACCGGTTCATTGCTCCTGACCAAACACGGAAAGGCAGCACGGTCATTCTGATCAACCTTTGCCAACCCCCCTAACCTCCACCTATAGTCAATGCTTTCGACCTGACCGGCTCGCCTGCCGGTCGCTAGACACTCACAGGAGTCACCGGTGAAATTGTTTTTTGTCACGGCGCTGATGCTGCTTACCTCGATCGCCAATGCTGCCGATATATCCGGTTTGTGGATCGGTTATTATGGCTATGGACCTGAAGATGCGCAGGAAACACCATTCGCGATGATCATCAAGCAACAAGGCGCAACCATTCAGGCAACCATTATTGAGCCGGTAACCTTTGGTGATCCGAACGCCACTCACCGGCAAGCGCAAGTGCTTGGCAACATCAACGACAAACAGATTCAATTCATCAAACAATATTCCGACGGTCAGCGAAACGCGCCGGTCAGCTATGCCTTGACGGTGATTCAAAATCAGTTGATGACAGGAAAGTGGTCCATTGCTGAAGAAAGCGGTCCGGTGCGGATGGCTCGCGTCAATGCTGCCGAAATCAAATCGGTTTTCACTAACATAGGACTATAAGCGCGTAGGCATACACTTCCGTGTAGTAAGCGTGTTTTTTGTGGCGTAGTATCTCAGCGACGCAGTGGCTCGAAGAACGTCCAAATCACAGTGGTCGCATCAAGTGCTTGGCCCGGTTCGTCGCCGCGCCAGCTGCCCTTACGTCCGCCGGGCCAGGCATGACCCAGTTCTCGAACAAAATAGAACTGCAGCGAAACGTCGGGCGGGCAAGCATAGCGACCGTGTTGAAACAGCGGCGTATTGCTGACGTTAACTGTGGCGGCGCAAGCGTTGGCTTTGGCCCAAAACTCGGCCTGCGCCATCGCCGGCAATGCCGGCGTGCCATCCCAGGCATCGGGAAAACGGCCGCCGGGCGCACCGCCATCAAACGGCACCGATTGATCCTGCATGCCGTTAATGATCAATGCGGACACCGGCGTTGCCGGCAAGCGTTCATCACCAAACAGCGTCGCCACTACCGGTGCTATCGCGGTGATGTCATCGGCCAGCTCAAAGCCCAATCGATGCGCCATCATGCCGCCATTGGAAATGCCGGTCACGTAAACGCGTTGTGCATCAATCGGATATTGCGTTTTCAATGCCAGCAACAAAGCGCGAATAAAACCGACATCATCACTGCGTTGCTGCATCGCCGGGCCGCAGCAATGACCGGCATTCCAGGTCAGTAACTTATGATCAAAGCGGCCGCGCCCTTCCGGGTAAACAACGATGAATCGTTCGCGTTGCGCCAGCGCGGTAAAGCCGGTCATGCGCTCAATGTTCTCCGCATTGCCGCCACCGCCGTGCAATACCAACACCAGCGGTAGTTTCTCGGTACCAACAAGTGACGCCGGTGCTCGCACCAAGGCATAACGCTCCACCCCCTGATGTTGAATCTTAAAATATTCCGACGCTGCGACTGTCTGCATAAACAACACCAGCAACGCGCTCATAACCATACTTAGCCACATCGCACTCACCGACTTAGCTTTTGCCAATTGAATTGGCATAACGTTCAACCCGCGACTTCGTTGACATCGCCCATCAATGATCGAGTACCGGTAGTTTCTTGGCGGCGCAGAAAGGCGCAACTGGCTCACAGATTTTCAAATTCATCTTAAAAATTTGCCGGCATAACCCGGCGAGAAATTGCTTCGTCGTCTTGACGCATTTCTTCGCAAACAGAGAATAATCATCCCAATCCCATACTGACTAAAACAGCGCACAAAAGCTGCTGCGATACCCACGTCACAAATTACCTTCATTAGCGCGGCAGCCCCGGCATTTTCGCTTTCGCGATGCTGTGCTATTTATTCACCGACAGCAAGGATCCGGAGCCTGCTGGCAATGACAAGAAATCTTCCTTTGCACGGAGAAGCAAACATGAAATGGTCAACATCCGCCATGGCGGCCGCGTTGGCGTTGGCAACGCAAAGCAGCCATGCACTCGATCTCTGGATCGAAAATATCTATGTCACGCAGGCGACACAAACCTACAACAAGTCAGTGCCACTGGTCGCCAAACGGCGCGGTCTGGTGCGCATTTTCACCCGCGCCGATCGGCCCAATAGCGCGGTACCGCAAGTGCGACTCGATTTGTATTACTACGGCGTCTACGCCAAAAGCATCACGCTGAATGCCGACAATGGTTTTGCCGGTGTGCCCACCGTCGTCGATAGTCGCAACTATGTCTATTCGCATGATTACTTTATCGACGCCGCCGATGTTCGCCCCGGCCTGCAATTGCACGCCGAAGTCGACCCGCATACTGCCTATCAACAGACCAATTACCTGAACGATGTGTGGCCGCATGGCGCGCGTCGTTCTGATTACAGCGTCGATACCAGCAAACTGGTGCGGGAGAATGTTTGGAACGCGCCTACTTATCGCACAATGTTGGTGCCGCTACGCACCAGCAATGGCTTGGTCGGCGACGTTCATACCGGCAACACCGAAAGCTATGTCGAATACTTGCGGCGCGTATTACCGGTGCCGGAGGCACTCGATGTGCGCGTGCATAGCCCCTACTATTTCAACGGCACACCAGGGCCCAATTACGACAATCAATGGACCCGCGTCTTGAATGAAATGGATGCGCTACGTTATGCCGAAAATCAGCCAACACGTCACTATTACGCGGTGTTGAAACCGTATTACGGTGGTGGCGGTTCCGGTATGGCCTGGATTGGCGGTTGGGCTGGTATCGGAGTCGATTGGACCACGAACATGGGCGGCAGCAACGGCACGATCACCTGGCGCAGTGGCACCTACGCACACGAGGTCGGTCACAACTTGAGTTTGCGTCATGCGCCCTGTGGTGGACCAGCCGGTGCCGATCCGTATTTTCCGTATTACAACGGCAGCATTGGTGTCACCGGTTTCGATGTATTCAAGAACCGTTACTTCAACCCATACGACAACAATTATTGGTCGGATTTAATGGGCTATTGCGGCTACGACTGGATCAGCGATTATCACTACAACAAGGCGTTGCAATGGCGTAATCGTTACGACTGGTTGAATGGTCAAAGCGTGCAGTACGGCAGCGAAAGCAAGGCCCATATCGCCCCGCCCATCGAGCGTGAGCAAAACGCTCAAGAATCGCTGTTGGTTTGGGGTCGTATCGAAAATGGCCGAGTCATTCTTGAGCCCGCGTTTCGCGTCAAAGGTGCTCCGACGCTGGAAAAATCAGACAGCGAATATCGGATGCAAATGCTTGATACATCCGGCCGCGTAGTCAATGAACAAGCCTTCGAAGTTTACCCGAGCGATCATGGCGATGCGCTGGGCTTTGCCTTTCGCATGCACTTGCCAGCCGTACCGCGTACGTTCAACAAAGCGAGCGGCGGCGCAGTAAGCGAACTGCGCTTGCTGCAACATGGCAATCAACTAGCCAGCAAACGCAGCATGCCGGCTACCGCATTGAACAAAACCACGCGGGCGCCAGCACTCAAAGTGGCGGCCGGCAAACCGGTGTTGGAATGGGACCATCATCGCTACCCAGTGGCATTGATTCGCAACGCCGCGAACGGTGAGGTGATTAGCTTTGCTCGCGATGGTCGCATCGAATTGGCGGACTTACCGGCCAAAACCATTGATGTGCAATTCGGTGATGGCGTCAACAGCGTCCACAAGCAGTTCAAACTGCCATAGTCTTCCCGAGCGAACGCGGTGCGCTCAACGCGGTTTTTGATTTGGCGCACCGCTTCTTGTGTTATTGGTCATTGGTCGCCGGTGAGGATTTTTGTTCGTCTTTATGGCGTGCTTTGGCTACGCGCGGCAGTGCGACGAAGAACGATGCTCCTTTGCCAAGTTCCGATTGTGCCCAGATGCGACCACCATGCAGCGAAAGAATTTTCGCGGACAAAGCCAAGCCAACACCGGTACCGGGAAAATCGCTAGAGCGATGCAGACGATGAAACAGCAAAAATAACTTGTCGGAATAATTGGCATCAAAGCCGATGCCGTTGTCGCGAATTTCAATGACGTATTCGCTATTTTGGCTCTCCGATGAGCGCTCATGAATGTGAATCACCGGTCGCTCTTTGCCGGTTGAGTATTTGACGGCATTATCCAGCACATTGTGAAACACCTGCCGCAGTAACACATGGTCGGCCTGCACGACCGGCAACGGGCCAATGTCGAAGCTAATCGTACTGCGGACAGAATCGGGTAACTCGCTGATCAACTCCTGCACCAAGGCGGAAAGATCGACTTTACTGGGTTTCAGCGCCTCGCGCCCCAATTGCGCCAGTGCCAGCATGCCGCCGATCATTTCGTTCATACGCAGTACGGCTTGTTCACAACGCTTGATCCACTCTTGCAAATCGGCCGATTCGTGTCCGGCCAGCTCATCCTTGATCATGGACAGATAACTTGTGCAATGGCGTAGCGGCGCACGTAAATCATGCGACACCGCGTAGTTGAAGGTTTCCAGATCTTTGATCGCCATGCGCAGTTCGGTCGTGCGCATATTGACTTGCTCTTCCAATGAAAAGTTCAGTTCATGCAGTTTTGCTTCGGCTTGCTTCAGCGGCGAGATATCGAGAATCACCCCTTCCAGGGCTTGCACTTCATTGTCGACCGTGACCGCTCTGCCGTGCTCCAGCACCCAACGGATCTCACCATCGCGATGCACGATGCGATACTCGAGCACAAACGGCTGTTTGCGGGCCAATGCCTGCTGCACACTGGAGTCAACCTGTTCTCGGTCGGCCGGATAAATCACGCTGGCATAACTGCGCACCTGATTACCGATAAAATCTTCGGCCGGATAACCAGTCAGTTCGATGGCTGCGGTGCTGACAAACGACATGGTCCAATCGGCATCATTACTACAGCGATAAACCATGCCGGGAATATTGGCGACCAGCGTGCGGTAATGCGCTTCACTGACCGCGAGTTTTTGCTGCATTTGATTGAGATTGGCGAAATACTGCTGGCTGAGTCGGTGGCTCCAGGCCAACACGCCTGTGGCAATCAATAGCTCCAACAGCAAGGTGCCAACGGCGATATTGCGCAAGTTCAAAAAAGAATGCTCGATGCGTTCGGTGATCGGCTGCAATGGCATCAAATTCACCAGCAACCAATTCTGTTCACGAATGCGCGAAACGAATGCGACATGATCCGCTAGCACCAAGCGCGTGTGCGTGGCATTCGGCGCATCCATGCGCGCTTGAGCAATCGCCTGTTGCCAGAGCGGGTTCGGCAGTTCGCTGACCTTCAACACCCCGCCACTGGCTTGGATCGCGTCGGCATGCACATCGGACGCGGCCACAACATCATCGGCGGTGATCAGGACAAATTGACTGCCGGGTTGCTGACGCAATAAATCCGTGCGCGCCAACACTTTGGCCAGCGGCACATCATGCCCGACCGAACCAAACCATTCGCCACGCCAGTACAGCGGCGCCACCGCCGACAGCATCCACACTTTCGGCACCGGGTCGTAAGCGAGCTTGGTCCAAAACACATGACGATGCGGGTTCTGCTCCGGCATCGCGCCGGTCATCCACTCGGTATCGCGGTAATCAAAATCCGCCGTCGCTTGAAACACAAACTCCGGCTCTTCCGGCCAATGGATCACAATGCCGCTGACGGCCGGCAAGATCCAGGTATCGACAAACACCTGGCCATGCGCACCACGACCGTACAACTCGGTAATCGTTTTCGCGCGCACAAAAAACTCGCGCAGCCGCGAATCGAGGCTGACATAACGGGGAATCCAGACACCGGCTTCGGTATTCGGGTCGAACCGGTCACGCCGGCTGCGCACCGAGCCATCCGGCAGCGCCTGAAAGTGCTGTTCAAACACCGCATCAGGCACCTCGACCGGCGCCTCAAGATTGACCGATAAATCATGGGCGAACCGGCGCACCGACGATTCCGCGGCCCGCAAATCCGCTTCAATTGCCTCGGCAACAATCTGCGCAATCTGCTCCCGTTGACCGACAATCCGCTCGACGCTGCTCCCCGTCAACTGCTGCTGCTCACGGACTCCAAACACAAACAACACCGTCAGCGCCAACACAGCGGTCAGAGCCGGTAGAAATAGTGGTACCGGTGGTCGGTAAGCGGGAGCACTATCCATGCGTCATCCCTTTAGGCGGGTAGCTGCTGCAAGTATAGATGGGGGTGGCGCGATAGCCAGTTGGCGCTGAATCGCTGAAAAGATCGGAGCCCGACACTATCGGCAAGAACGTGGCGGCGTTGAACGACTATTACGAGGTGATTTGACGAAGAAAGCCCACCAACTGAACGCCGGTGGGTTATCAAGAAAAAACTCAGCGGAAGTAATCTAAAACGCTCCTGTCAGAAAACATATGTCTGAGGAGCGGCATTCACTCACTTCATCACACCGCCAATCACGGTAATTTGGCGTACTGACCTTTTAGCGCCAAACCGGCCATGATGGCACCGGCATGGCATTCCAATGTCGTGGCGCTCTTGGTCTCATTCTTTTTGTAATAGCTGACCATATTGACGACCGCATTGGCACCGCGGCGTTTGGCTCCTTCCTGAAACGATTTCAACGCCGATAATGCTGCCCAACGGCAGGCAAATTCATCGGTTTTGCCTACGGCGTTGGTTTTCTTATTCGACACATCCGTTTCAAGCAACTTGGCATTTGCTGGCACGGCATTACCGGCCAGGATAAATTTCACCGAGCCATCCAACTGCTCCTTCGCCTCTGGCATATCCAGCACATCTTGAAGCGGGATGTTAACGATGGTATCTCGTGCGTGGACAAATGAAGAAAAGGTCACCGCCATGATCATGGCCATCCAGTAACGTGTCATTTTTTTCCTTCCTTATCTATGGTGTTGAAGTACTTTTCGTAGCGTAATCGTACGTGTGAAAGCCTTTAGATTACAAGCACCATTTCTGAACCCGTGTGAGCCGGAGTAGGTACGATTAGCCAAAGGCGTAATCGTACGCATGTCATTCTCCACCATGCACCGTTGCAGCCAAATCATCACACCAATCCATGTTTAACAGGATTCACATGCACATAATCCACATGTCGGCTGAAATCCTGTTCACCGCGAATCATATGCTCCCAGTAATGCTGCTGCCAAATACCGCGTTCGCCATTTTTCACGCGATTCACAGAACGCCTCTCGACTTTCGGTAACGCGCGTGAGAAAAAGCTTTTGATAAGTCGCCAACGCGTGCAGTAATCGGCATCCCCTTCAGGCAATGTCCAGACGCAATGCATATGCTCCGGTCACACCACCCAGGCATCAATGGCAAACGGGTAGGCGCGATGAACACGAGCGATGCAATCCTTCAATAATCGTATTTCATCCACCAACAAGGTATTGCCATGCCGCTCCAACAGGTTCACCATAAAGAACCATGTCGCACCCGCCGCCTTTGCACGTCGATAGTTTGGCATTCCTTCGCCTCATCGTTTAGTAGGTAGGATTAGCGTAATCGTACGCATGAACACCACACCAAATAAATTCACTCCCCCCCCCAAAAAAAAGAAACCCCAGCCATTGCCGGGGTTGCATAAATTTCAAAAACACATTCGTACGATTACGCCTTCGGCTAATCGTACCTACGCGGGCTCGGTTGCCGGTTTTTTCATCGTTCTGACGACGTTAAGTTTCCGCCTGTCCTGCTGCCGTTAACCGATTTCGCGTCGGCGTTTCCGTTTGTTCACTCCGACTTCCCCGTCTTTCGTCACGCGCAACGGACTTCGTCAGTGTTGCGCCGCGCTCTTGCTGTTTAGGCTCGGTGTTTTTCGTCAAGGAGCCTTTCATGATCACCGAAAAACCCAAACCCAACCCGCCGCTGGAGCTGCGTTTGCGCGTCTTGAGCGCCATTGATTACGCGCCCGGCGACAGCATTCGCGAACGCATCAAAGCGGTAAGCCAGCGCGCGTTTGTCGACCACACCACGGGCCATGAATACCACTTCACCTGGCGCACCATCGAGACCTGGCGTTGCCGCTTCAAGAAGCACGGCTTGACCACGCTGGATAACCAATCCCGCCGCGACAAGAACACCTATCGTAAAGTCAAAATCAATGAACTGGCCGAAGCCATCACCGAGGTGCTCCCCTCACTACGCTTCAATAAAACCGGGGTCATCCCCAAATCGGCGCTATACCGGAAACTGCTGCAGCAGAACTATTTCAGCCGCTACCAGTTGTCGCCAACGACGTTTTACCGGCTGCTGCGCGAGAACGATTTGCTCAATAGCGAACAGACGCAAAAACTCCGGCAATCGTTTGCGATGCGCTATGCCAATGAGCTCTGGCAAGCGGATACGATGCACGGCCCCAGCATCAAACAGCCGGACGGTAAATGGCGCAAAACCTTCCTGATCGCCTTTATCGACGACGCCAGCCGCGTCATCACCCATGCCGAGTTCTTCTACGCCGACAATACCGAGAACATGATCGACGCGTTCAAAAGCGCACTGTTCAAGCGCGGCAAACCACAACGGCTTTACTTCGACAACGGCTCCAATTACACCTCCAAGGAAATGCTTCAAGCCTGCCTGCGTCTCGACATTCATCTGTCACATGCGCCAGTCCGCGATGGCGCCGCCAAAGGCAAGATAGAAAGATTCTTCAGAGGATTCCGTGACCGTTTCCTGACTCAGCATCTGCAGTTTGACTCGCTCGATGAACTCAACGATAAAACCCACCACTGGCTCGAGAACGACTACAACAACCACTACCATTCCGGCATTCAGATGACCCCGTTGGACCGTTTCAATCTGGACCGCGAGCGCTTGCAGTTTCTGACCGACGACGAAGCCACCGCCGAGCTGTTCTTTGTCGAGGAAACCCGCAAGGTCAGCAAAACCAATGTCTTCTCGATCAACAATCAGCGCTATGAATGCCCAGTCGACCTACGTGAAAAAAGCATACAGGTACGTTTTGATCGCAGCCGGCGCGACCAGTTCATCGTCTACTACAACGACCAACGCATCGGGCCGGCGAGCTTGCTGGATCTGCACTTCAATGCGCGGCAGCGCAGCGCCTATCCGGGAGACAACGCATGATCAAATCCCTGCACGGCGTCACTAAAGAACCGTTTAACCGCCACGATTTAGCACTGTTACCGCAACAGAAAACCATTCTGGATATCATCAAAATCCACGCCCAACAAGGCGGCTTCTCGGTTATCGTCGGCGAGCCCGGCGTCGGCAAAAGTGTATTGAAAGAGCATCTGGAAGCCCAGGCCAATGCGCGCGACACCACCATCGTTTCCTGCTCGCGGACGATGCACACTTACCTGCAAATCCTGCTGCAAATGGCCGAGTCATTCAAAATCGAGGTGCCGGAGCGGCAACTGGAAAAGGAACTGATAAAAGCCGCTTTCGAGCATATCCAGCAACGCAAAACCTTGTATATTTTGATCGACGAAGCGCACTTGATTGAGATGAACGTTCTGCGTAAACTGCGCCTATTGTTCGAACAATTTCCGAAAAAACATAATCTGGTATTGTTCGGCCAGCGCGACTTATTGCATTATCTGTCGCTGAACGTCAATCAAGACATCAAGAGCCGCATCACCTATTCAGCGACGATAAAACCGCTGAACCCTGACGATCTGGAACACTACATCGTCAAGGAGCTGGAAATGGTCAGAATGGGGATTAACACCTTCGATCCAGCGGCGATTGAATTGATCGTACGCAGCGCCAATGGCAATCTGCGGCTGTGTCGTAACCTCTGCTATGGCAGCCTCGTCGAAGCCGCGCGTGAGACGCAGAAAACCGTTACCATCACCCACGTCAATGCCGTGCTGGTGCAACCGCACTGGCGCTCGCATAACGAACTCATCAAGCAGCAAATGGCGTAAGTAAGTCAACTCTTATCGAGTGCGCCCGTTTGGGCGCACTTGCCTTCCCACACTCAGCCAAAACCGTCGTAGCACGCACAAACGTTTGCACATTTCTGCCGTATTACGATGGCGATTTGATAATTTTAACGATCAAGAGTGGGAAAAACTACGACAGGAATTTGGTGAAAGACGATTTTGGTTACGACGAGAAAGCGGCAAAGCGGTCGTAAAATCTCAAAATCCTACGACCGGAAGAATGGCAAAAACTACGATGACAAAGTGACACGCAACACTTTGCCTTCGTCAACAGGATGCCGACTTCTGAGCGATCTTCGACCCGTTGAAGTTTCTGACTATGCAGCGCACGGAACTTCTCTTTACTGAGGGCGCGGATGCCTATTGGCTTGTAACTTTCTCTATCGCGCTCAAGGTGCTGGTGCCAGCGCTTGCACAAATACGTCCTGCAACTGCTTATCGCCCAGCCGGTCGCTTCTGATAGTTCCGCTGTTGTAAAAGAGGATTTGGACCGTTCTTTTTCAGCGAGGAATACGTACGCCTTATCAACCTTTTCGAACCTGCCCACCATCCTTGCCTCCTAATATCCCCTAAAAGGGTCGCCCGATATGACCGGGCGGAGTTCTTTCAGTTGAAAGTAAGAAACATTTCACCCTGACTGCATTTTTACAAAGTGGATTCAAGTATCCAAACTAACAGCTTCCCAATCCTCATCAGAAAATAACCACTCTAACGCTCGCCGTCTTTCTATGATGGCGCTATCAGGTAACGGACCGCTCGCCTTAGAACCTTCCAAAAGGCTGTTCCGAATTCTCCAATGAAGGCAGTAAAAGATATCTAACGCTTCAATAATTTCCTGGTTGGGGCGAATTTTGATCTTCGAGATGAACAATGCAGAAGACTCTCCACGGCTTATACTCGGAAAATGACTTACCAAGTCATCGGGACATGGAGCAAATGACTGATAGTCTTCTGACAGAGAAGAGCTCCACGCCAGTGCATATAGAGACTCGACGCGCCATTGCATTGCGGCAATATTTTTATACCCCCCCTTCAGGAACCGAGCTTCTTCCTTCGTTAAATATTCAATAAGTTTTTCTCGTTCAAGCCAAGACTCGATTATTGGCTTTCGAGACAAATCAAAACTCAAAGCAACGATACCGCTCATGCACAGCATCCTACGAGCGACATCAACTTCAGCTCGGGACACGCAAAGCTCCGCGTCGAGCTCGGGTAAAGTCATAGGAACATCGACGCCAATTTGCTGTAGAAACGTTCCTGTTTTCTCTCTAACGGAAATCATTCAATTTTTCTCATCAGAAGTTTTGTGAAAATCCGCCACTACGACCCGGCAACGGATGTAACAGAGGCTGAAGGAGAGGATCTCTATGGTCGCACTGTCGAATCAGCCACAACTCATTTGGCCTATTGATTGGATGGTGCCATTCAAATCCTTGTGGATTTCTAAGACCTCGCCCTGTAGACATTTGCCCTGCAATTTGTCCCAAAGTGTGTCCGCCGATGTTTGATGGAGCTTGTCCACTTTGGATGTAATTCCAAAACTGCCTATTTGCGGAATTTCTATGATTTGAACGTGAAAGCCCACTTGGTCTCGCAACAAAGAAAATATCCATGCACATACCACACTGCCCTGGCACTTCCGTTGAGTACCTAATTGGGTAGGTTGGATATGCTGGCTCCAATGCTGGGACGTGTGGATTTGTTCGATCCCCGCGATTCCCTCTAGTTCCTCCTCTATTGGAGCGCGGACGAACACTTGGAGGTCTCGCTGTATTTAAACCAAAATCGTCAAAAGCATTGAGTGGATCAGCCTCAACATAAACATATGTATTTACACCTGCTTCCAGTCCAATCGGATCCGATTCAATGTATCTGCCAGTGATTGAATCATAATTTCTAAAGTAGTTGTATTCTATTCGCCCCGACGTGCAGTTTCGGCCACGAGGGGATTTTTCCCAGAGCCAACAACCACTTAGCGCACGCCCACGCGAACTTCGCCTCGCGCGCGGGTGCGCGCGCACGGTCGTGGTTTTTGCTGGTAGAGCGTAAGCAGTCATGCCGCGCAGTGTAGCGGCTACTCACCGCATCGCGCCAGCGCTGACCGGGGATGATGGGGCGGGAAGAAGGGGACTGCTCTTATTTACGAGCTAAGTGTAAACAGCGGCTCATCAGCAACGGTGCGGGCCACATCACCTTCTAAATAGCCAACAAGTTTCGCATTATTGCCCGGAGTATAGATTTCCTCCCCATCCACTCTATAAAGAGTCTGCCCGCTATTTGATACAACGTACTCACCGTCATAGAAGCCAATCAGCTGACCGTTTGCCAGCTTTACTTGGAGGTGAGGTGTTTGTCGTTTCATCTTTTTTTCCTCAGCTAATCTGTTCATCAGGAATATAGCACCATCTCATTTCTTCGCTCTTGGCTATTCGTTCAGGTAACCCTTAGCGTCAGTTATCACCATTGCACAGCCCCCTTTCTTTAGCTGCGGTGCTTTTTCCTGATGCACGCGCGGTGCCAGAACACGCTGGCAGCTAAAACGCGGAACGGAGGATGCGAAGCAGCCGCAGCGCGTTTTAACTGACGGCGTGACGCGCAAGATGTGGATGTGTTTGGAGCGAGGCAGGACGCCGAGCCTTTAAGTGAAGCGCACACGGATGTGTGCTTCACGGTTAAAAAGCCTTTTCGCTTCTGGTGTGGGGCATGCTGCGTTTTTTGCAGGATGCTCCACACCAGAGGCGACCTTACACCGGCATTTAACATAGGGCTGATTGTGCGGTGAGCGTCAGCGAACGAACGGTGGCATTGCGTAGCTTTGCCACCGCGCACAATCCCGCCTTATGTTACTTGCCGGTGGCTCCCCCGTTGGGGGAGCGGCTGCAGCACGGAGGGCTGCGCAAGGGGGCATAAACTTAGCGCGAAGGCCACAGGATGCGTGTGGCGCGGCGCGTGCCTCACGCTTGCAAGGGGCGTGACTTGCGCCATGGATTGGCGGCGCGACGCTTGCCAGCGTGCACTGCACGCGACGTGACATACGCATGCTGTGGGCGTAGCCGCCGCATCTTTTGAACAACCTTCGCCATCGAGCACAAGTTCGGGAGTCGCGTCGGCCTGCGCATCGCATCACCGAGATGAACAACACTTTGCTGCAACGTCATGCACTGTTCATATCCGTGCAGCATTTTGCAGCAAAGTGCATATCCGCGCTTATCTGCGCTGCACATCGATTCACTCTTCCTCGCTTTCTGCATCCAAGTCATCGAACAAGTCATCCTTTGCTGAGCGCTGCAACTGAGTCGGATGCGAGGCATCGTAAACGGCTTTCAGCTTCTGCACGGCAACGTGAGTGTAAATCGCCGTGGTCGTCAGTTCCGAGTGGCCGAGCATCGCCTGGATAAAGCGGATATCAGCACCGTTCTCCAGCATGTGTGTGGCCATCGCGTGGCGGAACAGATGACAGGAACCGTGGGCGATACCGGCTTTCAACACATAGGTTTTCACCAGGTCCGATAAACGATTCTTGGTTAATGGCTCGCCGTAATCAGTCAGGAACACGGTGTCTTCGTGCGCCGTTAAGATCAGATGCGGTCGCACTTCCAGCAGGTAGCGCGTTAACCACTCAATGGCGCTCTGCCCTATCGGTACATACCGATCTTTGTGGCCTTTTCCTTGCTCAATAAATATCGTGCCGCGTTCGCTATCAATGTGATGACGTTTTAATTGCGTCAACTCAGTGCGACGCATACCGGTCGCGTACAGCACTTCCAGTATCGCGCGGTCACGGATGCCGGTTAACGTGGTCACATCCGGTTGCTGCAGGATGGTCTGCACTTGTTTCAGCGTTAACACTTGCGAGGGCAAGCGTTTCGGTTTGCGCGGCATCACCAAGTCAGCCGCCGGGTTATATGGCAGGTAGTGTTCCCGCACTAAAAACTTGAACCAACCGCGCAGATTCTGCAGATGCTGGATTTGACTGGCGATGCTTAACGGTTCGCCGTTGTCTTTACGGTAAAAGTGCAAGTGACGCTGGTAGCGCTCGATGATCGGCCGGTTTAATTCGGTCGGTTGCTGTAACGCCCGTTCATCACACCATTCGATAAAGCGCCGCAAGTTGGCGTCGTTCTGGGTCAGGGTAAAGTCGCTGTAAGCACGCGTCCGTAAGTAATCCAGGTACAGCGCCAGGTAAGGCGCTAATGCGCTGTGGCGGATGTCGCGTTTTTTGATTTGCTCACCGCTGCGTTTTTTCTTGTTGCGTAAGGCCATGGCCGGAGTCGATTAACTGGATTCGATTAATTGGCAATGGAACGCACGAACGACGGTATGTGTAGGTACGACTCGGCGGTGATATTTTCCGGGAGCAGTGTGTTTTCAGCATCGATTTCCGCTAAATCCTTTTGGCGCGGATTTTTCTCGATGATTGTTACGTTTTCTGCGGTGCTACCTCGTGGCTCTTTGGCCGCTACTTGGGGGCTCTTTCGGGGCTCCAACTTCAGATCTAGGGGCTCCTTCTTGTTGTCATAACGTAAGGCGTCCACATCAATCAGCCCTGGCAAGAAGCTTTGATCGGTCTGCGTGCCGCCATCCCACAACAACTCATAAACGAACGATTGACCACGCATGCCTCGATGCACCAACACATACTCCATATCTTCCAAGCGCTGCATATGTTTTTTGACCTGGAAGTCTGTCCATCCGCAGGCATCACGAACATCCTTGCGACTAAAACGGAAGTCGGCTTGTTTGATGCGTTCCATCGCGCAGCGCTCGCGCACCATGTCGCCGACCAGCTGCAATAACTTGCGGGTTTGCGGCGGCAGTTCATCGAGCGTCCGGCCTAACACTTCATGCGCCAGGCGATTGGCGGTCGCGATATCGTCCAGCGTCACCTCGATGTATTCGACGCACACCTCCCCGTGCATCAGGGTTTTGATGGGTCGCTGGTACTGATGCAGCAAGGCAATGCTGTCAATCAGTGATAGGTATTTCTCATGATCGCGACGGGTGCGGGTTTTGCTATCTAAAAACGTCAGTTGTTCGGCATAGGGATTGATGACGGCTAAAGGACGAAGCAGGCGCTGCGCCTGCCGGTGCGTCTCGATAATCGTTTGTCGTTCAACTTTGGCGGTTAAGCCTGCCAGAGTTCTCCGTGCACGCTGCTGGGCGTGGATTGCTCTGGTTTGTTCACGCGATTCATTGACCGATAACACCACACAGCGATTCAATAATTCCTCGTCGATATCAATCGCGGTCGTGGTTAAAAACATCATCACCGGGCCTTCAACCCGGTATTCCTGGGTAATCAGGTTGCCGGTGACCGGATCTTTACCGGTACTCGCCATCGTTAAGCTGCCATCGGATTGCAGCAGCTTTAACGCATAAGCAGCACGGCTCGCCCCTTCTTCTTCGGCAATCGCCAGGATTTTATGTTTGAGATTGGTTTCGCCCATATAGAACAAGGCTTGTCCGGTCATCGCCGAGTATTGCACCCGCTCATCTTCCGGCATCAGTTGCAATACCGCTTCCATCAAACTCGATTTACCGGCGGCGGAACTCGATTGGATCATCAGCGCCAATGGCTTATCCAGTTTGCGCGAGACGCAGGCCAGATAGCCCATCAGCTTGTTGGTCTGTTCACCAACGACACCACAGCGATCAAAGTCATCGAGCACTTGTTGCAGCAAGTCGGGCGATTGCAATAAGGCGAGCGCTTGGCTGCGCAGCGCTTCATTAACGGCTGAGGCTTCATCCATCGCTTCCGCTGATAAGGCTTTTAGTTGTTCATCACGCAAACCTTCCAGGTAACGCAGGAGGTGGCCGATATCGGCTTTGATGATGTCTTCGCTTAAACCTAATTCCAGCGAGGCCAGTTTGATAAACGCCGCACGGGCTTTGGCGCTGTATAAATCCAGCGTATCGACGTGGTAGGCATCGCCTTGTGATGTGGCCAGATTGATTTTCAGTTGCTCAGGCGTGGTGTTTTTATCGTGGCCTCTGACACGATAACGACGCTCACCGAACGTGATATGCACATCACCGTCCTTAACATGAGCATCCAGCTCCGGTGCTTTTAGTTCCGGGGCTGGTGTTGCCGATAATGCTGGTTCGGCAACAGCAACGGATGCAACTAAAGGAGGAGTAATTGCGATTGCTTCGCTTTTATCACCGGCTTTCTCAGCCTCTGTCGGCGTTACGGGGTTGGGGTTTCGTGTCGGCGCGGCCCCTTTTCCCAACCATTCGGCATTACGCAATACAACACCAAGGCTTTTCGCAGCAGGCCCAACCTTTAATGCATACTCATTGGCATCCATGCCTTTCGGGAAGTTAACGCGGTAACAATCGAAGCCTTCCTGTGTCAGTTTCAGCGCCAGTTGTTGCGCGGCCTTGTCTCCGGCTTCATCGCGGTCATAGGCAATCAATACCCGTTTGATGTTGTGCGCTTTAAACGCTTTCAGGTGATTGGCGGTAAACCCCTCAATACCATAACTGGCCGTGACGTTTTTAAAGCCATTGACCCAGAACGTCATCGCATCAATCAATGCTTCACATAAAATTACTTCGTCACCACCAATTAATCCCGCTTCATTCCACACGCCTTGATGTGGCCCCGGCAGATACAGATGCAATGGCGTGCCCTCACGCAAACGCTCGCCGATTTTGCGACCGTAAACGTCGGTGATAACGCCGCTTTCGTTGATGACCGGCACCACCAGCGAACCGGTAAAGTGTTCATGGCCGGACTCGCGATAAATACCGATGTGCTGCAGCTTGCCGCGTAACTGCGCGCCTTCGACCCGATTCTTTTGTGGCAAGCGATAACCGAGTGTGCGATTGGCATAACCCAGCTTGAAGGTCTCGATTAACTCCTTAGACTCAAGACCCCGTTTACTCAAGTAAACGAGCGCTTCCGGGCTTTGCTGCAAACACTCGTGGTAGTAGTCGATGACCTGACGCAGCAAGGATTGCTCATCGCTATCGGCGGCTAAAAAGGAGGGCAGTTTCGGGGTCGTGGATTTCTGCACCACCCGCTCTATCGGCGCGCGGCTGACCGCCACATCACCACGCAACAACTCAACCGCATGCTTGAAGCTGACGCCTTCACACTTCATCACCCAATCAATGACCGAGCCGCCGGCTTGGCAGGCACCGAGGCAATGCCAGAGATTCTTATCGGGACTGACGACTAAAGACGGGGTTTTATCGTCATGGAACGGGCAACGACCAATCCGGTCCTTGCCGTGGGGTTTGAGAACAATGCCTTTGGCCTCGACCAGCCGGACCAAGGACACTTCAGCCTTCAGGCGTTCAATCTCACCGTCCGCTATCCGCGCCATAAACCGTCCCCCTCCAAAAACCCGTCAATACACGTAAAGTAAATTTATGATATACATATACGTATATTCAAACAAGCAGAGCCGTAAACCATGCGTACGCTAGGCACTCCTCCGTTCACTCATGTGTCGTTTCGCCTTATGCCGTTTGCCGACCGACTGGCCGCCCTGCGCAAGCAACGCGGCCTGACCCAGGAAGCCTTGGCCGATTTGATCGGCGTGACCAAGACTCAGGTTTACCGTTACGAGAACAACGGCTCCCAGCCAACGCTGGAAGTCATCAAGAAGCTGGCCGTCGCCTTGAGCGTCACCACCGATGAACTGATTTTCGAGGTCGATGAGCGCAAGGCCGATGACAGCCTGCTCTTGTTGCTGGAAGGCATTGCCCAGCTCGACCCGGACGAGAAGCATGTGATCAAGGAGATGGTCGAAGGCATTCTGCTCAAGCATCAGGCCCGCCGCTTGTTTGGTGGCAGCTCGCCGACCACCAAGAAGGCCAGCTAAGATGGCCAAGCCGGAAGTCCAGTATCATTTTGAGTGGGATGCCGCCAAAGCCGCCAGCAATCGCCGTAAACACGGCATCAGTTTTGAGCTGGCCGCCACGGTGTTCCGCGATCCGCTGATGTTGTCGATGTTTGATGACGAACACAGCGAACAAGAGGAACGCTGGGTCACGCTCGGCAAAGCGGCGAACCAGGTGTTAGTGGTGGTGGTCCATACTTGGCGGGACGAAGCCGCCAACGCGGTACGCATCCGCCTGATCTCGGCACGGCCCGCCACCGCCGCCGAACGGCAACAGTACGAAGGGTGATGTCATGAAGAACCAATACGATTTCAGCAAGGCTCAACGCGGCAAGTTTTATCGCGAAGGCGCCGCTCTGCGTCTGCCGGTGTATTTGAGTAACGACGTGCAGACCACCTTGGCCGAACTCGCCGACGCCAAAGGCATCGAGCTCTCGGCCTTGGTCAATGAGCTGCTAAAAAAGGATATTGAACTCATTAAAATGGCGAGCTGATTCGGTCATCGCCAAACTCAAAAAGCCGGGGCTCTCCCCGGCTTTTGTCTTAGTTACTTCTCTGTAACTCGACACTCGTCGAGTGGCACTCTGCATTCAACTAAAAATATTTTGGACTTTATCCGTCATCGCCCTACCAGACATCCGTATCCTTACTCAACACGCACGCCAACAATGGCTGCTCTATCTCAGTTGCTCTCCAAAAAAACAACTGGGGTTGTTTTTTTCATACGGTTATCCAATGGTATCCACGTAGGCAAACTTTCCGACCGTTACCAAAGGCTTTAAAGGAGCAATACAGATCATGGGCGACATCAACATTGGCAGTATCAATAGCGGGCGCAACAACATCACACAGAACAACATCACCAACACCACAATAAGCAGGTCCTCTTCGTCGACGTCAAGGCGTTCGGCCAACCCGCTCGATGACGGGTTAGCATTAGTCTTGATAGCGGCTGTACTATTGGGGGTAACAGCGTATATCTATCTGCGTCATTACCACGAGATCTTTTTCTATCTACAAGTCCTAGCAATTAGCGCCATGTTTGCACCGGGACTGGCCATCACGCCAAACCTTTATGGGCAAGGATTGGGTATTCGCTCATTGATGCTTGCAATAGTAGGAATGCTCTTGGGCGCAGCACAAGTCTGGATTGTAGTGAGCATCAAAAATGGACTCCCCGCCGAGATCCTCGACATCGCGAATGAACCACCGCGAAGCGAATTCTTTCTCGCAGCCGCTAAAGAGGTTTGGCTGCGCTTCAACTCGCATGCGCACAATCTAATTTTGGATAATCTTTTTTCAACAACTCTTGTCAGCATAGCGTCCTTTTTCCTCATTTTGTATGCGCTATGGCTTTGTGCAGATTCGGCTTTCCGTATAAACTCTAGCCGAGTCATATTTGCAAAACTCGCCAAGTTGATGCACTTCACTTATCCATTCGGTATTATTTTTTGTGCTGCATTGACCGCTGCCGCCTGGGCCGCATCAATGGGATACTTCACGCCACACTTACAATAAGACAAAAACCCCAGCTTGATGGCTGGGGTTTTTGCGATCATTTTCGCGTACTCAGAATCGGTAGAGGAACTGATTGGCACCGACACGGCGACCGCTGCCAAGAAGCGGGACCTGCCCCCAAACTGCAGCAGCAGATGGACCGCATTGCCAAGCTGCCAAAGACCAAACAGAAGTTTGTAATTGAGATGCTCGACGCCATGTTGCAACAACACGGCTAATCACTACTAAAACCAGCGCCATAAAAAACGCCCGGCATGGCCGGGCGGTGGGATTTTTATTCAGTTATGGACCGATATTCAAATCAGTTCTCATTCTACGAGATCCGAACTAAAGCTTCAGAATCGAACATATCTCTCAATCCCTTTCAAACCATCAACTCCCTTGCTCTCATAGGTCTCATTCTGAACAAACTCAACTGCTACTATAGAGTCTCTTTCATTCAAATATATGGCCACAAAATCTGATCTATTGTCGGCACAAAACTTTTCAGAATTTCCTACATACACTTGAGTTCTACTCACGAGCTTACCTGTTTCAGCGCTATTAACTTCAACTTCTATATCGGCTTTGCCGAATTCTGAAATTGCATCCAGTTTGTTATCAGCAACCGCTAACCCCTCAAAAATTGAGGACAAAGGGCGTTTCTGCATATCCTTATTTTGTGAGCCACAGAACTCAATCAATGATTTCCCTTCTGGGCTGCTCTCTATGTATTCCTTCGATTGAGATGCACTACAACCAAGTAACATCATTAGTGCTGACACCTGGAAAATCGCTACTTTCATATCGTTAAATCGGGCCACAACTCATCACTCCTGTCCAAGGGTTTTTGCAGCATCCTTCACCACTCGCGAAACGACCAAATACGTGTTGCTGAGTAGTATCTCCCCGCTCCCAATCAATGTGGTCACGATATTCCTTGCTTTTTTTCCTTTCCTTAACTGCATACCCGCAATCGGAGCCCTCGCAAGTATCCGAGCACTCAAAGCACAGCTCTCTAGCAGTTACCGTGCGAGACTGTTTAACCTTGTATTCTCGCTTCCAATTGCACCATCCCATCATTCCTGCTGTATTTGGCTGAACTTTATACTTCCCGGTATAAATCCGAACGCCAATATCCATCCAGTCTGACTCACTATCCCACATCGGGACACAAAACAACCCGAGAGGATCTTTCAACTGTGTAGGCATTTGCTGAACATAGCCGTAAGTATTAACGCCATCACTTAATCCAATCGGATCCGACTCGATGTAACGTCCCGTCACCGGGTCATAATTTCTAAAGTAGTTGTATTCTATTCGCCCCGACGTGCAGTTTCGGCCACGAGGGGATTTTTCCCAGAGCCAACAACCACTTAGCGCACGCCCACGCGAACTTCGCCTCGCGCGCGGGTGCGCGCGCACGGTCGTGGTTTTTGCTGGTAGAGCGTAAGCAGTCATGCCGCGCAGTGTAGCGGCTACTCACCGCATCGCGCCAGCGCTGACCGGGGATGATGGGGCGGGAAGAAGGGGACTGCTCTTATTTACGAGCTAAGTGTAAACAGCGGCTCATCAGCAACGGTGCGGGCCACATCACCTTCTAAATAGCCAACAAGTTTCGCATTATTGCCCGGAGTATAGATTTCCTCCCCATCCACTCTATAAAGAGTCTGCCCGCTATTTGATACAACGTACTCACCGTCATAGAAGCCAATCAGCTGACCGTTTGCCAGCTTTACTTGGAGGTGAGGTGTTTGTCGTTTCATCTTTTTTTCCTCAGCTAATCTGTTCATCAGGAATATAGCACCATCTCATTTCTTCGCTCTTGGCTATTCGTTCAGGTAACCCTTAGCGTCAGTTATCACCATTGCACAGCCCCCTTTCTTTAGCTGCGGTGCTTTTTCCTGATGCACGCGCGGTGCCAGAACACGCTGGCAGCTAAAACGCGGAACGGAGGATGCGAAGCAGCCGCAGCGCGTTTTAACTGACGGCGTGACGCGCAAGATGTGGATGTGTTTGGAGCGAGGCAGGACGCCGAGCCTTTAAGTGAAGCGCACACGGATGTGTGCTTCACGGTTAAAAAGCCTTTTCGCTTCTGGTGTGGGGCATGCTGCGTTTTTTGCAGGATGCTCCACACCAGAGGCGACCTTACACCGGCATTTAACATAGGGCTGATTGTGCGGTGAGCGTCAGCGAACGAACGGTGGCATTGCGTAGCTTTGCCACCGCGCACAATCCCGCCTTATGTTACTTGCCGGTGGCTCCCCCGTTGGGGGAGCGGCTGCAGCACGGAGGGCTGCGCAAGGGGGCATAAACTTAGCGCGAAGGCCACAGGATGCGTGTGGCGCGGCGCGTGCCTCACGCTTGCAAGGGGCGTGACTTGCGCCATGGATTGGCGGCGCGACGCTTGCCAGCGTGCACTGCACGCGACGTGACATACGCATGCTGTGGGCGTAGCCGCCGCATCTTTTGAACAACCTTCGCCATCGAGCACAAGTTCGGGAGTCGCGTCGGCCTGCGCATCGCATCACCGAGATGAACAACACTTTGCTGCAACGTCATGCACTGTTCATATCCGTGCAGCATTTTGCAGCAAAGTGCATATCCGCGCTTATCTGCGCTGCACATCGATTCACTCTTCCTCGCTTTCTGCATCCAAGTCATCGAACAAGTCATCCTTTGCTGAGCGCTGCAACTGAGTCGGATGCGAGGCATCGTAAACGGCTTTCAGCTTCTGCACGGCAACGTGAGTGTAAATCGCCGTGGTCGTCAGTTCCGAGTGGCCGAGCATCGCCTGGATAAAGCGGATATCAGCACCGTTCTCCAGCATGTGTGTGGCCATCGCGTGGCGGAACAGATGACAGGAACCGTGGGCGATACCGGCTTTCAACACATAGGTTTTCACCAGGTCCGATAAACGATTCTTGGTTAATGGCTCGCCGTAATCAGTCAGGAACACGGTGTCTTCGTGCGCCGTTAAGATCAGATGCGGTCGCACTTCCAGCAGGTAGCGCGTTAACCACTCAATGGCGCTCTGCCCTATCGGTACATACCGATCTTTGTGGCCTTTTCCTTGCTCAATAAATATCGTGCCGCGTTCGCTATCAATGTGATGACGTTTTAATTGCGTCAACTCAGTGCGACGCATACCGGTCGCGTACAGCACTTCCAGTATCGCGCGGTCACGGATGCCGGTTAACGTGGTCACATCCGGTTGCTGCAGGATGGTCTGCACTTGTTTCAGCGTTAACACTTGCGAGGGCAAGCGTTTCGGTTTGCGCGGCATCACCAAGTCAGCCGCCGGGTTATATGGCAGGTAGTGTTCCCGCACTAAAAACTTGAACCAACCGCGCAGATTCTGCAGATGCTGGATTTGACTGGCGATGCTTAACGGTTCGCCGTTGTCTTTACGGTAAAAGTGCAAGTGACGCTGGTAGCGCTCGATGATCGGCCGGTTTAATTCGGTCGGTTGCTGTAACGCCCGTTCATCACACCATTCGATAAAGCGCCGCAAGTTGGCGTCGTTCTGGGTCAGGGTAAAGTCGCTGTAAGCACGCGTCCGTAAGTAATCCAGGTACAGCGCCAGGTAAGGCGCTAATGCGCTGTGGCGGATGTCGCGTTTTTTGATTTGCTCACCGCTGCGTTTTTTCTTGTTGCGTAAGGCCATGGCCGGAGTCGATTAACTGGATTCGATTAATTGGCAATGGAACGCACGAACGACGGTATGTGTAGGTACGACTCGGCGGTGATATTTTCCGGGAGCAGTGTGTTTTCAGCATCGATTTCCGCTAAATCCTTTTGGCGCGGATTTTTCTCGATGATTGTTACGTTTTCTGCGGTGCTACCTCGTGGCTCTTTGGCCGCTACTTGGGGGCTCTTTCGGGGCTCCAACTTCAGATCTAGGGGCTCCTTCTTGTTGTCATAACGTAAGGCGTCCACATCAATCAGCCCTGGCAAGAAGCTTTGATCGGTCTGCGTGCCGCCATCCCACAACAACTCATAAACGAACGATTGACCACGCATGCCTCGATGCACCAACACATACTCCATATCTTCCAAGCGCTGCATATGTTTTTTGACCTGGAAGTCTGTCCATCCGCAGGCATCACGAACATCCTTGCGACTAAAACGGAAGTCGGCTTGTTTGATGCGTTCCATCGCGCAGCGCTCGCGCACCATGTCGCCGACCAGCTGCAATAACTTGCGGGTTTGCGGCGGCAGTTCATCGAGCGTCCGGCCTAACACTTCATGCGCCAGGCGATTGGCGGTCGCGATATCGTCCAGCGTCACCTCGATGTATTCGACGCACACCTCCCCGTGCATCAGGGTTTTGATGGGTCGCTGGTACTGATGCAGCAAGGCAATGCTGTCAATCAGTGATAGGTATTTCTCATGATCGCGACGGGTGCGGGTTTTGCTATCTAAAAACGTCAGTTGTTCGGCATAGGGATTGATGACGGCTAAAGGACGAAGCAGGCGCTGCGCCTGCCGGTGCGTCTCGATAATCGTTTGTCGTTCAACTTTGGCGGTTAAGCCTGCCAGAGTTCTCCGTGCACGCTGCTGGGCGTGGATTGCTCTGGTTTGTTCACGCGATTCATTGACCGATAACACCACACAGCGATTCAATAATTCCTCGTCGATATCAATCGCGGTCGTGGTTAAAAACATCATCACCGGGCCTTCAACCCGGTATTCCTGGGTAATCAGGTTGCCGGTGACCGGATCTTTACCGGTACTCGCCATCGTTAAGCTGCCATCGGATTGCAGCAGCTTTAACGCATAAGCAGCACGGCTCGCCCCTTCTTCTTCGGCAATCGCCAGGATTTTATGTTTGAGATTGGTTTCGCCCATATAGAACAAGGCTTGTCCGGTCATCGCCGAGTATTGCACCCGCTCATCTTCCGGCATCAGTTGCAATACCGCTTCCATCAAACTCGATTTACCGGCGGCGGAACTCGATTGGATCATCAGCGCCAATGGCTTATCCAGTTTGCGCGAGACGCAGGCCAGATAGCCCATCAGCTTGTTGGTCTGTTCACCAACGACACCACAGCGATCAAAGTCATCGAGCACTTGTTGCAGCAAGTCGGGCGATTGCAATAAGGCGAGCGCTTGGCTGCGCAGCGCTTCATTAACGGCTGAGGCTTCATCCATCGCTTCCGCTGATAAGGCTTTTAGTTGTTCATCACGCAAACCTTCCAGGTAACGCAGGAGGTGGCCGATATCGGCTTTGATGATGTCTTCGCTTAAACCTAATTCCAGCGAGGCCAGTTTGATAAACGCCGCACGGGCTTTGGCGCTGTATAAATCCAGCGTATCGACGTGGTAGGCATCGCCTTGTGATGTGGCCAGATTGATTTTCAGTTGCTCAGGCGTGGTGTTTTTATCGTGGCCTCTGACACGATAACGACGCTCACCGAACGTGATATGCACATCACCGTCCTTAACATGAGCATCCAGCTCCGGTGCTTTTAGTTCCGGGGCTGGTGTTGCCGATAATGCTGGTTCGGCAACAGCAACGGATGCAACTAAAGGAGGAGTAATTGCGATTGCTTCGCTTTTATCACCGGCTTTCTCAGCCTCTGTCGGCGTTACGGGGTTGGGGTTTCGTGTCGGCGCGGCCCCTTTTCCCAACCATTCGGCATTACGCAATACAACACCAAGGCTTTTCGCAGCAGGCCCAACCTTTAATGCATACTCATTGGCATCCATGCCTTTCGGGAAGTTAACGCGGTAACAATCGAAGCCTTCCTGTGTCAGTTTCAGCGCCAGTTGTTGCGCGGCCTTGTCTCCGGCTTCATCGCGGTCATAGGCAATCAATACCCGTTTGATGTTGTGCGCTTTAAACGCTTTCAGGTGATTGGCGGTAAACCCCTCAATACCATAACTGGCCGTGACGTTTTTAAAGCCATTGACCCAGAACGTCATCGCATCAATCAATGCTTCACATAAAATTACTTCGTCACCACCAATTAATCCCGCTTCATTCCACACGCCTTGATGTGGCCCCGGCAGATACAGATGCAATGGCGTGCCCTCACGCAAACGCTCGCCGATTTTGCGACCGTAAACGTCGGTGATAACGCCGCTTTCGTTGATGACCGGCACCACCAGCGAACCGGTAAAGTGTTCATGGCCGGACTCGCGATAAATACCGATGTGCTGCAGCTTGCCGCGTAACTGCGCGCCTTCGACCCGATTCTTTTGTGGCAAGCGATAACCGAGTGTGCGATTGGCATAACCCAGCTTGAAGGTCTCGATTAACTCCTTAGACTCAAGACCCCGTTTACTCAAGTAAACGAGCGCTTCCGGGCTTTGCTGCAAACACTCGTGGTAGTAGTCGATGACCTGACGCAGCAAGGATTGCTCATCGCTATCGGCGGCTAAAAAGGAGGGCAGTTTCGGGGTCGTGGATTTCTGCACCACCCGCTCTATCGGCGCGCGGCTGACCGCCACATCACCACGCAACAACTCAACCGCATGCTTGAAGCTGACGCCTTCACACTTCATCACCCAATCAATGACCGAGCCGCCGGCTTGGCAGGCACCGAGGCAATGCCAGAGATTCTTATCGGGACTGACGACTAAAGACGGGGTTTTATCGTCATGGAACGGGCAACGACCAATCCGGTCCTTGCCGTGGGGTTTGAGAACAATGCCTTTGGCCTCGACCAGCCGGACCAAGGACACTTCAGCCTTCAGGCGTTCAATCTCACCGTCCGCTATCCGCGCCATAAACCGTCCCCCTCCAAAAACCCGTCAATACACGTAAAGTAAATTTATGATATACATATACGTATATTCAAACAAGCAGAGCCGTAAACCATGCGTACGCTAGGCACTCCTCCGTTCACTCATGTGTCGTTTCGCCTTATGCCGTTTGCCGACCGACTGGCCGCCCTGCGCAAGCAACGCGGCCTGACCCAGGAAGCCTTGGCCGATTTGATCGGCGTGACCAAGACTCAGGTTTACCGTTACGAGAACAACGGCTCCCAGCCAACGCTGGAAGTCATCAAGAAGCTGGCCGTCGCCTTGAGCGTCACCACCGATGAACTGATTTTCGAGGTCGATGAGCGCAAGGCCGATGACAGCCTGCTCTTGTTGCTGGAAGGCATTGCCCAGCTCGACCCGGACGAGAAGCATGTGATCAAGGAGATGGTCGAAGGCATTCTGCTCAAGCATCAGGCCCGCCGCTTGTTTGGTGGCAGCTCGCCGACCACCAAGAAGGCCAGCTAAGATGGCCAAGCCGGAAGTCCAGTATCATTTTGAGTGGGATGCCGCCAAAGCCGCCAGCAATCGCCGTAAACACGGCATCAGTTTTGAGCTGGCCGCCACGGTGTTCCGCGATCCGCTGATGTTGTCGATGTTTGATGACGAACACAGCGAACAAGAGGAACGCTGGGTCACGCTCGGCAAAGCGGCGAACCAGGTGTTAGTGGTGGTGGTCCATACTTGGCGGGACGAAGCCGCCAACGCGGTACGCATCCGCCTGATCTCGGCACGGCCCGCCACCGCCGCCGAACGGCAACAGTACGAAGGGTGATGTCATGAAGAACCAATACGATTTCAGCAAGGCTCAACGCGGCAAGTTTTATCGCGAAGGCGCCGCTCTGCGTCTGCCGGTGTATTTGAGTAACGACGTGCAGACCACCTTGGCCGAACTCGCCGACGCCAAAGGCATCGAGCTCTCGGCCTTGGTCAATGAGCTGCTAAAAAAGGATATTGAACTCATTAAAATGGCGAGCTGATTCGGTCATCGCCAAACTCAAAAAGCCGGGGCTCTCCCCGGCTTTTGTCTTAGTTACTTCTCTGTAACTCGACACTCGTCGAGTGGCACTCTGCATTCAACTAAAAATATTTTGGACTTTATCCGTCATCGCCCTACCAGACATCCGTATCCTTACTCAACACGCACGCCAACAATGGCTGCTCTATCTCAGTTGCTCTCCAAAAAAACAACTGGGGTTGTTTTTTTCATACGGTTATCCAATGGTATCCACGTAGGCAAACTTTCCGACCGTTACCAAAGGCTTTAAAGGAGCAATACAGATCATGGGCGACATCAACATTGGCAGTATCAATAGCGGGCGCAACAACATCACACAGAACAACATCACCAACACCACAATAAGCAGGTCCTCTTCGTCGACGTCAAGGCGTTCGGCCAACCCGCTCGATGACGGGTTAGCATTAGTCTTGATAGCGGCTGTACTATTGGGGGTAACAGCGTATATCTATCTGCGTCATTACCACGAGATCTTTTTCTATCTACAAGTCCTAGCAATTAGCGCCATGTTTGCACCGGGACTGGCCATCACGCCAAACCTTTATGGGCAAGGATTGGGTATTCGCTCATTGATGCTTGCAATAGTAGGAATGCTCTTGGGCGCAGCACAAGTCTGGATTGTAGTGAGCATCAAAAATGGACTCCCCGCCGAGATCCTCGACATCGCGAATGAACCACCGCGAAGCGAATTCTTTCTCGCAGCCGCTAAAGAGGTTTGGCTGCGCTTCAACTCGCATGCGCACAATCTAATTTTGGATAATCTTTTTTCAACAACTCTTGTCAGCATAGCGTCCTTTTTCCTCATTTTGTATGCGCTATGGCTTTGTGCAGATTCGGCTTTCCGTATAAACTCTAGCCGAGTCATATTTGCAAAACTCGCCAAGTTGATGCACTTCACTTATCCATTCGGTATTATTTTTTGTGCTGCATTGACCGCTGCCGCCTGGGCCGCATCAATGGGATACTTCACGCCACACTTACAATAAGACAAAAACCCCAGCTTGATGGCTGGGGTTTTTGCGATCATTTTCGCGTACTCAGAATCGGTAGAGGAACTGATTGGCACCGACACGGCGACCGCTGCCAAGAAGCGGGACCTGCCCCCAAACTGCAGCAGCAGATGGACCGCATTGCCAAGCTGCCAAAGACCAAACAGAAGTTTGTAATTGAGATGCTCGACGCCATGTTGCAACAACACGGCTAATCACTACTAAAACCAGCGCCATAAAAAACGCCCGGCATGGCCGGGCGGTGGGATTTTTATTCAGTTATGGACCGATATTCAAATCAGTTCTCATTCTACGAGATCCGAACTAAAGCTTCAGAATCGAACATATCTCTCAATCCCTTTCAAACCATCAACTCCCTTGCTCTCATAGGTCTCATTCTGAACAAACTCAACTGCTACTATAGAGTCTCTTTCATTCAAATATATGGCCACAAAATCTGATCTATTGTCGGCACAAAACTTTTCAGAATTTCCTACATACACTTGAGTTCTACTCACGAGCTTACCTGTTTCAGCGCTATTAACTTCAACTTCTATATCGGCTTTGCCGAATTCTGAAATTGCATCCAGTTTGTTATCAGCAACCGCTAACCCCTCAAAAATTGAGGACAAAGGGCGTTTCTGCATATCCTTATTTTGTGAGCCACAGAACTCAATCAATGATTTCCCTTCTGGGCTGCTCTCTATGTATTCCTTCGATTGAGATGCACTACAACCAAGTAACATCATTAGTGCTGACACCTGGAAAATCGCTACTTTCATATCGTTAAATCGGGCCACAACTCATCACTCCTGTCCAAGGGTTTTTGCAGCATCCTTCACCACTCGCGAAACGACCAAATACGTGTTGCTGAGTAGTATCTCCCCGCTCCCAATCAATGTGGTCACGATATTCCTTGCTTTTTTTCCTTTCCTTAACTGCATACCCGCAATCGGAGCCCTCGCAAGTATCCGAGCACTCAAAGCACAGCTCTCTAGCAGTTACCGTGCGAGACTGTTTAACCTTGTATTCTCGCTTCCAATTGCACCATCCCATCATTCCTGCTGTATTTGGCTGAACTTTATACTTCCCGGTATAAATCCGAACGCCAATATCCATCCAGTCTGACTCACTATCCCACATCGGGACACAAAACAACCCGAGAGGATCTTTCAACTGTGTAGGCATTTGCTGAACATAGCCGTAAGTATTAACGCCATCACTTAATCCAATCGGATCCGACTCGATGTAACGTCCCGTCACCGGGTCATAATTTCTAAAGTAGTTGTAATGCAGCCCAACTTCAACATCCAGTACCTGACCAGGGAAGCGATGGTTAAAGCGGAACGCGAGACCATTACCATCCGGGTCTTCATTCGCGGCCGTTTCGCCGAAGGCTGCTGAGTCCCAACGCCAGATGACGGTTTGGTTGGCGCCTATAATCGCACGTGGCGTGTTCAGGTGATCGGCGTGAACGTAATAAACACCGCTCGGTTTCATCGCCAATATCGGTTGGTCGCCGAGGTAGACCACTTCCATCAGCGGTGTGCCGGCGGCGTCGTATTCGCCGATTAAATGGCCGGCTTCGTCGTAGATGAATAGCGTGCTGACGCCATCCACCGTTTTGCGTACGCGTTGGCCCAAACCGTTGTAGAGGTTGTCTTGCGTGACGCTGCCTTTGGTAATCGTAGTTAAACGATTGGCGGTGTTGTAGGTGTAGCTGCGATCACCGTCGCTTAACGTGTTGCCGGCGGCATCGTATTGATAGCTGCGGTTTAAGGCACCGCTGATGGTATCGATACGGTTGCTGGTTTCGCTAACGGTGTATTGGTCGAATGCGCTGCCCTCGGTTTTGCTTAACCGGTTGCCGTTGGCATCAAAGCTAAAGCTCATCTCAAACACACCGCTGCTGCCGGTGACGCGGTCGAGCAAGTCGTAGTAATAGCTTTGATTGCGGCTGGCGGTGTGCGCATGGGTTTGGGCGCTGATGCGACCGGCGCGGTCGTAGCTTAGCGTGACGACATCGGCCCCCAATGGAAAGCTTTGCAATTGGCCATCAAGGTTGAATGTGCGTTGATAATCGCTGTTATCGCCCCACTGCCAGCTTTTTACGGCGCTGAACGGTTGGTAGGCGATGTTTTTCACCCGTGCGCTGCCATCGACGTTCAGTTGTTGCAGTTGACCATTTTGGTAGCTGAAGCTTAAGTCACGACCCGATGGATAGGTGATGCTTTCCAAGCGACCGTATTGGTCATAGCGATAACTTGTGGAGAACGAGACACCATTTACCGTGGCGAGTTTTTCCGTCAGCCGACCGTATTGGTCGTAGCGGTATTGCGTGCTGCCACTGCTGTCGGTCACTGAGGTTAAACGGCCTTTGCCGTAGTTACCGGCAACGATGCTGTCATAGGCAAACGTCACGACGCTGCCATCGTGATAGGTCAGCTTGGTGACACGGTTTAGCGCGTCATAGGTATACGTTGTGGTGTGGCCGCGTGCATTGGTGCTGGTTTTGACGTTGCCGGCACTGTCGAAAGTTTGCGTGCTGGTGGCGGTATCCGGGCTATCGGTTTGTTTCAACTCACCGAGCGCGGAGACACCATACTGCGTTTGCAAACCTTTCGGGTCGGTAACGCGGTTCAGTTGATCCAGGTTGTCATAACTGAACTGGGTAATACCGTTCAACGCATCGGTAATCGATTTCAATCGATTCAGCGGATCATATTGGTAACTGCTGCTTGCCGTTTCGCTGTCGGTGTAGCGAGTGACGCCAGTCATATTGCCGTTGGCATCATAGCTGTAACTTGCCGTGACTTGATTGGCGGCGTTTAGCGAACGCAGCAATTGATTCAGCGCGTTGAATTCACTGGCACGACGCAGCACCACGTTACCGCTGGCATCTTTGATTTCTTCTTTAGTGCGATTGCCGGCGTAATCGAGTGTGTATTCAATGCGCTCACCGAGTGGATTCTCTATGGCGACCAAGCGATGTGCGGCATCGTACTCATAACGAACAAAACTGCCATCTGGCATCGTCACTTTGATGAGTTGGCCGACCTTGTCGTAATCGAACGTAGTGGTCAGCGAACCGACGGTACGCGTTTTCAACCAGCCACGTGCGGTGTAAGTCAGCGTTGTCACCAAACCGTTCGGGTCAGTGATTTGGCGCACACGACCGTTGGGGTCGTAATTCGACAAAGTGGTGATATGGCCAAGCGCGTTGGCCACATTAATTAGATTGCCTTGGCTATCGTAGTCGTAGGTGGTGATGTCGGAGGCATCGGTGCGTGGGCCGTCGATACTCGTCAACTTGCCAGCCGTGTTGTACTCGTAAATGGAGCTAAGGGTTTTACCCGTTGGACTCTCGATTTCATCACGTTGCTGCAGCAGGCCCTGCGTCGTGTAACGGTTAACGACTTCCAAACCATTGGCAACCAAGCGACTTGGCAAACGATGCTCGTCGTTCCACTCCGTTATCGTAACCTTCTGTTCTGGCGTACCCAATCCTTCGGTCCGGATGTGTTCCAAACCACTGGGATGGTATTCGACGGTGGTTAATCCGCCATTCTTATCCGTAATTTGACTTAGCAAGCCTTGATCATTGAACTCGCGCGTTTCCGTTCCCGTCGCGCAACCAGGACAGGGCATTTGCTCGATAGCACGGAATTGATCGGACCCATGGCTGCGATAAAAACTGTACAGCGTTTCGTGATACTCGTTGGCCGTGCGATAGCTTTTGACCATTGTGGTCGAGTCATTGAGGTATTCAAACTCAACTTTGTCGGCGATTTCCGCATGATTTTCCGCAATAACTCTGCGCTCACCGTCATACACATAGGAGGCGAATCGCGAGCCGTTTTCATCAACAATTCCGGTTAAGGCTGAAGGGAAGCGCGAGTCTTCATAAAGGAATTGCTTACGCGGGTTATCAAACTCATTGCTTGGCGTTTCGTCTGGATAAATGACCTCACTCAACATTCCCGCAGCGTTGTATAGAAATTTTGTTTGCTTACCATTGGGTTCGGTCAGTGAATCCATTTGACCGGCACCGTTGTAACCAACCGTTAATTGCCGCCCAGAAGCCGCCGTTAATTGCTTGAGTCGATTAGATGCATCGTAAGCAAACTGCACCGATTCGCCATTGCGCGCAGCCTTTCGCGCCAGCAATCCATTTGCGCCAAATTCCATCACATCGCCATTACGCGCGATGAAACGCCAACTTCCGGCTACATTTTCAACGTAGCCATCTTTCTGATGATAGCCCGTTAATCGCTCTCCTTTCTTGCCAACGAACAGCTTACGCGTACCATCGCCATTGGCCACTGCAACAATTTGCGTGCTGGTGCCATCCAGCAGTAGGCTGATGAAAACCTTTACATCCGTATCCCAATTTACCCCGGTTAACGAACCAACGGCAGCATTGTAAGCGCGACGAAAGTGCAATCCTTCACTTGACGTGTAAAGCGCCTCAAAGTGTCGCTTCTGACCAGAAGCACACCCTACCGGATTGCCGATACCGTCACATTGTTTTGGTTTTTCTTCATATTCCGTGAAACATTTATTGTATGGACTATCAGAAAGACCTGAAGCGTAGGCAGAGAATCGCAGTGAATTGCCTCCCTGGGTCCATTGCGTAAACTCGCCCTTTGTTTCGCTAACACATTTCCCGCTTGCGTCATTTACTTTTCCGCATGGACAAATTTCTTTGTAGCACTGCCCGCCACCATAAGGCCTACCAGTACCAGCAGGGCAAGTAACGGGCTGCTCCCTGTACATGTAATACCACGCTTCTTCAGTACAGGAACATAACGTCTTGCATGAAGAACTAAACCCCTTAGGATCGTTGGGGTAGGTGTAGCGAATCAAGTATTGTTTAGTTTGTCTTGTTTCTTGTACGTATCGAAATGCAATGGACGCCACATCATGTGAAGCATCTGTCGACGGTGGAGGAATTACCTCACCAGCGTTGTTTAGCCAGAAACTATGATAACCAGAGCTTGATGCAACTTGTTCACCTACTAAGGAACTTTCCGAAGCGGTCTTCCAGTATGGTCCTTCAACCTCATCAGAACAACGAGTTGTTGGAAGTTTGGTTTTTCTCCATGCAATAATGTCAGCTTCACTTTCCCATTTTTTATAGTTGTCACCAAGAGCGTTCTGAAAGTATGTTTGCCCTACGACAGGCTCAACACACTCGATATTTTTATGCCTGCTCCCCGAATATAGCTGAAATCCCAGATCAACTCTGCAGTTGACCCGAAGCCCATCGGCAACACTATTTACCGAAGTGAACAGCAGCACGAATATGAAGAATAGTCTTCCTATGACTTGCATTTATATTTTTCCCTAAATGAGCGCGAATTCGAGAGTTTCTCCTCCGCTTTAAGCGGAGGCTTTTGGGCTTCCTTAGATACCCTAGTGATTGGCTAGCTATTCAGCCCCGCATAAACGTTCTGCACATCATCGTCTTCATCAATGGCTTCGAGAAACGCGACCACCTCTTGCAACGCTTCGCCTTCCAAGGTCACCGGATTTTTCGGAATGTAGCCAAGCTTCGCAGAGCTAACGGTGAAACCAAAATCGGGCAGCGCTTTGGCGACGGCATCGAGATCGGTGGTTTCGGTGATGAATAGCGCACTGCCGTCTTCGTTCTTTTCGAAATCCTGGGCGCCGGCTTCAATGGCGGCGAGTTCGACATCGGCGTCGGCTTTTTCTGGTTCGGCTTCGATCATGCCGGCGTGGGTGAAATCCCAGCTCACGGAACCGGAGCTACCGAGTTGGCCTTTGCGGAACAGCGAACGGATGCTGGAGATGGTGCGGTTTTTGTTGTCGGTCAAGCATTCAACGATGACGGGCACCTGATGTGGAGCGAAGCCTTCGTAGGTAACCAGTTCGTAGTTGATGGTGCCATCCAGAAGCCCGGCGCCTTTTTTGATCGCACGGTCGAGTGTGTCGCGTGGCATCGAGGCTTTTTTTGCGGCTTCGATGGCGTGACGCAGGCGGGAGTTCATTTCCGGGTCGGCACCGGCGCGGGCAGCGACCATGATTTCGCGAACGAGTTTGGTGAAGATTTTGCCTTTAGCCGCGGCGACTTCCGCTTTGCCTTTGGTTTTCCATTGTGCGCCCATGCTGATACCTGCTTTGAATACCGGGTTAAGCTGAATATTGAGGGGGTGCAGTTTACTGTAGATGGGGCTTTTTGGGTTGATGGGGATTAAATTCTGAACGACCTTTTTTGTCATGGGCTGCGCTAAAAATGGAGCTTTCGGCTTCATAGATTGCCGGGTCTCGCCCCGGCGGGCGACTCACTTTCTTTGCTCGCGCGAAAGAAAGTAAGCAAAGAAACGCGCCCCGATGCGCCAGGTGAGTTCTGTTACTTCGACTAGGCAGCTCCGTCAACAAGTCATCTCCGGCTCGGGCCGCACTGACGCGGCATCCATGCCTTGACAGTGCTACGCCAGCTGTCCCTGCTGGCGTACCCGGCCTACGATGACTCGTTGCCGGCTGGCGCAGACGGGGGCCCCGTTTGCTGTTTCTATGCACGAGACTTCGAAAAGAAAACCTGTTGAAAGACGACTAATGCAGCTACGCGAAAATCTAAGGCAACAAAAAACGCCGCAGTGCGGCGTTTTTTGTTGAAGCTCGAAGCCAATTACTCGGCAACGATAACCACTTTGACAGTGGCCGTTACTTCGGAGTGCAGACCGAGTTCGATCTCGTACTCACCCATCATGCGCAGCGGGCCAGTTGGCAGGCGCACTTCGGATTTTTCCACTTCGACGCCGGCTTTGCTGACGGCTTCGGCGATGTCGCGGGTACCGACGGAACCGAACAGTTTGCCTTCGTCACCGGCTTTGGCGGCGATGGAAACCGTCAGATCAGCCAGCTTGGCGGCGCGGGCCTGAGCAGCAGCCAGAACTTCGGCTTGCTTTTTCTCCAGCTCAGCGCGGCGTGCTTCGAAATGCGCCTTGTTGGCGGCAGTCGCGGACACGGCTTTGCCTTGCGGGATCAGGAAGTTGCGGCCATAACCAGAACGGACATCAACGGTGTCACCCAGGTTGCCCAAGCGACGGATTTTTTCCAGCAGAATAACTTGCATGGTTGCTTAACTCCTATCGCTTATTCGTGAGCATCACAGTATGGCAGCAGGGCCAGGAAGCGGGCGCGCTTGATGGCGACAGCCAGCTGGCGCTGGTAATTGGCGCGCGTGCCGGTGATGCGGCTCGGGACAATTTTGCCAGTTTCAGTGATGTAGGCTTTCAGGATGTTCAGATCTTTGTAGTCGATCTGCTCAATGCCTTCTGCGGTGAAGCGGCAGAATTTTTTACGGCGGAAATAACGTGACATAGGGTGTCTCCTTATTAGGCCGCGTCGGCATCAGAGGAATCGCTGTCGTCGCTGCGACGGCGGGTGTCTTTTTCTTCTTTCGCTTTCAGCAGCGGAGAAGGTTCGGTGACGGCTTTGTCCATCTTGGTGATCAGATGGCGAATGACGGCGTCATTGAAGCGGAAGGCGTGCTCCAGCTCTTTGACGACTTCACCGGTGCACTCAACGTTCATCAGGACGTAGTGTGCTTTGTGCAGTTTTTCAATGCTGTAGGCCAGCTGACGGCGGCCCCAGTCTTCGAAGCGATGCACCTTGCCAGCGTTGTCAGTGATGGTCTTCTGATAACGCTCGACCATCGCGCCGACTTGGTCGCTTTGGTCCGGGTGCACCATGATCACGATTTCGTAATGGCGCATGTTGTGCTCCTTTTGGGTTTCACTACAGTCAGGCGATTCGTGAGGCCTGCTGCAGCAAGGAGAAAAGGCGGTAAAGCACTTTTCAGGGATGCCCCGTATTCGGGGGTCGGGTATTGTACGTAAGCTGGGCGGCTGACGCAAACGGCAATAGCGGCTTAAAGCCGAGTCTTTACCGATGCACGCGCTTGGCGGACACTAGCGCTCCGCTGAGATAAGTCCTTTGTGCATGGATATCGACACTCTGCTGCCCGCATTGCAGCAACACGATAAGCAAGCCTTCGCCTCGCTGGTACGTGCTTACCATCGAAAGTTGCTGGCCTTGGCCAGCAGCATCGTCGGTCAGGCCCAGGCCGAAGAGGTGCTGCAGGAAGCCTGGATTAGCGCCTGGCGGGCCTTGCCAAAATTTGAGGGGCGTTCCAGCCTGAAAACCTGGCTGACTCGCATCGTGATTAACGCTGCCAACAGCCGGCACCGGCAAAACAAGCCGGAGCTATCGCTCGATGCCGCCGTCGAGGACAACCCGGGCTTTTGGGAGCGCTTCCATCCGGCCGATGGCCACTGGTCGAAAATGCCCGGCGACTGGGGCAATGAAAACCCGGATCAATTGCTGGAGCAGGGCGAACTGGGGCGCTGTCTGGAGAAAACCCTGAACAAGTTGCCGGACCTGCAACAGACCGTGTTCGTGCTGCGTCATGTCCAGGATCTGGAGCTCGACGAAATTTGTAACGTGCTCGACATCAGCTCATCCAATGTCCGGGTGTTACTCCATCGCGCCCGCCTCAAGCTTTTCCAAACCGTCGAACATTTTCAGGAGACAGGCGAATGCTGAGCTGTAAAAACATCGCCGAACACGCCGGCGATATCCATGACCGGCAATTGCCGCTGAGCCGCCGCCTGGCGGTGCGCCTGCACCTGATGCTATGCAATGCCTGCCGACGCTTTCTGAAACAGTATGCGCTGGCCGCCACAACCGGCGCCAAAGCGATGGAGCGGCGCCAGACGGAGGGTGATGCGGAGCAGGTGTTGCGTCGTATCGACTAGCGGCCATATCGACAATGCCAGGAGCTCGGCGAGCTGCGTGAATGCAGTGCTCAGAATCCGCATTCACTACCTGCTAACTCCGGCCTTTGCGTGCCTATTCTGTCCCCTCATCTTTCGCCTTGGCCGGTTTTTGGGGATGGCTGCCAGCTGAAATCCCGGGTTGACGCGGTGAGTCACGGTTATCCACCTATACTGACGGTAATAACCACGACAAAACCGCTTCATGCCGATACGACAATCATCCCGACGACACTCCATTGCGTTGAAACTGGCGTTACTGCTGCCAACCACCTGCGTGCTATGCGTGATGCTGGCAGGGGCTTGGCTGGCTCGTTCAGAGGCGGAGCGTTTGCGGGAGCTGGCCCGTGAGAATATTGCCCAGCAGGCGATTGAACTGGCGCGCCTTGTCGACCTGCATATCGATAACCAGAAACGCTTGGCGTTGTCCGCCAATCAAACCGTAAGCGAACAAGCATTTGCCGCACCGACAGGCGATGTCGCACTACCGCCGTTGCAGCCCGATGGTTCGCGTCGACAGGATGACGAAGTCTCCGCTGCCTTTATTGCTGCGGGTCATCAAAGCAGCGAACAAGTCGCCGGGTTATTTCAGCAAACTGCAGTGATTTGGCGCGTGCTGACGCCCACCCTGCGCGACTCCTTGTTCAATTTCTATTTCATCAGCGAAGAACAGTTCATTCGCATTTTTCCGCCGCAATGGGCTTTGGAGATTGAAGCAGAACACGACTTCCAACAAGACGTGTTCTACAACGTTGCCACGCCGGAAAAAAATCCTTCGCGCAAGCCGGTGTGGACGCCGATGTATTATGACGATGTCTGGCATCGATGGATGACAAGCTTGATTGTGCCAGTGTACGTCGGTGGCCAGTTTCGCGGCATTACGGGAAATGATCTGGTTCTTGATGAGTTGTTCACGACGATTGATGATTACGTGCAGTCGCACGACGATATCGATGTGTTGTTGGTCAATGAACACGGCGAGTTAATTACTGACTCGCACCAGTTGTCGGTGCTGCTGTCGCAACAAGCAAAAATGAATACCCTGTTGACGGCACAAACCTCGCCCCTGCTACCGGAGACAGAAGTGGCGAAATGGTTGTCGGGACACGTGCAAGACTACCGCCTCGATCAGAATGGCCACCCCTATTACGCCAGTCCGCAGCGACTAGACAGTATTGGCTGGTATCTGGTGTTAGTTGGCGACAAGACTTTCGTCAATGAACGCATCGTCAACATGCAGCTGCAACTGTTCTGGATAGCGTTATTGATTGGCGTGCTAACGGGATTGTTGGTTTACCAATTATTCTCCCGGATATTCTTGCGCCCATTACGGCAGTTGGCGACGGCGTCTGCCGACATTGCCGAAGGCCACTGGGATACGCCGCTGCCTCCAGAAGGGAAAGACGAAATCGGCCTGCTGAACCACAGTTTCGCCGACATGGTTTCCGAGGTGCGGCGCCTCGTGCAAGGACTGGAATCAGAAATTCATGAAAAGCAGTTGGCTGAGCGCGACAACCGCAAGCTGTTGCAAGCGGTCGAACAGGCTGGTAACGGTGTGGTGATAGTCGATAGGCAGTTGCGGATTGAATATGCTAACCAACGCTTTCTGGAGATGACCGGTTTCAACCTGCAAGAAATGCTGAAAAAGCCGGTCGGTGATGTGCTGCCGTTGGAGTCGGCCCTGTTGGCCACGATGGATAGTGGCAACCTCACACGGGCTGCGCAAACCGAAAGACAATGGCCGCACAAACGCGAGGGCACAACAACCGTGCTGCAAACCCTGTCACCATTGTTTGATGGTGACAAACAGATCACTCATTACCTGATCAGCGGCGAAAACATTACCGAATTGAAACGCAGCCAAGCCGAAGTCGAGCGATTGGCGTTTCAGGATGCGCTGACGGGTCTTGATAATCGTCACCTGTTCCGTCGGCAATTACAGGCCTCATTGGAGCGCGTGCGCCGCACCCATGCACGAGCAGCGCTGATTTATATCGACCTCGATTATTTCAAGGAGATCAACGATAGCCTTGGTCACGATGCCGGCGACGAGGTGTTGAAAGAAGTATCGAAGCGCTTGTCCAGTGCCATTCGTCGTGACGACAGTTGTGCGCGACTCGGCGGCGATGAGTTTGCCATCATTCTGAACAATGTCGGCACCGCCAACGATGTGGCGCAGATCGCCGAAGACTTGCTGGCACGACTGGAAACACCAGTGCAACTACATGGTCGTTTACAACCGATTGCTGCCAGTCTTGGCGTCACGCTAATCCCGGACGATGGCGATGAAGCGGTACAGGTGATGAAGAATGCCGATTTGGCCTTGTACAAAGCGAAAGAAGCCGGGCGGCATTGTTATCGCTTTTTCACCGTTGAATTGCAGCACGCCGCGGAACAACGACACGAAATGGATTTGCGCTTGCGCCAAGCCTTGAACGAACAGCAATTCCTGCTGTATTGGCAGCCGAAAATTTCCCTTCAGGATTTTCGCGTCAGCGGTTTTGAGGCGCTGATCCGCTGGCAATATCAGTCTTCCATTCTGACGCCCGATAAATTTCTGCATATCGCCGAAGATAACGGCTTGATTCAGGAAATCGGACGCTGGGTGTTGCAGCAGGCAATGCGTGAACAACATGCGCTATCGAGTGCCATTGGCCACCCGGTGCAAATCAGTGTCAACTTATCGCCACGGCAGTTTGCCGATACCACATTGATTGCCGATTGCCGGCGCTCACTGCAACAGTCCGGTCTTTCACCTTCACTACTGGAACTGGAAATCACCGAGAACTCATTGATTCACGACATCAATGAAGCCACCAAAATGCTTGGCGCTTTGAAGCAGTTGGGTGTTCGAGTCGCGATTGACGATTTCGGCATTGGTCATTGCTCGCTGAGCTATCTGCGTCAGTTGCCGGTCAACACCTTGAAAATTGATCGCAGCTTTGTTCGCGACTTGCCGCTGGATCAGTCGAACAATGCCATCGTTGCGGCAGTGCTGGCCATGGCAGCCAATCTTCGCCTGGACGTCGTCGCCGAAGGCATTGAAACCAGCGCGCAGCAGAACTCGCTGGTGTTGGGTGGCTGTCAGTATGGGCAAGGCTTCCTCTACGGAAGACCCATGCCTTTGGCGCAAATCGAAAGCTGGTATGGCGAATTCAAACAGCGCTTTCAGCAAGCGGCTTCAATCAGCTAAGCGCACCAAGCGTTTCGGTTGAATATTGCCGACGCCATCGGCTTCACCAACACCAAGAAACGTGCCGTCTTCGCGAAACAGGGCATGGAGTCCCTCGGTTTTCACCGATGATAAATACACGGCCTGGCCATTCATCAGGAAATGCGCCATCGGCGCTTTCAAGGTAACGATCGGAAACTGTGGGATCAGCGACTCAATCGGTAATAACAATTGATCAATGGCGTCTAGACCTTGTTCATTTTTCAACGCGTCAATGGCGTCGGAGGTGAGCATTTGCTCCGAGGAAAAATGTCCGGCAGCAGTACGACGCAGCACGGTAACGTAGGCGCCACAGCCAAACGCCAACCCCATATCGTCGATCAAGGTGCGAATGTAAGTGCCTTTACTGCAGTGAACGCGGAAAGCAACCTGCGGCCATTCGATGTTGACGATATCCAGAGAGAAAATCGTGATCGTGCGCGTTTCCCGCTCGATTTCAATACCCTGACGCGCCAATTCATACAGCGGCTTGCCATCTTTTTTCAGCGCTGAATACATAGGCGGCAATTGCTGCTGCTCACCGAGAAAGCTTTGCACGACGGCACGCAGTTTGGTTTCGTCGGCTATCGCTGGCTGCTCGGCCAGCACTTTACCTTCGGCATCAAAGGTATCGGTGCGCACACCGAACTTTGCCGTCACTTCGTAGACTTTGTCGGCATCGAGCAGATACTGGGAAAATTTGGTGGCTTCGCCAAGGCAAATCGGCAGCAAACCGGAGGCCAGCGGATCCAAGCTGCCGGTGTGGCCGGCTTTTTCAGCTTGGTACAGACGCTTGACCCGCTGCAGCGCGCTGTTCGAGCTGACGCCGGTGATTTTGTCCAATAGCAGCACGCCGCTGATCGGACGGCGCGGAATTTTGACCTGCATGGTTGGTCCTGCTTAAGTGCATAACGCGGATCTTATCCGCGTTATGTTGGTTATTCTTCTTCGTAGATGGAGTCGTCGCGACGCGCTTCGTCGCTGGCAATGGCTCGATCGATCAGCGACGACAACTGCCGACCGCGGGTCAGCGACTCATCGTAAGCAAACTGCAGGCGCGGCAACTGACGCATGCGAATCCGCTGGGCCAGCATGCTGCGCAGGAATCCGGCCATCTTGTTCAGCGCCAGAATCGCTTGATCGATTTGCTGTGGCGTATCCTGCCCCATAAAGGTCACGAACACTTGCGCATTCAACAAATCCTTGGACACTTTGACCGCGGAAACGGTCGCCATGCTGACGCGTGGATCTTTGACCTCACGCTGCAATAACATCGCCAACTCACGCTGCACTTCCTGCGCGACGCGATCCGTACGACTGAATTCTTTACCCATACTTCACACCTATTGCGCAACGTACTGACCAGTGGTGCCAGCCAGTACGGCAGATTCACGCTGGGCGGGCCGACTCAACACGGACCGCCCAGCGTTATTTGACTTAGATCGTTCTGGCCACTTCGACGATTTCGAACACTTCGATCTGGTCGCCTACGCGCACATCGTTGTAGTTCTTGACGCCGATACCGCATTCCATGCCGGCACGCACTTCGCTGACGTCGTCTTTGAAGCGACGCAAGCTGTCGAGCTCGCCTTCGAAAATCACGACGTTGTCACGCAGCACGCGGATCGGGTTCGAACGCTTGACGAAACCTTCGGTGACCATACAGCCGGCGATGGCGCCGAACTTTGGATGACGGAACACGTCGCGCACTTCGGCCAGACCAACGATTTTCTGTTTGCGTTCCGGCGACAACATGCCGGACATCGCTTGCTTCACTTCGTCGATCACATCGTAAATGATGTTGTGGTAACGAACGTCGACGCCGTTGGCTTCCAGCACTTTGCGCGCTGAGGCATCGGCACGCACGTTGAAGCCAACGATGATCGCGTCGGAAGCGGCCGCCAGGTTGGCGTCCGATTCGGTAATCGCGCCAACGCCGGAAGCGATGACCTTGACCTGAATTTCGCCGGTCGACAATTTGGTCAGCGATTCGCTTAAGGCTTCGACCGAACCGTTGACGTCGGCTTTGACGACCAGGTTCAGCGTCGAGACATTGCCTTCCTGCAGGTTGGCGAACATGTCTTCCAAACGCGTCTTCTGTTTCGACAGACGAACATCGCGGATCTTGCCCTGACGGAACAGCGCCACTTCGCGCGCTTTACGCTCATCGGCCACAACCGTCGCTTCATCACCGGCAGTCGGCACACCATCAAGACCCAGTACTTCGACTGGAATCGACGGGCCGGCTTCATCAGTCGGTTTGCCGGTTTCATCGAGCAACTGACGAACGCGGCCATATTGCGTACCGCACAGCAGAATATCGCCTTTACGCAGCGTGCCGGCTTGCACCAGCACGGTGGCAACCGGACCACGACCTTTGTCGAGACGGGCTTCGACGACGACGCCGCGGGCCGGGCCTTCGACGTTGGCAGTCAATTCCAACACTTCCGACTGCAGCAGAATTTTTTCCAGCAATTCGTCAACGCCTTCACCGGATTTGGCCGAGACGTACGCGAACTGCGTGTCGCCGCCCCAGTCTTCGGAAATGACGTTGTGCTGCGACAACTCGGTGCGCACTTTGTCGCGATCGGCAGTCGGTTTATCGACTTTTGTTACGGCGACAACGATTGGCACTTCCGCGGCGCGGGCATGCTGAATCGCTTCGATGGTTTGTGGCATGACGCCGTCGTCGGCCGCACAGACCAGCACGACGATGTCGGTGGCCTGAGCACCACGAGCACGCATCGCGGTGAACGCGGCGTGGCCAGGGGTGTCGAGGAAAGTAATGACACCGCGCGGCGTTTCAACGTGGTACGCGCCGATATGCTGGGTAATGCCACCGGCTTCACCGGCCGCGACTTTGGTGCGGCGAATGTAGTCGAGCAACGAGGTTTTACCGTGGTCAACGTGACCCATGATGGTTACCACCGGCGCACGCGGTAACTGCTCCAGTTCGCCGCCTTTCATTTCGGCGAGCAGTTCGGTTTCCAGCGCGTTTTCGCTCATCGGCTTGGCGGTGTGGCCCAGTTCTTCGACGACCAGAATGGCCGTGTCCTGATCCAGCACTTGGTTGATCGTGGCCATCATGCCCATCTTCATCAACGCTTTGATCAGATCGGCGACCTTGACGGCCATTTTCTGCGCCAGCTCGTTAACCGTAATCGTTTCCGGAATCGCGACTTCGCGAACCACCGGAGCGGTTGGTTTCGAGAACTGTTGCTGCATCGATTGTGGCGTCGCACGCTTTTTGCGACGACCTCCGCCACCGCGAACGAATTCATCGTCCTCACCGAGACCTGGCATGCGGCCTTTCTTGAAGGTGCGCTCGTCGAGTTCAGAACGACGACGCGCGCCTTCTTTATGAGTATGGCCCGCCGATTTGTGCGAACGGCGATCTTCGTCTTCTTTCGCCAGCTGTTTCAGCGGCGCTTTTACCGCTGGTTTGCCTTTGGCTTTCTTGGCGGCTTCGGTTTTCGCTTCTTCCGCTTTGCGGCGTGCCTCTTCTTCGCGACGACGCGCTTCTTCTTCGGCTTTGGCCCGCGCTTCCAGCTCGGCTTCGCGACGAATTTCTTCCAGGTCACGCTTCGGTGCTTCGCCCGCTTTCGCCGGCTCAGGCTTCGGTTCGGGCTTGGCAATGGCCGCCGGGGCTGGCGTGTCAGCAGGTTTGTGCAATGCTGGTGGCGGCGGTGGTGCCTCAACCACTTCCTCGGCGGCTTCGATCACCGGTGCAACATCAGTTGTCGCGGACTCTTCCTGTTCTTTCGATGCCGCTTCCAATGCCGCCAGCTCTTCCGGCGTGCGTTTGACGAAGGTGCGCTTCTTACGCACTTCCACCTGCACACTCTTGGTGCCGGAGCCGGACGACACTTTCAGCGTCGACAGCTGTTTACGCTGCAAGGTAATGCGCTGCGGGCCGCCGGTTTCTTCGCCGTGGCTGCGACGCAAATAATTGAGCAATTCCTGCTTCTGGGTTTCATTCACCAGGCTTTTCGGTCCTTTGACCTTAATGCCGGCCGCGCTAAGCTGCTCCAACAGCTTCTCGACCGGCGTGCCGACGTTTTCGGCCAATTGCGCAACGGTGAGTTCGGACATATTTCAGCTTCTCCTGCGACTAGCGCTTATTGCTCATCGGCAAACCATGGCGCGCGAGCGGTCATGATCAGTTGAGCGGCTTTTTCTTCGGTCAGGCCTTCGATACCGACTAAATCATCGGTGCCTTGTTCAGCCAGATCTTCCATTGTGCAGATGCCTTTGCTGGCCAGCACGTACGCCAAATGCGTATCCATGCCGTCCATGTTCAATAAATCCTCGGCCGGCTCGTTCTTCGCCAATTTTTCTTCTTTGGCGATGGCGCGATTGAGCAACGCATCTTTGGCGCGGTTGCGCAGTTCGTTGACCAGATCTTCATCGAAACCTTCGATTTCCAGCATCTCGGCCAGCGGTACGTAGGCCACTTCTTCGAGGCTGGAGAAACCTTCCTGAATCAGCACCGTAGCCAGCTCTTCGTCGACACCGAGTTCTTCAACAAACAAACTCAACACCGATTCGCTTTCTTTCGCTTGTTTCGCTTCGGCATCCGCCTGAGTCATGACGTTCAAGGTCCAACCGGTCAGTTGCGACGCCAAGCGTACGTTCTGACCGCGAGCACCGATGGCTTGCGCTAATTGATCGTCGGCAACGGCAACATCCATCGCGTGACGATCTTCATCGACAACGATGGAACCGATTTCGGCCGGTTGCATCGAGTTGATGACAAACTGCGCCGGGTTGTCGTCGTACAGCACGATATCGATACGCTCACCACCCAACTCATTGGAAACGGCCTGCACACGCGAACCGCGCATACCGATACAGGCGCCCTGCGGATCGATGCGGCGATCTTTCGAGTGCACGGCGATTTTCGCGCGTGAACCCGGGTCGCGGGCAGCGCCCTTGATTTCAATGACGCCTTCGGCAATTTCCGGCACTTCAATGCGGAACAATTCGATCAGCATTTCCGGACGGGTGCGGCTCATGAACAGTTGCGGACCACGGGCATCCGGCTTGGCAGCAAACAAATAAGCACGAACGCGATCACCAGGACGGAAGGTTTCGCGCATCATCAGTTCTTCGCGCGGAATAATCGCTTCGGCGTTGTTGCCCAAATCGAGAATGATGCCGTCGCGCACGGTTTTCTTGACGACGCCGGTGATCAGCTCGCCAACACGGTGATAGAACGCACCGAGAATTTTCGCCCGCTCGGCTTCGCGCACTTTCTGCACAATAACTTGCTTGGCGGTTTGCGCAGCGATACGACCGAAATCAATCGACTCCATCGGTTCTTCAATGTAACCACCGAGTTCAACACCCGGTTCCATTTCCTGCGCAGCCGACAAGGTGATTTGCTTCAACGGAAATTCCATCGGCTCATCATCCGCGACGATTTCCCAACGGCGGAAAGTATCGTAGTCGCCGGATTTGCGATCGATTTTTACCCGCACATCGATATCGAGATGCTGCTTTTTCTTCGTGGCCGTGGCGATCGCTGCTTCCAACGCTTCGAAAATGGTTTCCGGATTCACGTCTTTTTCGTTGGAAACCGTTTCCACCACCATGAGAATTTCTTTATTCATGGAACACCTCTTACCGTTTCTTGCTTAATTCTGCTTGCACATCGGGGACCACATGCGCCTTGTCGATTTGACTGAGCGAAATGTTCACACGTGTCTCAGCATCTAATGCCAATGTAATGGTGCCGTCCTGAACGGCTTCCAGCGTGCCAGTGAAGTTGCGACGCCCCTGCACCGGTAAAATGGTTTTGAATTTGATTTTGCCGCCGACAAAGCGGGCAAACTGATCTTCGGTAAATAGCGGCCGATCCCAACCTGGCGATGACACCTCCAGCCGGTATTCGGTGCTGATCGGGTCTTCGACATCGAGCACACCGGAAATCTGGTGACTGACGCGCGCGCAATCATCAACGGTGACACCGTCTTCGTGTTCGATAAACACACGCAACAAGGCATGGCGTTGCGAGACCATCAATTCCAGGCCCCAGAACTCCATGCCAGCGGCTTCAACAGCCGGTTTCAACATTGCGATCAGTGCGGATTTATCCGCCATACCCACTCCAAAAAAATTCCACGACGACAGCCGAGCCAATCCCGGGTCAGACAGCACTCAACGGAAAAGGAATTTCCGCGCCGAAGCCAAAAACAACAAATGGGCACAAGTGCCCATTCGTAATTCGATGAAAACCGCTGTTCTGGTTTTCTTGACGGGTAAGGCGGCGACCAGAACAAATGTGGTCGGCTTACCGGGCGCTTACGCTAAATCACCTGTGAGGTGACCCGTTTGCAGACAGCCTCTCGCTGTTTGCACAGGCCCTGTAGTGTAAACCACAAGGCCCAAATACGACAAAGCCCCAAGAAATCCGGGGCCCGTTAAGAAACCTGGTTGCGGGGGCAGGATTTGAACCTACGACCTTCGGGTTATGAGCCCGACGAGCTACCAGACTGCTCCACCCCGCGTCTGAGGGGGCGCATTATAGGGAGTCTGTTAGCGGGTTACAAGCGAAGTTCAGGAATTCTTTTTTATCCGCGTTGGGCAGCCGCAATAATCGTTTGTGGTGCCGGCAAATGCTTAGCCATCAATTCGATTCCTTGCGTTTGTTGCCAGCATTCTCGCGCCAGCTCGGCGACCGGTTGTGGCGAAGCGGCGCTTAACCAGCGTGCCACCTTTTGTGCGACGTTCGGATACACCACCGGCGTCGATGCCGGTTGCGCCAACAGGCGTGCCACCGCTTCCGGCTCCAGCCGATGCATGACGTCGGCGCGCTGCAAAAGTTGCAGCGCTTTGGCGTTGCTTTCCTGTTCCAGTTGCGCTTGCAGTGGCCGTACCAACAACTTTTTACCGAGCACAATGGCTTCTGACGGCAACTCAAAGCCTGCGCCTGTGATCACCCCTTCACAGTGCAACAGATGTTGGGCAAAGCCTTCGCGCGAAAACGGATGCACCGTAACATTGCCGTGCTGCTCGCGCTGGCTGACGCCGGCATACAAGTCGAAATGACATTGGCTGAACGGTTTCAACAATGCCAGCAAATCGGCCGTATCTTCGAACGGCAAATACACCAGAAAATGGTTGTCGCGCACCTCAACCGGTGCGCTGAAGGCTTCCAGTATCGGCGGCAGAATCGGCTCGCCGAAATGATGCCAGTGCAAGCCGATAGGCTGATCGACCGGGGCGAAGTAACGCATCGTCAAACGCGAGGGAATATTGATGCCCTTGGTCGGAATCCGGTGCCGGAACGCATACTGATGACCAAGTCCGACGCAGCGCACGCGTTGACGCATGGCGGCCCAGGCGGTCACCGGTTCAAAGTCGGTGACAACCAGATCGTACTGCGCCAGTGACAACGCACTGACATCACGGAAAAAACGTTTTAGTTGCAGATTGACCAGCGTTTTCAGTGGCGCGATATGGCCTTTTTCCATGACAAACGACATGCCCTGGCGCCACTGGAAATCGCCAAAGCTTTCGGTACCAAACAGCGCCAGACGATCACGACCACTGACCAGCACATCGACCTCAAAGCCGCAGTCACGCAGCGCCGGCAGCATGGCCCGGGCCCGGGTCAGGTGGCCGTTGCCGGTGCCTTGCACCCCATATAACAGCCGCATCATGGATTCTCTTGCCAAGGAATGAGTGTCAAGGCGGGTTCAGCCCCAAAACCAGGAGGCCAGATTCAGGCCGAGATAAGCACTACTGATGCCGAGCACCAGGCCGGCCAGAATGTCGCCGGGATAATGCACGCCGAGCAGCACCCGGGAAGCGCCAACCATCAGAGCCCAGACCAACACCAGTGCCAAAAACGCCGGGTAGAAGGTCGCAATCAAAACGGCCCAGACCATCGCCGCGGCGGTGTGACCGGAAGGAAAGCTGAATTCGTCCTGTACATCCCTGTACAGGAGTTTCACCAGCTTCGCTGCGCAAATCGGCAATCCTGCCGATTTGTCGTCGGAAGGCACGATGTAGTGCCAGCTGTTCAGGCGCACAAATGGCCGCTCACGCTTGATGTGCTTTTTCAGCCCGATATAAGCCGGTACTTCGATGGCATAGGCAAACAAACCAGCCTGCAGCAGGCTCAGCCCGTGCTCCGGCTCAAAAAATGCCAGCAGAATCGCGATGACCGCGTAAATCGGGCCGTCACCGGTTTTCGATACCCAGTAAGCGGTGCGTGCCAGCCCGTCCCGGTGCTTGCGGCTGGCGCACCAGCGATACAAGCGGGTATCGGCGTCATGCAATGTCAGCAGCGAGAGTCTTTTCATAGCAAGGTCAGCTTAAAAAACGACCATTGCAGCGCGATGGCAGTGTCATGAACGCTTTGTGACAACGCTTGCCACGCCGGAACAGCTCCGGTATACAGGCGCCCTCAACACCAACGCGCAGTGTGAATGCATCATGGCAAAACCAGGAAAGACCGGATTCGTACGTCTGTTTGACGCTTTCGGCTATTCAATGAAAGGCTTCAAAGCGGCCTGGCAGAATGAAGCGGCGTTCCGTCAGGAAGCGGTACTGGCGCTGGTGTTGATTCCACTGGCATTCATCATTGCCGAGAACCCGCTGGAGTTAGCGGCATTAGTGGCTGGTGTGCTGCTGGTCATCATTACCGAGCTGCTGAACAGCGCGATCGAGTCGGTCGTCGACCGTACCGGCCATGAACATCATGAGCTGTCAGGTCGAGCCAAAGACATGGGCTCGGCAGCAGTGTTGATCAGTTTGTTGGTCTGTGCCGTGCTCTGGGGCGCCGTGTTATGGCGCTATGTTTGATTCGTGCATAAAAACGAGCAGTTTTATTTCCTTCTCAATTTGCGTTCCTTGGCACTGCTTGGCTATACCCAATGTATGCTCCCTGCAGTGAAGATGAACATGAGCAAATTAAGCCTTACCTTTGCGGCGTCAGCGCTGTTGCTTAGCGGCTGCGCCCATTTCTCTGGCCAAAGCAATGCAGCCCGCGACCGCCACGAGCTGGCTGACTACACCCGCTATTGCCGGCCTGGTAGCGCCATTATCTACAAGATGCCGGGCTCCTGGTCTGCCATTCCGGCGCCCGGTCGCTTGTATCTGGGCGGTAGCTGCCTGCATCAGTAACACCAAAGCAGTTATATAACTGCCGCTGCTGAGCCCCGAAAGTAATAGATCGGTTTTGGTGCCGGGCCATCGCCCAGTTAAGGCCGTTCTACACTTAAAAGTCCAATCCCAAGGACTTCAAGGAGGAGTTATGCGGGCTTTGAAGGGTTTCGGCTGGAGCGCCGGACTATTGCTGGCAACGGCTGTCGTGCAAGGCGAACAGCGCAACTACATGGATGAGTTTCATCAGGCATTGAGCGAGTGCTCACTACGCTATCCGGCCAATGTGGTCAGTCCCAATGCAGATTATGAACTGGAGCGAGAATCTTGCTACAACCGGCAAGTCAGAACGGCCTTGCTGAATCTGCCACCGGATAGCCCGGAACGCTTCAGCGCGGCGCTTTTGGTTGCACCGGAGTATGCCGAAAGCACATTCAAAACGGCACTGACGCTAGGCATAGACCCCTATTACGCGACATCGCGAGCCACTGCAACCTTGCCGGAAAAGGACAATATGTTCGCCCGTGTCGCCATTGCCTATGGTGCTGACCCGAGCAAAACGCTGACTGCGACCGCAGCAGGCAAACAGCAAATACGCTGAATAGTTGCTCCCTGCTAGGCTCCGGTAGTAATGGCCGGTGCCTGCTGCTGCCCGCCTGATCGAACCCTACAGCGCAGACGTAGTAACATTCACCATACATCCACCTCAGCTGGAGCCATGCCATGCGTTTCCTGTTTGCCGCCGCTGTATTATTGTTTTCGCCACTGATGTTCGCCGCCAATCTGGTTGGCGTTGCGGCGCCCGAGTTTTCGCTACCCGACCAAAGCAATGAAGTTCGCACCTTGAACGACTTCAAGGGCAAATGGCTGGTGTTGTACTTCTACCCGAAAGACAACACGCCCGGTTGCACCACCGAAGCGAAAAATTTTTCCCGCGATTACGACAAGTTCAAGGCCTTGAATGCGGAAATTGTTGGCGTCAGCCTTGATGACGTCGAATCACATCAGGATTTTGCCAAGACCATCGGCATCCCGTTCCCGTTGCTCGCTGACACCGAAGAAAAAGCCGCGAAAGCCTATGACGTGCTGGGAGGTATGGGACCGATCAAATACACCAAACGCCAAACCTTTGTGATCAATCCGGAAGGCTTTGTCGTCAAACACTACGAATCGGTCAACGCCGATGAACACAGTGCTCAGGTACTTACGGATTTGCAGGCAATGTAACGAGCAACTAAAACGCCGACCTCAAGTGGTCGGCGTTTTTTTATCTTCCGAACGCGGTAGTTTTTCGATGCGTTCAATCGCCTCAATGGGAATGATCACCACTTCTTTGTGCTCGTTACGCAGAAACAAATACAAGCTGTTTCCGGCCAGCAACTGAAATCGTTCCGTAAGGCCGTTACTGGTGACGATATGATCTGGACGGAAACCATTTTTCTCCTCCAGCTTCAACCGTTCGGTTGTCGCAAAGAAAATTAAAACACTTAAGTAGATTGGCATATAGGCCAGCGCAAAATACGCGCGCGTCGGCCGCTGAAAACGTAACGAGGCAAAAGCTGGCATGATGGTGGCGAACATGATACCGGCAACAAACACTGCAGCAATGAACGCATGCTGATCGCCCTGATAGTGATAAACCGCCATGATGATAGCGCCGACCAATGCCGCGACTGTCGATACGTCGATGCTGCGGCGAGCGCCAATGACTCTGGTCAAATGAGACTGCCTTATGCGCGCCATGGTCAGAATCATTGGGATAAACGTCAGCAGAATGGCCAGCAGGGTCGGAACAATGCCGTCGAGGCTTGCGGCCAGATAATCGGTCAAACCAAAGTAACGGGATATCTCGATACCAAATGGCTGCAGAAAAAAGCTGTTGTACAGATAGCCGGTAATCAGGAAAAAACCGGAGACCACGGGAATCAACCCGCCAAGCTGGGAAATATTGAATTCGCTCCACTGCACCCGGCTGGCGTAAAAACGTTTGCGTAAATGCAGTACCTGCCGGTACAGCGACAGCATGGACTGACGCGGTGGTTGATCGGCAAACTCCTGTGACCAGGGCAGCCGCGGATCGACACATGCCGCCTCACCACATAAACGTCGATAGCTTTGATGCAGCGCTGAAGACGTCGTCAACATTTCGTCACGGTCATCGCCCTGACGACACAGCGCCACGATATGCTCGATCGGCTTGCCATGATTATGCTCCGGTTTGACGCCGGTTTCGCACCAGCGCACCAACACCGAGACGCGTTTCAGGATCTCGATATCATCGCGTTCCTGATCGTCATTTGGCAGGCAAAACCAGATCAACATGGCCAGATTTTCGCGCAACAATGAACGGCGAATCAGCGTTGCCCAATATTGTGGTTGCAGGTAGCGCCAGAACGGCATCACTTACTCCTGATTATCATTTTTGCTATCGTTTCACGGCTGCCAGTCAACGGCAATCCCCTGTTGCTTCAACCACTGTTCGGCCAGTTCACTCATTCCCTGTTGTTCCGCTGCCAACCACTGTTCCCGCAAGCCGGGAAAGTCGTGCAACCGATCCTGAAACTGAAAAAATGCCCGCTTCTGTTTGATCGCCTCGCTCAGTACTGTCGCAGCATGCTGATCATCAAGCTGTTCGACAAACTGTTGCATCAGGCGATAGGCCTGACGTGACGATACCGGAACAATCGCCAGCAGCCGTTGCGGTTCACTACGCTTCAGCGCTTCGACATCCAGTTCGTGCTCTTCTTCTGCCGCCACGTCCGGGCTGATAAAAATCAGTTCTCCCGTTTGCCGGTCAAGCCACCATTCGTTGTCGGGCTGTTGGTCGCGGAACGCCTGCAAAAATTCCGCGCGGGACACCATTAAGCGTTGAAACGTGTTCATAAGCCATGCGCAAGAAGAAAAGGCGTTCAGCCTATCACTGCCGTATCGATGTTGTCAGCGCCGGCATTTTTTCGGCAATAAAAAAGGAGCGTTGCCGCTCCTTTTTTATTTACTGATCGATTAGGCGTTGCCTTCTTCCATCAGCGCCTTCATCGACAGGCGAATACGGCCTTGCTTGTCGACTTCCAGCACTTTGACTTTGACGACCTGACCTTCTTTCAGGTAATCGCCGACCTTCTCGACGCGCTGGTTGGTGATTTGCGAAATGTGAACCAGACCATCTTTGCCCGGAGCAATGTTTACAAACGCACCGAAGTCGGCCAAACGGACAACGGTGCCTTCGAATACCTGACCTTCTTCGATTTCGGCGGTAATCGATTTGATGCGCTCAATCGCGGCTTTCGCCTGGTCACCGGAAACAGCGGCGATGCGAATCGTGCCGTCGTCCTGGATTTCGATCGAGGTGCCAGTTTCTTCGGTGATGCTGCGAATGACCGTGCCGCCTTTCCCGATGACTTCGCGGATTTTTTCCGGATCGATTTTCATCGTGTGGATGCGCGGCGCAAACTCGGAAATGTCTGGACGGGCGGTGTTAATCGCCTCATTCATGACGCTCAGGATGTGCAAGCGACCGGCTTTTGCCTGATGCAGCGCCACTTCCATGATTTCGCGGGTGATGCCATCGATCTTGATGTCCATCTGCAGCGCCGTAATACCGGCTTCGGAACCGGCCACTTTGAAGTCCATGTCGCCGAGGTGATCTTCATCACCCAAAATGTCGGACAGCACGACAAAGCGGTTGCCTTCTTTGACCAGGCCCATGGCGATACCGGCGACTGGTGCTTTCAACGGCACACCGGCGTCCATCAGCGCCAACGAGGAACCGCAAACGGAAGCCATCGACGAGGAACCGTTCGACTCGGTGATCTCGGAAACGACGCGGACCGAGTACGGGAAGTCGGCGAACTTCGGCATCATCGCCAATACGCCGCGTTTGGCCAAACGGCCATGGCCGATTTCGCGACGCTTAGGACCAGTCATCATGCCGGTTTCGCCGACCGAGAATGGCGGGAAGTTGTAGTGCAGCATGAACAGATCTTTGCTTTCACCGGTTGGCGAATCGATGATCTGACCGTCTTTTTCGGTGCCGAGTGTAACGGCAACGATGGCCTGGGTTTCACCGCGGGTGAAAATCGCCGAACCGTGGGTACGTGGCAGCACACCAGCGGCAACGCTGATCGCGCGGATCATGTCATGGTCGCGACCATCGATACGCGGCGCACCGGAAACGATGCGGTCACGGACGGTGCGATACTCCAAGTCGCCGAAGATTTTCTTCACTTCGTCAGCGCTTGGTGCGCTTTCTTCGCCGGTAGCCAGCTTGGCAACCACGGCATCACGCAGCTCGCCAACGGCGGCATAGCGTGCTTGCTTGTCAGCGATTTGGTATGCGGCGGTCAGACCGGCCTGGGCTTCGGCTTTGACCGCTTCGATCAATGCCGTGTTCGGTTCCGGCGCCTTCCAGTCCCAACGTGGTTTGCCAGCTTCTTTGGCAAATTCTTCGATGGCAGCAATAGCGACCTGTTGGGCCTGGTGACCAAACATGACGGCGCCGAGCATCACTTCTTCGGACAGCTCATGGGCTTCCGATTCGACCATCAGCACGGCGCTCTTGGTGCCGGCGACAACCAGATCCAGCTTGGAATCAGCCAAGGCTTTGTTGCTTGGGTTCAGCAGGTATTGGCCGTCTTTGTAACCGACGCGGGCAGCGCCGATTGGGCCCATGAACGGGGCACCGGACAGCGCCAAGGCGGCCGAGGCACCGATGATGGCTGGAATGTCCGGCGTCACTTCCGGGTTGATAGACAGCACGGTGGCGACGATCTGGATTTCGTTCAGGAAGCCTTCCGGAAACAGCGGACGAATCGGACGGTCGATCAGACGCGACACCAGCGTTTCGTTCTCGGACGGACGACCTTCGCGCTTCTGGAAACCACCGGGGATACGGCCGCCGGCGTAGAATTTTTCCTGGTAATGCACGGTCAGCGGGAAGAAATCCTTCTTCGGATCGGCTTCGGTTTTGGCGACGGCTGTGACCAGAACAACCGTGTCATTCATATTGACCATGACGGCACCGGTCGCCTGACGGGCGATGGCACCGGTTTCTAACGTGACGCGATGGTCACCGAATTGAAAGCTTTTGCTAATTGGATTCACTGTGATTCCTATCTCTAACATTTTTACCCATTGATTGCGGGCGGTATTCTAAACCAAACCTCAGCCGGATCGCCCGGCTTTTGCAGTGCAATGAAGGGTTCTGACCGATTTGGATGGCCGAAAACGCAAAAGGCCCCTGGTTGGGGGCCTTTTGCAGAGCTTCGCAGCGCAAGTGCTGGCGTGCCGGTCGCTTAACGACGCAGACCCAGACGCTCGATCAGCGCGCTGTAACGCTCTTGGCTCTTGCCTTTCAGGTAGTCCAGCAGTACGCGACGCTGGCTGACCAGACGCAACAGACCGCGACGGCTGTGGTGGTCTTTGGCATGGGCCTGGAAATGGTTCTGCAGATCGTTGATGCGGGCGGTCAGCAGGGCGACCTGGACTTCCGGCGAACCGGTGTCGTTCTTGCCGCGACCGAAGTCGGCGATGATCTGGTTTTTCTGCTCAAGGCTTAGTGACATGATGCACTCCAAATGTGGGTGTTGAGGACAATCCGGACCCGCTCACTAATGCAGGTTCGGGGAAAGGGCGCGCATTGTACAGAGATTGACCGGTGCTGCCAAGGGCCGATCATTACCGGTAGCACATTCAAAAACGACGCCAGAAGATCGGCGTGAACAATACAAATATCGTCATGATTTCCAGCCGGCCGAACAGCATCGCGACAATGGCCACGACTTTGCCGAACGAACTGACCGAGGCAAACGTCGACGACACCTCGCCCAAGCCCGGCCCCATATTGTTGACCATCGCCGCGACCGCCGAAAACGCCACGGTCGGATTCAAGCCGGCGCCAATCATCAACAAAGTCAGGATGCCGGTAGCGAACACATAAAGGGCGAAAAACCCCCAGATGCCGCTGGCAACACCATCCGGCACCAAGCGACCGTTATATTTTATGTGGGCGACGATATTGGGTTGCACCAGATGCTTGGCCTCGCGACTAGCCTGTTTGAACAGCAAAAACACCCTCAGCACTTTCATGCCGCCGGAGGTCGAGCCGGCACAACCACCGATAAAGCTGACAAAAATAATGAGGATCGGCGCATACAGCGGCCACTGACTGAAGTCGGCAATACCAAAACCCGTTGTGGTCATGATTGACACCACTTCGAACAACGCAAGTCGCAACCAGTTCGCCAATCCGAGCTCCGCTTGCGTCGACATGCCAGCCATGATCACCAGCGCGGTTGCCAACAACACAAAAAATAACAACGCGCGAAATTCTTGGTCCTCCCAATAACGGGTGAAGGATTTTTCCCGCCAAACAATAAAATGCAATCCCATATTCATGCCACCGGCAAGCATCGCCAGTATCGTGATCCAATCAATGGCACGTGAATCGAAATAACCAATTGAGGCATCGTAATTGGCAAAACCACCAGTGGAAATGGCGGAAATCGCATGCGATATCGCATCAAAGGCATTCATGCCAGCAAGAAAATACAGCACCGCCACAAAGACAATGATTGAGACATAAACGTTAAACAAGGTGCGTGCGGTTTGTTGCACGCGAGGGGCAATTTTGTCGTCTTTGATTGGGCCGGTTGCTTCGGTTTTATAGAGCTGCATCCCCCCCACTTTCAGCATCGGCAGAATGGCCACCGCAAGAACCAATACCCCCATGCCCCCAAAAAAGTGAAGCTGCTGACGATACCAGAGCAATGACTTGGCCATGTTATCAAGGCCGGAAAATACCGTCGCACCAGTCGTGGTCAAACCGCTGGTCGACTCAAACACGGCGTCAAGAAATGAACATGGCAAACCAAACCAGAATGGCAGCGCGCCGACAATGCTGAGCGATGTCCAGGCCAGCACGACAATGACAATGCCCTCACGGGTGCGTGGTTCATGGCGAACTTTTCGGCGAGACATCAGAAAACCGACGCCGAACAAGCCAATGCTCAATCCAAGAAAACGAGCATACAAACCATCGGCATACAGTACAGAAACCAGAAATGGGAGCAAAAGGGAAACGGCATATGCCATCAGTAAATGCCCCAGCGTACGCGCAATCAGTGTCCATTGAATCATGGTTCAGATGTCACTCGCTTGGAATAGGTCAATCATCGCGGCCGCCAGCATACGCTCGGTTCAAAACCGGCGCCAGAATATCGGTGTAAACAGAACGAAAATCGTCAGAATTTCCAACCGGCCGGTGATCATCGCAAACGACATGACCAACTTGCCGAAATCGCTGACCGCATGTGAAGTTGAGGCAATCTCGTTCAAACCAGGCCCCAAATTATTCAGACTCGCTGCGACCGCCGAAAACGCCGTCAACGGCTCCAGTCCGGCCAGAATCATCAGTAGCGTCAGGCTTGCGGCCGTCATGACATACAACACCAGAAAGCCCCAGACCCCTTTGGCAATTTGCTCTGGAACAATCCGGCCATTGAATTTGATGTGGGCAACAATATTTGGCTGCACCAACCGTTTCGCTTCCCGACTGGCTTGTTTGAACAACAAGAAAACGCGCATGACTTTCAAACCACCGGTGGTTGAGCCTGCGCACCCACCAACATAACTAATGAAGATCAGCATCACCGGCAGAAAGTGGGGCCACAAGTGGAAGTCCGTTATACCAAAGCCGGTGCCAGTCATAATGGCAATAACCGTGAAACTGGCGCGACGTAAGCCATCGAAAATGGAGTCGACATCATGATGCAACCACAACACCAGCGTAGTCAGCGCGATGGCAAACAACAGAATGCCAAAAAACGTACGGCTTTCTTGATCGTTCAGATAACTACCGAGTTCGCGGCTATGCCAAACGGAGTAATGCAGACCGAAATTCATCGCGCCAGCGACCATGGCAAACTGCGCCACCAGCTCAATAGCCAAACTATTGAAATGACCGAACGACGCATCATAATTGGCAAAGCCACCTGTGGCGATGGCCGACATGGCATGAGTAATGGCATCAAACCCATTCATGCCAGAAAGCCAGAATGCCAGCGCAACGACCACCGTCAGGCTCAAGTAAACGGTAAACAGTACGCGTGCCGTTTGGGCAATACGGGGCGCTAACTTGTCCTCTTTTTTTGGGCCGGTTGCTTCGGTTCGGTAAAGCTGCATGCCGCCGACGTTCAGCAGAGGCAAAATCGCCACGGCCAAAACGATAACCCCCATACCTCCGAAAAAATGCAACTGCTGGCGATACCAAAGTATCGACTTCGGCAATTGGTCTAACCCATGCAAAACCGTCGCGCCGGTTGTCGACAAACCCGAGGTGGCTTCGAATAACGCGTTAACAAATCCGATATCGAGCGCCCAGTACAAAGGAAACGCTCCGATAAAACTGAACCCGAACCAGATCAAGACCACGGCTATAACACCATCACGGGTTTTCGGCTCGCGCTGTTTTGGTGTATTGCGAAACAGCAGGTAACCAACGGCCAACGCGATGACCATCAGCCAGAAAAACACTGGCCATTTGCCGTCACTGTACAATACGGATATGGCCATCGGCGGTAACATGGTGACGCCAAACACCATCAACATGGCACCTACAATCCGGCGGATCAGTTCAAGTTGAATCATCGCCAATACCGATAGCTAATGACGTGGTTGTCGATAATGCACGGCAATGACGTAGTACAGCGTTTCACCTGCCGGCGTGCGCACGGCCACTTCGTCATCAATGGTTTTTTTTATCAGCGCTCTGGCCAGTGGCGCATCAATGCTGATCCAGCCGCGCTCGGTGTCGATTTCATCGGGACCAACGATGCGCACGATGCGCGCTTCGCCAGTTTCGGTTTCCAGCTCCACTTCGGCACCAAAGAAAATGCGGCTTTGATCGGCCGGCACGTGGTCAACGACGGTCACTTCACTCAAGCGCTTTTCCAGATAGCGGATACGCCTGTCGGTTTCGCGCAGCATTTTCTTGCCGTAAATGTACTCGGCGTTCTCCGAGCGATCACCAAGTGCCGCCGCCGCCTGTACTGCTCTGGTGATTTCCGGGCGCTTGACCTTCAGCAGATGTTTTAATTCTTCACGCAGCCGCTCAGCCCCCTCACGGGTGATGTAGTTGGAGCGCGCTTCGCGTTTGGGCACAACCGTTCTCATAAGGCTTTGGTCATCATGACAATTCAATCGCCTGCTGACGTTCCTGCAAACTCATGCCATAGCGATACCAGAAAAATGCGGCAAACAACCACAGCGTCAACAATGGAATCGCCAGCATCAACAAACGCACCCGGGCTTCAAAAAATAAATCACCGGTCGGGATCATGCGCACCATGATCCACTGCGAATTGGCCAGCGGTCTGGTCAGAAAATGCATGCCGTCACCATCAACCCAACCCGGTTGATCGCGACTGACTTTTTGCGCGGACTGTTGCAATTGCACCGGCATTCGCTCCAACCAATGCTCGAGTCGTGTCGCGGTTTCCACCGACTGGCGCGAATCAGCCAGAATGCGCATTTCCTCATCCAGGATCATCGTACGCTCCGGCGCGCTCGATTGCCGCGCCAGTTGCATCGACAAAAACGATAAGCGCACATCGGTAGAGACTGCCCCGAGCACCTCGCCGCGATGACGAACTGGCGCCGACAGCGCAATAACCCAACCGGCACCCGCCCGATCACGATGCGGCGGCCGCCAAATCGGCGCCTGCACTGTCGCCAATTCGGCAATCGCCTGACGACGGCGCTCAATTGGCAAATAGCGCTCATAGAACGTAGCAAGGTTGGCGACCTCGGCATCCTCAAGCAGGCCATGATAATTCCGGTACGGGAATATCGAGGTCAGGCGATTGACGAATGAAGTGTAGTAGGACCACTGCAAAGCGCTGTCGCTCAAATGATTGGCGGCCGAAATCGGAAACAGGGTTTCGACGACGCGCAGCTCTTTTTGTATCGATTGCGTGGTTGGATTGCCGAGCAAAAACACATTGCCGAACTGGGCCTGCGGGCTGTGTTGCTGCCAGCGGTCTAGCGTATACACATCACTGTTTTCAGCGCCTTCGGGCGGCGCCAGGTGTTGCAGCAATTCGCGCGGTGGCTCGAAGTTATGCAGGTTCAGTTGCGCGACTTGCTGCAATTTGCGTACATGCATTTGCAGTTGGCTCAGCATCTGTTCGAAATCCACTGCCATCTGCTCGGTTTGTTGCAGATACTGCTCGGACAATTGCTGATGATGGTGCTGATAATGCAGTTGCAAACCGTAAGCACCAGCCAACAGCAGCAAGACAAACAAGAGCAAACCACGCCGTCGCCACTGCACCGCCGTCATGATCAGGACACCTGGGCCGCCAAGCGCTGACGCAGCGCTTCAAACAACGACACACCGGTCGCGACCGAGACGTTCAAGCTGCTGACACTTCCCTGCATCGGAATATTGACCAAGGTATCGCAGTGTTCACGCGTCAAGCGGCGCATGCCCTCGCCTTCGGCGCCCATGACCAGCGCCAGTTTGCCGATCAGCGGAGCCTGATAAATCGACTGCGTTGCTTCACCAGCCGTGCCGATAATCCAGATGTCGTTGTCTTTCAATAAGCGCAGCGTGCGGGCCAGATTGGTCACGTAAATCAGCGGCACCCGTTCTGCGGCACCGCAGGCCACTTTGCGCGCGGTGGCGTTCAAGCTGGCAGATTTGTCTTTCGGCACGATAACGGCATTGACACCAGCGGCATCGGCAGTGCGCAGGCAGGCGCCGAGGTTGTGCGGGTCGGTGATGCCATCGAGCACCAGCAGAAAAGGCTCCGGCGTTTTCGCCAGCAAATCCTCGAGAAAATCTTCGCGCAGCGTCGGCAGCGCTTTGACCTCGGCAACAATGCCCTGATGCACGGCACCGTCAGTCATTTGATCCAGCACGCGCCGCTCTTTGTACTCAATGCGCAAGCCCAGTTGCTTGGCTTGTTGCAACAGGGACTGCAGCCGTTTGTCGTCGCGTGACTCTGCCACTACGATTTTCAACACCATTTCTGGCGTGGTCTCCAACAAGGCGCGCACTGCATGCACGCCAAAAAGCGTTTCAGCCATGGTTCTGTTTTTACCGTCTCTGTATTAACGTTTTCGCAAGCGCTTTTTCTGCTTGCGCACCGCCGTCGGCGCCGCCTTGCGTTTGCTGCCTTTGCTGCTGCCTTTACCGGACTTACCAGCACTGGATTTGCTTGCTGACGATTTTCCTGCCTTCGGCGCACGAGGGCGCTGACCGCGCTCCTGATCCAGCATGTCGTCCTTATCGGCCGGCATCACATCCCGATCACGCGCCATCGCCTTGCGAATCGATGCGAGCCGGCGAGCGCGCATATCTTCTTCGGTCAATTCCTGATCGTCGCTGCTGCCGGCGGTATCCGCCTTGCGCATAAAATGAAAATCCATTTTGCGTTGATCGAGGTCGACATCAGCAACACGGATGATCAGCTTGTCGCCCAATCCAAAACGTTCGCCGGTGCGCTCGCCTTTCAGGATTTGCCTAGCACCATCGAAATGGTAGTAATCGTTGCGCAGACTGCTGACATGCACCAAGCCTTCAACAAAAATTTCATCGAGTTCAACGAACAAACCAAAGCCCGCCACCGAGGTGACCTTGCCCTGATAGGTTTCGCCGATTTTATCGCGCATGTATTCGCATTTCAGCCAGCTGGTGACGTCTCGACTGGCCTCATCGGCGCGGCGCTCGGTCATCGAACAACTGCTGCCCAGTGCTTCCAGCTCGGGGTTATCGTAATGCACGGCGCCGTCGTTGCCGATCATCTCCCGATCGGCTTTGCTGAGCACGGCTTTGATTGCCCGGTGCACAACCAAATCCGGATAGCGGCGAATCGGTGAGGTGTAATGGGTGTAGGCGGCAAGCGCCAAGCCAAAATGGCCATTCAATTCCGGTTGATAGATGGCCTGCGTCAGCGAGCGCAGCAACAGCAATTGAATATTGTCGGCATCCGGCCGCTGCGCGACACGCGCCATCAGCAGCGCATAATCTTTCGGCGATGGTTCATCGCCACCACCGAGATAAAGCCCGAGCGTCGAGAGCTGTTCACGCAGCGCTTCCAGCTTGCGCTGGTTCGGCCCTTCGTGCACGCGGTACAGCGCCGGCATTTCCGCCTTGTGCAGAAATTTCGCGGCCGCGACGTTTGCCAGGATCATGCACTCTTCGATCAGCTTGTGGGCGTCGTTGCGAATCATCGGCACGATTTTTTCGATTTTCCGCTCCTCATTGAACACTACCCGCGTTTCCCGGGTTTCCAGTTCAATGGCGCCGCGTTGCTGACGCGTTTCTGCCAGGCATTTATAGAGTTCATGTAATTCGCGGATCGACGGCAGCAGTTTTTGCTCAGCATCATTTTGTGGCGGCTCGTTATTCAGCAGCGCCCAAACGCGGGTGTAAGTAAAGCGATTGTGCGAGCGCATGACCGCCGGATAAAACCGGTAGCTCGATAAGTTACCGGCTTCGGATACGGTCATTTCACAACAAAGACACAGCCGGTCAACATTCGGTTTCAGCGAGCACAAACCGTTGCTAAGTAGTTCCGGCAACATCGGAATGACAGCGCCCGGAAAATACACCGAGTTGCCGCGCTTTTGCGCTTCTTCGTCGAGCGCGGTATTGAGCCGGACATAATGGCTGACATCGGCAATCGCCACCCACAGCCGCCAGCCACCGCCCCGTTTGCGTTCGCAGTAAACGGCGTCGTCAAAATCCTTGGCGTCTTCACCGTCGATGGTGACCAAAAACTTGTCGCGTAAATCGATACGGCCGGCCTTGTCGTGTTCGGCAACAACCGGTTTCAGCGCAGCAATTTCATCTTCAACCGCTGAGGAAAATTGATGCGGCAAATCGAACTGGCGCAGCGCCACTTCGATTTCCATGCCGGGCGCCAAGTGATCGCCGAGCACTTCGACCACCTTCGCCATCGGCTGGGCATGGGCATGGCCGCGCTGGGTCAACCTCGCGACGACCATTTGCTGAGGCTTGGCGCCGCCTTCTTCACCGGGCGGCACAATAATGTCCTGCGCAATCCGGGCATCGCTCGGCACGATATAAAAGATGCCGCGTTCCTGCTGCAGCCGACCGACAATATGGCGCGGTTCTTCCTCAATGATTTCGACGATGATCGCCTCGGTGCGCCCGCGTCGGTCTTTGCCTTGCGCGGCAACCAGCACCCGATCACCATGCAGCGCCTTGCGCATTTCGCGGGCGCTGAGCACCCAGTCGTCGCCGCCTTGATCGAGAATGGCAAAACCGGAACCGTCACGAATGGTTTCGACCCGGGCCGGTTTCAGATCCATCTTGTCCGGCAGACACCACAGTTCGCGCCGGTTCTTGACCAGCTGCCCGGCCCGCGCCATCGCATGCAGCCGGCGTTCGAGGGCGATTTCGTGTTCCTCACTATAGAGCTGCAGGCCATTCATGATCGCCGGAAACGGCAGCGGTGTGCCTTTCTCGGCCATGAAGCTCAGGATGAATTCGCGGCTGGGAATCGGGTTGTCGTATTTGGCCGCTTCGCGGGCGTAGTGGGGGTCGGTCTTTCGTTTACGTGGCATCAACGTCCATTCTTTGTGGCTATCTCCGTAAACAGTGTATAGCAGTTGGGCGTCATTTACGTTCGTCCAATGCCGCTCACAGGCCGAATTGACAAGGCAAAAGGCCGTCGGTATAGTGCGCGTCCTCCAAGCCCAGGTGGCGGAATTGGTAGACGCACTAGTTTCAGGTATTAGCGGGGAAACCCGTGGAGGTTCGAGTCCTCTCCTGGGCACCAAATTAAGTACTATTGATGTTTCATCAAGTCTAAAAACCCGCTGATTTGCGGGTTTTTTTACGCCTGTATCGTCCTAGCTCGTCCATCAATTTCCATTGCAATCTGGGTAACTTCTGGGTAACTTTCTGGGTAACTTTTCAGTTGTTGCCAGTAGGGACGTGCCGCCGATGGCGCGAAAGCCTCTTACCAGCTCCCGTCAGGTGGAAACGGCCAAACCGGAAGCCAAGCCATATAAGCTGAACGCTTTGGATGGTCTCTTTTTGGAGGTGCTACCCACCGGCAGAAAGCGCTGGCGATTCCGCTACTTCTTCCTCGGCAAAGAGAAGATGTTATCCCTCGGAATCTATCCAGCGATTGGCCTTCAGGATGCAAGGGGCGCACGCGACAACGCCAAAAAATTACTCGCGTCTGGTAAAGACCCAAGCGCCGAACGTCGGGAAGAGAAAGCTGCCTTACGCGAAGCACATGCCAACACCTTTAAGGCCGTCGCTTCTGAATGGATAGCACGGCAAACCGACAAAGCCCCGAGCACAAGAAACAAGAGCCAATGGTTACTCCAATTCGCCATTGACGCATTCGGCCGTTACCCAATTTCTGAGATTACACCCCGCATTGTCCTGGATACCTGCCGGGAGCAAGAGGCGTTAGGCAAGTTGGAAACTGCGCACCGCATTAAGGTTAAATGCGGGCAAGTCTTCCGATACGCCATCGGAAAAGGCCTTATAGATAGTGACCCTACTCGCGACCTTCGCGGCCAGTTAAAGACACCGGAGGTCACTCACAGGGCTGCCATCACCGACCCAGCAAAGGTTGGAAAACTACTCTACGACATTGATCAATACCAAGGGCAGCTGGAAACGATATGCGCACTTAAGCTCGCACCATTGGTTTTCATTCGACCGGGCGAGCTGCGATCCGCTCGCTGGGAGGACATTGATTTGAAGGCCGCTCTCTGGAGCTATACCCCGCCCAAAACCCGCCGCCAAACAGGCACCGAACATTTGATCCCATTACCCAAACAGGCTTTGGCCATTTTTCGGCAACTCCAGGCCGTCAACGGCAAATGCCCATACGTATTTCGTAGCAGTGGCAAAGAAGGTTACCTGTCAGAAAATGCGGTGTTAAATGCACTCCGTCGAATGGGTTACGGAAAAGGAATAATGACCGGTCATGGCTTTCGCGCTATTGCCCGTACGCTGCTGGCTGAACGACTGAAGTACCCGGTAGAACTAATCGAAATGCAGCTGGCCCATCGTGTGGCCGACATGCATGGCCGTGCATATAATCGCACCGCCTTTATTGAAGACCGTACCACGATGATGCAGGAATGGGCCGATTATTTGGACACCCTGAAAGCCGGTGCGGAAATCACACCGCTTCCCGTGAAACACAAGAAAAACCTTTAAGGATTTAACGGCATGAACGTCGCCTTGCACACCCTATTGGACACCTTTCGCCAACACGCCAAAACAGAGCGTGAGAAAGGCAATTATTTTGAAAGGCTGGTCAAAACATACTTGCTAAACGAACCCAGTTACAAAGACTTGTTCAATGGCCAGGTCTACTTATGGGAAGAGTGGCGTGTCCACTGCATGAAAAGCGGCCAATCCGATCCGGGCGTAGATGCGGGTATTGATCTGGTCGCGGTTGAATACGTTAAAGAAAATCCACGTATTTTCGCGATTCAAGCAAAATTCTATGACGAGTCAGCAAAAATCCGTAAAGGCGATGGCATAGATTCATTCTTTAGTGCCATGGGCAAAAAGCCTTATACCAACGGTTTATTGTTTCTCACGACATACAGCGCCAGCCATCATGTGCTTGAGCTGGTACAAGCGCGTGATAAGCCGATCAACATCATTTCCCTTTCCGATCTGGAAACGAGCGTTATTGATTGGAGCCAGTATCAGCCAGAAAAGCCACAGACAATAAAGCCGAAAAAGTCCCTTCGTGACCATCAAAAAACAGCCGTACACAAAGTCATCGCCGGACTAAAAGAATCTGACCGGGGCAAGCTTATTATGGCCTGCGGTACAGGAAAAACCTTTACCAGCCTGAAGATCGCTGAACAACTGGCCGGCAAAGGTGGTCGAGTGCTGTTTCTCGTACCAAGCTTATCGCTGCTTTCCCAAACACTTACGGAATGGACGCAAGAGAGCGAAACGCCGTTGCACAGCTTTGCGGTGTGCTCCGATAGCGATGTCGGGAAGAAAAAGGACGCCGATGACGTACAGATGCTCATGCATGAGCTTCGCTACCCGGCGACAACGGAGCCAAGGCGTTTAGCAGAAGAAATGACCAAACGCCACGACGACCAACACATGAGTGTGGTGTTCAGCACCTATCACTCAATTAACGTCATCAGCGAAGCGCAGAAAGACTACCACCTGGCCAACTTTGACCTAATCATTTGCGACGAGGCACATAGGACTACAGGCGCCACATTCGAAAGTGAAGACGAAAGCAATTTCGTTAAGGTCCACGACGCAAACTTCATTCGGTCTACAAAGCGTCTCTATATGACGGCGACGCCGCGAATCTACGGAGAGCTTGCAAAAGCCAAGGCAGAAAGCGACAACGTCGCACTCTGTTCAATGGATGACCCAGCGCTATACGGCAGGGAACTGCATGTCATTACTTTCTCTGAGGCCGTACAGAGGGGGCTACTCTGTGACTACAAAGTACTGGTGCTGTCGGTCGAAGAGAGTCACATCAACCGTCGCCTGCAGGAACTATTCAAGGATGAGGATAATCAGTTAAAAGTTGATGACGCGGCCAAGATTATCGGATGTTGGAAAGCGTTGGCTAAGCAAGGCATGGCCGAAAATCTCTCTGGCGACACCGACCCGATGAAACGGGCCGTGGCATTTTGCCAGGTCATTGAAGCCAACTATAAAGGCAAGACGCACAAAGTAAGCTCAAAAAACATCGCTGCGATGTTCCAAAAGGTTGTCGAGGCTTATCAGGAACAAGAGGAAATCGAACCCGCTGCCCAGCTTATTTGTGAGGCGGAACATATCGACGGTAGCATGAATGCCAGCGAAAAGGAGTCAAAGCTTCAGTGGCTCAAGGCCGAAACTCCAGAAAATACCTGCCGAATCTTATCTAATGTTCGATGCTTGAGCGAAGGCGTTGACGTGCCCGCGTTGGACGCCGTGTTGTTTCTTACTCCACGTAATTCACAAGTTGATGTAGTACAGTCTGTCGGACGGGTTATGCGTAACGCCCCGGGTAAAAAACGGGGTTATGTCATTCTGCCAGTAGTTATCCCGGCTGGACTGGAGCCGCATGAAGCCCTGAACGACAACAATACCTACAAAGTTGTATGGCAAGTGTTACAAGCATTGCGCTCACACGATGACCGCTTCGATGCCATGGTCAATAAAATGGACCTGGATTTGAACAGGAAAATCATGTCGAAAATGGAAGTTATTGCCATTACCGACAAGATTCAACCCAAACAAAGAAAAGCAACTGGAACAACCAACAGAGAAAGTGGAAAAGGCCAATACGGCATTGGCAAACAATACGACAAGCCTGGCCAAATAACCCAGAATTACGAACTAGCCTATGAGGTGGGAGAGATCGAACGCGCCATCTACGCCAAAGTAGTGGAAAAATGCGGCAACCGCCACCATTGGGAAGACTGGGCCAATGACATCGCAAGAATTGCGAACACCCACATTGACCGAATAAAAGGAATTCTGGCTAATCCTGAAAACAAAAATGAAATTAAAGCATTTAACGAGTTCGCTACGGAACTACGAGATGACCTGAACAATAGCATTTCGGATGGCGACATCATTGAAATGTTGGCTCAACATCTCATCACTAAACCTGTATTTGATGCACTCTTTGCTGATTACAGCTTTACCAGCCACAACCCGATGAGTCAGGCGATGCAAGGCGTACTAGATGCATTGCAAGAGCACCGACTAAACAAAGAGGCGGATACCCTGGAGAGCTTCTATGCCAGTGTAAAAATGCGCGCAGAAGGCATCGAAAGCGCACAGGGAAAACAAAAAATCGTAGTCGAGCTTTACGATAAGTTCTTCAGAAATGCCTTTCCTAAAATGACAGACCGTCTGGGTATTGTTTATACCCCAGTTGAGGTCGTGGACTTTATCATTCAAAGCGTTAATCACATTCTGAAAACTGAGTTTGGACAAACTCTCGGCAGCAAAGGCATTCATATCATCGACCCTTTTACGGGAACGGGCACATTTATAACCCGTCTCTTGCAGAGCGGTTTAATCAAACCAGAGGAACTGCCTCACAAGTATTTGCATGAAATTCACGCCAATGAGATCGTGTTATTGGCCTACTACATTGCAGCCATTAATATCGAGTCAGTCTATCACTCACTTGTTGGGGGTGACTATCAACCATTTGAGGGAATCTGTTTAACAGACACCTTCCAGATGTACGAAAAAGAAGACCTAGTGGACGCACTTCTGGTAGACAACAGTGCTCGTCGCAAACGTCAGAAAAAGCTAGATATTAGGGTAATCATCGGTAATCCGCCTTATTCCGCAGGGCAAACCAGCGCCAACGATAACAATCAAAATGTTGCGTACCCAGGTCTTGATGAGCGTATTCGTTCGACTTATGCCGAACGCTCAAAAGCAACTTTAAAAAATGCACTGTACGATAGCTACATACGCGCCATACGCTGGGCCTCTGACCGAATCGGCAGCAGCGGCGTCATAGGCTTTGTCACCAATGCGGGCTTTTTAGAAGCCAATACTGCTGATGGGCTTCGCAAATGCTTAACAGAAGAATTTTCCAGTATTTATATATTTCATCTTCGTGGCAACCAACGCACCCAAGGTGAACAATCACGCAAAGAAGGTGGCAAGATTTTCGGTAGCGGCAGCCGCGCTCCCATAGCCATTTCCCTATTGGTAAAAAATCCCGCAGCCACACAGCAAGGTCACATCTATTTTCATGACATTGGCGACTATTTAAAGAGAGAGGAGAAACTAGAAATAATTAGCGCTTTTGCCAGCATCGAAGGCATTACAGAAGCCGGCGGCTGGCAAGCCATTACGCCTAACGAGCATGGTGATTGGCTAAGCCAGCGCGATGACAGTTTTAGTGAATTCATAGATTTAGGCGATAAAAAGTCTCCATCGAATGTACTTTTTAGCAACTACTCTTCCGGAGTGAAAACAAACCGTGACGCCTGGTGTTACAACGCGAGCCAAAATTCGGTAAAAATTAACATGGAGAATATGATCAACTTTTATAACAGCGAGGTGAGTAGGTTTCAGCATGCATTAAATGGAGCGGACGAGACCTTTCCTAGTAAGTCGATCAATGACTTTATTAATACAGACCCTACAAAGATAAGCTGGGACCATGCCCAAAAAATCGGTGTAGAGAGGGGACGACTCGGCAAATTCACAGAGAGCCATATCGTGAAAAGTCTCTATAGACCATTTACAAAAAACTGGCTTTACTTCGATAGATTTTTTAATAACCGTGTTTATCAAATGCCCCGAATTTTCCCTGATGCGGAAGTAGAAAATTTGGTGATTTGTGTTTCAGGAGTTGGGGCAAGATCGTTCTCTACATTGATTACCGATACCTTACCCTGCTTAGATAACATAGAGAAAGGCCAGTGTTTTCCGCTTTATCTTTATGAGAGTGCGGAAAGCGGCAATGAGCAAGAATCGGACGAGTCTACCCAAGAAGAGATTTTCGCTAACTCTAATGCTGCGGAAGCAAGTGGATATACCCGTAAAGAAGCGCTTACCGATGAAGGCTTAGCGCATTTCCAGAAAGCTTATCCTGGCGAAAAGATCAGCAAGGAAGACGTGTTTTTTTACGTTTATGGCTTGCTGCATTCTCCTGATTACCGCGAACGCTATGCCGACAATTTAAGCAAAGAGTTACCGCGAATTCCTTGCGTTAAAAAAGCCAGCGACTTTTGGCGCTTTAGTAAAGCGGGCCGCGAGCTAGCTACTCTTCACGTCAATTACGATTCGGTGAAGCCTTATCCGGTAAAGCTGGAAGTAAGCGGGAAACGGAGCATGAAGCAGCTTGAAGAAAGCGACTACCGCGTTGAGAAGATGAAATTTGCCAGCAAGGGCGATAAATCCTCGGTCATATATAACGCCCATATCACCATTAAAGAGATTCCTGCTGAAGCCTGGGAATATGTCGTCAACGGAAAGGCAGCTCTCGACTGGGTCATGGAGCGGCAATGCGTTAAAACAGACAAAGCCAGCGGAATTGTCAACGATGCTAATGACTGGGCTATTGAAACAATGGGCAATCCTAAATATCCGCTTGAGCTTTTCCAGCGTGTGATTACCGTAAGCGTGGAAACGATAAAAATTGTAACGGCACTTCCTAAGCTAGATATTTAACAATCATTGCCGTAAAGGGGAGCTTCTCCCCTCGCTTCTGAATGGAGATTAGATCAAATGGAATATCCTGATTGGGTGCCTGAGTCAATTTTGGCCATGCATAAGAAGCGAACTAGCGACGAGTACAAAAAAAGAGAGTTTAGAATCAAGCCTCCGGACGAGCTGATTGACGAAATTGAGCAGATTCATAATGTAACGCTGTCGAAAGAAAATGCTGAAACCCTTCGAAAAGAGCATTACAGAAGAGCAATATTTGGTGGGTTGTCAGACGATGAGAGTTTGGCCTTGTTGGAAAAGTTGATCTTTAGCCTCAACATGAAAGGTGCGTGGACTGCTCTTTCCAAGCGCCATACTGACAACCGAACTAGTCCATGGTGGTTCTTTACTGCATGCGACAGAGCGATCTGTGGGTGGCGAGGTAGTAACAAGCGCACTACCTCAGAGCACAAGGCGTTCTACCAAGAAATTGTAGATACGGCTATTAAGCTCAATTCACTGCTGAGAAATGCGGAAAAATTTGATGGTTACTCGATAAGTCAGGAAATCGATGACGAATCTATTCATTGGCTTATCGATGTTCTAGACATCCATTATACCATTCCTGGCAATGATGATCCGGGTGGCGAGTACGTTAGATACTGTATTTCCGAAGTACTCCCGTCAGTTCCTTACATGCTCGACGACATCGCCAAAAAAGCAATGGCATTTAAGAATGAGACTGTAATAGTTAAAAAGCCAAACTCACAGAACGCTCAAATTCATTACTTCATTCGCTTCCTATCAGATTATTGCCAAAGCAAGTACGGGCAACCACTTCACGACGTTGTTGCGACCACTACCTCGGTAGTTTACGACCTCCCAAACTGCGATGACGACTACGTACGCAAAATCGTAGCACCTTAAAACCCGGAGGATTTTTGTCTGGTTAGGGGCAAAAAGCTCCGGGGAGATTTCCTCTTGAATTTGTAAGTTTTTCGACCTCTCATCGCACTTGGAATACCAAGTGAAATAGCTGCATGTTCACTGGCATCTAAGAGAATGCATACATGCACAAGACAATCTACAGGCTTCCAGCAGTAAAAATCGAGTCTGGCCTTTCCCGTTCAACATTGTACCTACGCATTGCGCAGGGGCTTTGGACCAAACCTGTTTCTTTGGGGGGACGCACTGTTGGTTGGCCGGCATGCGAAGTGACCACCCTTAACGCAGCTCGGATCGCAGGGGAATCAGACGATGCCATTAGGGTCTTAGTGCAAAAGCTAGAAGCCAAGCGCAAGGCATCCCAGTGAGCGAAAAGCAAGGGAGACGCCCGCGCCCAAGCCCTAACCGAGTCAAGATACATCGCAACTACACGGTCGAAGAAATAGCCGAGTTGTTTGGTGTCCATAAGAACACGGTTCGCGAGTGGATTAAAAAAGGCTTGCCGCTATGTGATAAGCGGCGCCCCGTTATCATTCTTGGTAGCGCGCTAAGAGAGTTTCTAAGCACGCAGAGAAGCAGCAGGAAACGACGTTGCAAACCGGGGGAGCTGTATTGCCTGAAGTGCCGGGAGCCTCGAAAACCTGCTGGTGATATGGCTGAGTTTCGACCAGTCACGGATAGCGTTGGAAACTTGTTGGCCATTTGCACGGTATGCGAAACCATCATGAATCAGCGCATCAGCTTGGCTCAATTACATAACTTGAAGGGCAAAATCGACATCGCTTTCACGCATCCACATAGACATATAGGGGATAAGCAATCCCCCTGCGTAAACAGTGACTTCAAAGTGGAGGCTGAAAAATGAATAAGTACCACCCTGAAAATGAACGAATCAAACGTGATTACTTCTGCTATTTGAAAGAGGCAAAACGCCAAAGCGACCAGACAGTCGATGCGGTCGCCAAGGCTTTGGCACGATTTGAAGCCTACAACAAATGGCGGGACTTTAAAGCTTTTCAGCACCAGCAAGCGGTCGCATTTAAGCAGCACATGACCACGCAGAAAGGTCCGACTGGTGAAAAACTCAGTAAAGCAACACTGCATGCAACCATGGCGCACCTAAAGCGCTTTTTCCAGTGGCTTGCCTGGCAGCCGGGCTATAAGTCCCGCATTCAGTATTCTGATGCCGAGTACTTCAACCTCTCAGAAAAGGACGTTCGGGTTGCAAAGGCCAAACGGGAAAAAGCTGCGCCAACGCTGGAACAGATCCAGCATGTCATTGGGTCAATGCCACGCGATACTGAAATCGAACGGCGTAATCTTACGGTTATCGCCTTTACCCTACTGACCGGGGCACGAGACGGGGCCATTGCATCCGCGAAATTGAAGCATGTCGATTTAGCGGCAAGAACTTTTTTTCAGGACGCCAGGGAAGTGAATACCAAGTTCAGCAAGACATTCACTACCACCTTTTTTCCTGTTGGGGAGAGTATCGAAGAAATTGTCTCCAGTTGGGTTAGGTACCTCCGAGATGAAAAGCTCTGGGGGCTTGATGACCCGCTGTTCCCCGCAACGGCAGTGGAGTACGATCCCGCATCAAAGCAATTTGAGGCAACTAGATTGTCCCGAAAGGCGTGGAGTAGCGCCGCACCTATCCGCGCCATATTCAAAGAGGCCTTTACGAAAGCGGGCCTGCCCTACTCCAACCCGCACAGCTTTCGGGATACTCTAGTCAGATTGGGAGAACAGATATGTCAGAGCCCGGAAGATTTCAAAGCATGGAGCCAGAACCTGGGGCATGAAAAAGTGCTGACAACGTTTTACAGCTACGGCGAGGTTCCCCCTCGGCAGCAGTCAGACATCATAAAACGGCTCGGGCAGCCTCGGACCGACAATTTTTCTTTGGATGCTCAAGCAATAGCCAAGGCAGTTGCAAAAGAGATGGTGGCTTTGGGTAATAGTAAGTAAATTCTGGGTAATAATCCGGGTAACAATAGTGACGTAGCCAGCCTTTGCTTTATATATCAATATGTTGCCGAATTGGTTAAAGTCCTCTCCTGGCACCAAATTGAAAAACCCGGTTTAGCCGGGTTTTTTTACGCCTGCCGAATCGTCACCGGCATTGTTACAATGGCGCCACTTTTCGCTGGCTGCTGTCCTCTTCGTGAAATTTCGCCCGCTTACTGCGCTGTTCTGCTGTCTGTTGCCACTACTCGGGCAGGCTACGGAACGCCCAAAAATCGGCGTCGCGCTATCCGGTGGCGGCGCCCGCGGCGGTGCCCATATCGGGGTGCTGAGGGCGATTGAAGACGCGCAAATCCCGATCGATTGCATCGCCGGCACCAGCATGGGCGCGACAGTCGCCGGCATGTATGCCGCCGGGTATTCGATTGATGAAATTGAAAAATCGTTTCGCGAGCTGAATTGGTCGGTTGGCTTTACCGACAAAACCCCACGCGCCGAACTCAGTTACCGGCGCAAGCAGGACGACGCCGGTTTTCTGGTCGATTTCGATGTCGGCATTCGCGAAGGCGAGATCTCGCTGCCGCGCGGCGTGCTGGTCGGCCAGTCCTTGAACCTGCAACTGAAGCTGCTGACCACCCGGGCCCGCCATATTCATGACTTCGACCAACTGCCGATTCCGTTTCGCGCCATTGCCGCCGATTTGACCACCGGCGAAGCCGTGATTCTGAAAGACGGCGATCTCGCCGATGCGCTGCACGCCAGCGCGGCGATTCCCGGCGTCTATGAGCCGGTCGAACGCGATGGCCGCTTGCTTGTTGATGGCGGCGTCGCGCAAAACCTGCCGGTGGAAACCGTGCGCGAACTCTGCGCCGATATCGTCATTGCCGTCGATATCTCGACACCGATGCGCAACAAAGATGAGCTGAATTCGCTGGTCGATGTGCTCGATCAATTGTCGAACATGCTGACCCGGCGCAACACTGAAGCCAGTATCGCCACGCTACAAGCGCCGGACGTGCTGATTCGCCCGAACCTCGCCGATTACAGCGCCAGCGATTTTCTGCGCATGGGCGCCATCATTGAAAGCGGTTATCAAACCGCCTCGGCCGCCATCGACAAGCTCGAACCGATTGTGGCGCTGACCGGGCGCGTACCGCGCGAACTCGCCAACAATGGTACGCCGCCGGTTCGGGTGCAGAAAATCAAACTCGACAATCAGAGTCAAGTCGATGACGTCGTCATTCTGACCCGGCTGAAACATCATCTCGGCAAGCCACTGGATCAACAACAGTTACATACCGATCTGGCCCGATTGCACGGCACCGGCTATTTCGGCTTTATCGATTACCGCATCAATGTCGATGAGTTCAATCAAGCGACAACGGTAATCGAAGTCAACGACCATCCACTCGGTCCGCATTTTCTGCGTTTCGATGTCGCCATTGAGGATTCTTTCCGTGGTGATAGTGAATTCACCATCGGCGCCCGCCATACTTACATGCCGACCAATGCGCTCGGTGGCGAATGGCGCAACGAAGTGCAATTCGGCGACCGCGCGCGCATTTTCACCGAATGGTTTCAACCGTGGACTTACAACGGCAACTGGTTTTCCGGTCTGAGCCTGGAATGGCAACGCCGCAAAATCAATCTGACCGATGGCGAACGTATCCTCGCCGAACTGAAATACACCGGCACCGAAGCCAAACTCTACGGTGGCTATCAGTACCTGACCAATGCCCATGTGCTGGCCGGTATACGCAGTGGTACCGGTGACTTAAAAGAACGCATCGGCATTACCGATATCAACATCCCGGATTTGGATACCGGTGAAGTATTTGTCGAAATCGGCTTCGACAAACTCGACCATCGTTATTTTCCGCAACATGGCCGATCCGGCACGCTGAATGTTGCTCGCGGACTGCAGGCGCTCGGCGCCGATGAGGAATACGATAAATGGACCTTGAACTGGTTCCAGGCATCCACGCGCGGCCGTCACACCTTCGGTTATCAGGTATTGGCCGGCAGCTTCGTTTCTGATGTCGCGCCATTACAAGAAAATTATGAGCTTGGCGGCTTCTTGCGCTTGAGCGGTTTCAATCGCGCCGAATTGGTCGGCCCGCATATGCGCTTGTTCAACGTTTACTATTTGAATCGCCTGAATACCAAAGCCAGTGCCGCGCTCGACACACCCATTTTTCTCGGCGCATCCGTTGAACTCGGCAATATCTGGCAGCAACGCGAAAACATCAGCGTTGATGACACGGTGCTGGCCGGTAGCTTGTTCCTTGGCATGGACACAACGTTCGGGCCACTGTATCTCGCTTATGGCGTCAACGATCAGAATCGCGACGCTTTGTACCTGTTCCTCGGCTCACCGTTCTGATCCGAAATCGTTTTTTCCTTTGACTGGATTCATTCCATCTTGAGCACGCTGAACCTGTTCATCATTTCCACACTGATCTGGGGCACCACCTGGATCGCCATTACCTTTCAAATCGATGGTGTGCCGCCAGAAGTATCGGTCAGCTACCGATTTGCCATTGCCACCGTACTGATGGCCGCGCTAGCCTGGTTCAAGCGCTCGAAAATCTGGCTGACCTGGCAGCAACAGCGCTGGATGTTCCTGCTCGGCTTTCTTTACGCCATTAACTATTTGTTCGTCTATCGCGCCGAAACACAAATCAGCTCCGGCTTGGTCGCTGTCGCCGGTTCCGCGATCCTGTTTTTCAATATCATCCTGGCGCGCTTCTTTTTTGGTCACGCTATCAGTCGTGAATTAGCAATTGGTGCGCTGTTCGGTTTCACCGGTATCGTCATTCTGTTCGCACCCGACGTACTGGCATTCTCGACACAGCATATTTACGGCGTCAGCTTTTCGCTGATCTCGGCGTTCGGCGCCTCCTGCGCCAACATGGTCGCCCAGCGCAACAGCAACGAAGGCATTTCGATCACCGTCACCAACGCCTGGTGGATGTTTTGGTGTGCCGTTATCACTGCGATCGCAGTACCATTAACAGGCAACGAATTTACCATTCCGACGACAACGAGCTTCTGGCTGGCGCTGTTTTACCTGGCTATATTTGGTTCGGTGATCGCGTTCAGCGCCTACCTGACGCTGTTGAAACGATTGGGCCCAGGCCAGGCCGGGTACGTCGCCGTACTGACACCAGTGGTCGCCTTAATTGTTTCAACGCTGTTCGAAAATCTGCGTTGGCAATGGTCCATCTATCTTGGCGTGGCGTTCATCATCGCCGGACAGATGTTGATTATTCATCATCGGTCGAGAATGAGCGCAGCGCCTGCAACACCGATTGAACCGGACAAAAATCACCAGACATGATTGCTGAGCACTACATTGAGTATTTGCGCACGCTGATGCCAGAGTCACGGGTAGCAGATACCTGTGCTGCACTGGCAACACCGCTGCGTCCGTCATTGCGCGCCAATACATTGCGGGCGAAGCCAGCCATCGTGAAAGCACTGCTCAATGAGATTGGCGTCGGCAGCAGCGAAATTCCCTGGTGGCCGAACGCCTGGTGGTGGCAAAACAAATACCCCGAAGACGAGTTCAAGATTGGCTGGACCGTAGAACATCAGGCCGGTGCGTTGTATGTGCAGGAAGCCAGCTCGATGTTGCCGGTCGCTGCACTGAAACACGTCATGCCGAACAAACCGAAACTGGTGCTTGATATGTGCGCGGCACCCGGCTCAAAAACAACGCAGCTCGCCGATTGGCTGGGCAACGAAGGCTTGATCGTCGCCAATGAACTGTCGTCATCACGTTTGAAATCGTTGGCGGCCTCGCTGCAACGCTGTGGCGTGATCAATACTGCGCTCAGTCATCAGGACGCGCAAGCTTTCGGTGCGCAAGCGCCGGCTTGCTTCGATGCGATTTTGCTCGATGCACCTTGCACTGGTGAGGGCACCCACCGCAAAGATCCGAACGCTTTGAAAACCTGGTCGCTGACGTCGGTTCAACAAACTGCCGAATTGCAAAAGCGACTTATCGAATCCGCGTTTCAGGCATTGAAGCCGGGTGGCGTACTGATTTACTCGACTTGCACACTGAACCAATACGAGAACCACCAAGTTTGCCAACATCTGTTGGAAGCCTATCCCGAACAAATTAAGACTATCTCGCTACAAGATTTATTTCCCGGTGCAGAGAAAGCAGTTACACCGGATGGTTGGTTATGGATATTGCCGCAGCTGTTCGATTGTGAAGGTTTCTTTGTTGCGGCTTTTCGTAAACAAGGCGAGCTATTGGAAACGACGCATCAGCAACAAGCCATCAGGCTGGAAAAGTCGGTTCGGCAACAAGCGGAAGACCTAGTGCAGCAAACCTTTGGCCAAGCTATCGAGAACCTTGAACATCGTTTACTGCTGAAAAACGATCAACTCTGGTTGCTGCCTGAAAACTTGCAGCAGTTGCCCAACAGTCTGCGCCTGAATCGAGCCGGTGTACCAATCATCGAGCGCAAAGGCAAAGTCTGGCGGCTTTGTCATGAAAGCACGCTGGTGTTTTCTGTGGAGTCCACGATTCCACTGAGCCGACAACAAGCGTCAGAGTATTTGATGGGTCGAGATCTGGAACTGGCAGCAGAAAGCGGAGACGAGAGTGTCGTTTCGTTCAATGATATCGTGCTTGGACTGGCAAAGCCGGTGCGTAATCGATTGAAAAATCTTTATCCAAGAGAGTTCGTTTCGGATCGCATGATCTAAGCATTTTCGCCAGCGCTAAAACTTTTGGCGTCGCGGCTCAATATTCGCCATCGTCTGGCTTTTCCTCTACCTCAAGCTCGCCTGGGTTGTGCGCCAACTCACCATCTACTTTCAGTGGTGGATAGGGCAGTCCGTGCTTCTGGCAATAAGCCGACACACGTGGATGCAACCATTCGGTCATCAACTTTTGATATAGCTCATCGTCGAGTTGTAGCGAATCATAGAAACCCTTTTCTCGGCGTTGCCGCTCGGCTTCGTACAACACAATAGCGGTAGCGACCGAGACATTCAGCGACTGCACCATGCCATCCATTGGGATGATGACATGATGATCAGCAGCAGCAGCGGTCGCTTCCGATACGCCGAACTTTTCCGCGCCGACGATGATACAAGTCGGTTTCGTGTAATCGATTTCGCGAAAATCAACCGAGCGGTCGCTTAACTGTGTGCAAACTAACTGCATGCCTTGGGCGCGTAAGACTTTTGCCGCCGCATCGATATCCGGATGTGTATCGACCCGAACCCATTTGGTGGAACCGCTGGTAGTGTTATTGCCGAGCCGTAGGCGTTTGCTCGGCGCAATCGCGTGCGCGTGGCCGACACCGACTGCGTCGCAGGTGCGCACAATCGCCGCAAGGTTATGCGGTTTATTGACTTCGTCCATCAGCACCGTCAGGTCTTTCTGACGTTTATTCAGGACAGCTTTAACTTTGGCGTAACGTTCTGGAGTCATTTGAACAATTTCAGTGGGTTAATAGCAGATTTTTCAAACCTCAAAATATGAGGTCTGATTCATTGGCCCCCTCTCCCCAGCCCTCTCCCACAAGGGGAGAGGGAGGAAACAGAAAAGGCTTCGAGAAAAAATACTTTTTCGTTTTTTCGTTCGAAGGCAGCAATATCGAAAAGAAAAAACGGGGCCCCCGTATGCGCCAGCCGGCAGCGATAGGATGGAGGCCGGGTACAACCGCAGGGATAGCGGTTGTAGCGCTGTTGAGGCATGGATGCCGAGTCAGCGCGGCCCGAGCTGGAATCCTGTCGATGCCGGAGCGGCCTGGTCGAAGCAACGAAACTCACCTGGCGCTTCGGGGCGTGCTTCTTTTGCCTACTTTTCTTGCACGAGCAAGAAAAGCAGGGCGACCGCCGGGGCGCATCCCGGCAAAGGTTGGAGTCGAAAAGTTTTCTAAGGAAGAGTATCGATCACGGAAAAACCCAACCATCCCTCATCCCTGCCCTTCTCCCTCTGAAGGGAGAAGGAGTAGATAACAACCCTCTTCGAGAAAAATAGTGCGGCGACTACGCCAATACCATCACCCCTTCAATCTCCACTCTCGCCCCACGCGGCAATTCCGAAACACCCACCGCCGCACGCGCCGGATACGGCTCCTGAAAATACTCCGCCATGACCTTGTTCACTTCGGCAAAGTGCGACAAATCGGTCAGGAACACATTCACTTTGACGAAATCTTTCATGTCACCGCCGGCGGCCTGGGCAACGGCTTTCAGGTTCTTGAATACCTGATGCACTTCCTCGTTGAATGAAGCCTGCTTCATTTGCATCGTCGCCGGGTCGAGCGGGATTTGTCCACTCAGGTAAACGGTGTTACCGACTTTGACCGCCTGCGAGTAAGTGCCAATGGCTTTCGGGGCGTTATCCGTGGCAATGATTTCTCGTTTCATCGTTTGCTCCTTGATGCACTTAAGGGTTTTGTTTGTCGGCCATCACGCGATGATGACGGATGATACGGTTGGTTTCTTTCATCGCTTTGACGCGACGAATAATATTGGCCAGGTGCAAACGACCGCGCACCTGCACCATAAAGACAATCGTGTTGTAACTGCCGTCACGCGGATCGATTTCCAGGTTGACGATATTGGCTTCTTCGTCGGCTATCGTCGCGGTTAATAGTGCCAGCACGCCACGACGATTGACGACATCCACTTCGAGTTCCGCGATGAATTCGCCTTTGACGTCTTTTTCCCATTGTAGCGGCACGATCCGATCGGGCTGATTGGTGAACTCCGCGGTATTCGGGCAGGAATGCATGTGCACCATGATGCCGCGACCGGCCATCAATACACCGACGATCGGATCGCCCGGAATCGGGCAGCAGCAGCGGGCGTAATTGACCAGCATGCCTTCGGTGCCGCGAATGGTCAGTGGGTGTTCTTCCTGTTCCTGTTTGCGAATGACATGACGCTCTGGATCGAGTCGGTGCGCAATGGCAATCGCTGGAATTTGCCCGATACCAATATCGGCCAATAAATCATCGAAGTTCTTATGGCGAGTATCGTGCGCGACTTTTTCGCGGTCGGCTTCCGAAAACTGCTCAACGTTTTTCTCACTGAGCGCGTTATCGAGCAAGCGCTTGCCCATCGCAATCGATTCTTCGCGCCGCTGGTTTTTCAGGAAGTGACGAATATTGGCGCGGGCTTTACCCGTGGCAACAAAACTGAGCCAGGTCGGGTTTGGCCGCGCACCGGGCGCCGTAATGATTTCCACCGTTTGGCCATTGCGCAATGTCGTCGACAACGGCGTTAACTGCCGATCGACTTTAGCGGCGACACAAGCATTGCCGACATCGGTATGAATCGCGTAAGCGAAATCGACCGGCGTGGCGCCAACCGGCAATTCCATGATGTTGCCATTCGGTGTGAATACGTAGACTTCGTCCGGGAACAAATCGATTTTGATGTTCTCGACGAACTCCATCGAGTCGCCAGCGCGCTGCTGAAATTCCATGACCGAGCGCAGCCATTCGCGAGCACGCGATTCAGCCGGATGCGGCTGACTGCCTGATTTGTATAACCAATGCGCGGCAACGCCATTCTGCGCCATTTGGTCCATCAGCTCGGTGCGGATTTGCACTTCGATATGCAGACCATGCGGACCTTTCAGCGTCGAATGCAGGCTCTGATAACCATTGGTTTTCGGAATCGCCACGTAGTCTTTGAAACGACCGGGCACCGGTTTATATAAGTTGTGAATTTGCCCGAGAATCCGATAACAACTGTCTTCGTTGTCGGTGACGATACGAAAGCCATAGATATCCATGACTTCCGCAAAGCTATGCACTCGCGTGCGCATTTTTTCGTAAATCGAAAACAGCGTTTTCTCACGACCCAGCACTTTCGCGTTGATGCCGGCGTCGGCCAGCTTGCGTTCAATCGATTGGGATATGCCGCTGATGATTTCCTTGCGATTGCCGCGTGCTTTTTTCACCGCCTGGCGCAGCACTTTGTATCGGTAAGGATAAAGCGCCGCAAAACCAAGTTCTTCCAGTTCCTGACGAATGGCGTACATACCGAGCCGGTTGGCGATCGGCGCATAGATTTCCAATGTCTCTTGCGCAATACGGCGACGCTTCTGCGGCGTCAATGCGCCCAGCGTTTGCATATTGTGCAAGCGGTCGGCGAGCTTGATCAGGATGACCCGGATATCCTTGGTCATCGCCATCATCATTTTGCGGAAGTTTTCGGCCTGGGCTTCAGCTTTGGAACCGAACTTGATTTGCGTCAGCTTCGAGACGCCTTCGACCAGATCGGCGACCTGCTGACCGAATTGCTCGACCAGCGATTCCTTGCTGACGCCACAATCTTCGATGACATCATGCATCAGCGCCGCCATGATGCTCTGGGCATCGAGGCGCATGCTGGCCATGATGCCGGCAACAGCTACTGGATGGGTGATATACGGTTCGCCGGACGAGCGCGACTGGCCGGAATGAGCATCCCGAGCCAGTTCATAGGCTTTGGCGATTTGTTCGATTTGCGCTGGGTCCAGATAACTCTCGACCTGTGCGCGTAAGCCCTGGAATAACTGCACCTAATGGAACCTCCGGGGCCTGGCGGATCAATCCAGCGAGAAGTCCGGGGTTTCCTCGACCACTGGCGCCATCTGCACTACCCGCTTTTCTTCCGCTTCGACGAAAGCCGCATCGATTTTGCTGCTCTCAATCTCGCGAATGGCGACGACGGTCGGCTTGTCATTGTCCCAAGCAACCAGCGGCTCTTTGCCACCAGTGGCCAGTTGCCGGGCGCGCTTGGCGGCCAACAGCACCAAATCAAAGCGATTGCCGACTTTCTCGACAGCATCCTGGACGGTGACACGCGCCATGCTCAAAAACCTCTTTACTGAATCGAATGGAAATTAAGGGCCCGAACCGCGTCGGGCCGGCGATCTTACCTTAAGTATGGTCCGGATCGCCATGATCGTCACGACCGGTCTCCCAGGCCATTGGATTGACCCGGCCGCACGCCCCTGACAAGCTACTGACAGAACGTTGTCAGCAAAGCCGGTGGAAACTCATCCCCAGCCCCCGGTAGCAAGGCTTCGCTGTCTGGGGCGCTTTTCCCCTTCTGACAACTCAAGGAGTTCCACATGCAAGACGCGAAATCCCCGAGCAGCCTGCCAGCCATCACCTGGTTCGAAATCCCGAGCAGCGACTTCGAGCGTGCCATCCGCTTTTACCAGACGATGCTGAACGTCGAGCTGAAGCGCGACGAGATGAGCGGCATCGCGATGGCGATGTTCCCGGTCGAAGACCCGCAAACCGGTGGCGCCGTCGTTCATGGCGCCCCCTACAAGCCCTCCGCCGATGGCGTCTGCCCGTATCTGTATACAACCGATCTCAGCGGTGCGCTGAGCCGGGCGGCAAGAATGGGTAGCGAAATCGTCATGCCAAAAACCTTCCTGACCCCGGAAATCGGCTACATCGCCTTGCTGATGGACAGTGAAGGCAATCGCATTGGCCTGCATTCGTTTGCGGATAGCTAACCCTCATGCGTCGCGCTGACCGACTGTTCCAAATCGTCCAGATCCTGCGTCGCGGTAAGGTGGTTACCGCAGCGCAGATTGCCGACGAATTGGAGGTCAGCGAACGCACGGTTTATCGCGACCTGAGCGATTTGTCGGCGCGTGGCGTGCCGCTGCGTGCCGAAGCCGGTGTCGGGTACGCACTGGAAAAAGGCTTCGACATTCCGCCGCTGATGTTTACCGGTCAGGAACTGGAAGCCATTGTTATCGCCTCCCGCATTCTGGAAAGCTGGGCCGATAGCGAAACGCGAAAACAGATTCGTGCGGCGCTGGAAAAAATTGAGCAAGCGCTACCGAAAACACTAAGAGAAAAACCATCGCGAGTACGGGTATTCGCACCCGACTTCATGACTGTCGCGGATATCTGGCAAGCGCTACCAGCCTTGCGCTCGGCGATCAACGAACAACGCAAATGCCATTTTCATTATCGCGACGAACACGGGCGCGAAAGCGAACGCACTATTCGCCCGCTGGCCGTGTATTTCTGGGGCAAAGTCTGGACCTGTGTTGGCTGGTGCGAAATGCGTGGAGATTTTCGTCATTTTCGCCTTGATCGGATGCGCGAGTTTTTGACGCTGGCGGAACGCTTTCAGGATGAGCCGGGGAAAACTCTGCAGGATTTTGAGGCGATATTGCGGGCCTGTGAGTTTGAGCAAAAGGTGAATGCACCGGCAGATTGATTTCGTTTGGCGCTTTACCGTTGCCACGCTCATAGCCAACGACTTGTCATTCCCGCGAAGGCGGGAATCCAGTAAATAACCGAATTTTTATTTTTCAGGGCTTATTCGCCCTTTAGAACTTTTCTCGACTTTATGGTTTGCCGGGTCTCGCCCCGGCGGGCGAAGTACTTTCTCTTGTTCGCGCAAGAGAAAGTACTCAAAGAGAAGCGCGCCCCGAAGCGCCAGGTTGGTTTTGCTACTTCGACAAGGCAGTTCCGGCATCGACAGGCTTACAGCTCGGGCCGCGCTGACTCGGCATCCATGCCTCAACAGCGCTTCAACCGCTGTCCCTGCGGTTGTACCTGGCCTCCAGCCTGTCGCTACCGGCTGGCGCATACGGGGCCCCGTTTTTTCTTTTCGATAATGGTTTCTTCGTTCAAAACAACTCAGAAACAATTCTTAGCAAAATTAGCTTGAAAACGAACCCAATCGCGCTCTCTGCCGAAGCAACTGATTCACCGTCCGACAACGCTCAGCGGTAAACACCGCCTGCAACTCATTCAACGCCTGAGCAAAATCATCATTGACGACAATGTAATCAAACTCAGCACAATGACTGATTTCGGTTTTCGCCGCCGCCAAGCGTTTGGTGATCACCTCTTCGCTATCGGTGCCGCGCCCACGCAGGCGCTGTTCCAGCACGGTCATATCCGGCGGCAGGATGAAAATCGAGCGACAATCGGGCCATTGCTGGCGCATTTGCGCCGCGCCCTGCCAATCGATTTCCAGAATGACATCGATGCCGGCGTTCAGTTGCTCGTTGACCCATTCGCGCGAGGTGCCATAACAATTGCCGTGCACGATGGCGTGCTCGTAAAACGCATTGCGCGCCACCATCGCCTGGAATTCATCGACGCTGACGAAAAAATAATGTACGCCATGCTGCTCGCCTTCGCGTTTGTTGCGGGTAGTGAACGACACCGACAAGCGCACATCAGGTGTCGTTTCCAGCAGCTTTTTCACCAGCGTGGTTTTACCGGTGCCGGAAGCAGCCGACACGATGAACAGCGTACCAAGCGTGGTACTGGGTTGTTTGGACATGGATACGCCTTATTCGATGTTCTGGACTTGTTCGCGCATTTGTTCGATATAGACTTTCAATTCCACCGAAATCGCTGTCGACTCCGGTGTCGTCGATTTCGAGCCGAGGGTGTTGGCCTCACGGTGCAATTCCTGAATCAGAAAATCGAGACGTCGTCCTATCGTTCCGCCATTTCTCAATAGGCGACGAATTTCGGTGACGTGGGTGTTCAGCCGGTCGAGTTCTTCTTCAACGTCAATTCGTTGGGCAAACAGCACCATTTCCTGCTCCAACCGGGTTGGCTCCAGTTCAACTTTGGCTTCTTCAAAACGAGCCAGTAGTTTCTCGCGCTGTTTGATTTTTGTTTCCGGCATCAGCACAAAGGCTTTTTTCACTTGCTCTTCAATGCCATCCAAGCGTTCACGCAGTAATTGCGCCAAGGATTCGCCTTCGCGGGCGCGCATCGCGATTAAATCATCGAGCGCTTGTTCAAACAAATCGGTGGCTTGCTTCATCAATGCTTCGGCATCGGACTCGGCGGTTTGCAGCACACCGGGCCAGCGCAGAATATCGGAATGCGACAGCGATTTGCCTTCAACCCCCATCGCGGTCAAACGCAGGCTCAATTGCTGCAATTGCATGACCAGCGCTTCATTGACGGCTGGCAAATTGGCGGCGGCGGCCGGTTCGTAACGCAAGGTGCAGTCGAGTTTGCCGCGCCCCAGTTTTTGCTTGGCGCTTTCGCGAATGGCCGGCTCCAATACCCGCAAGGTTTCCGGCAAGCGCAGATTGGTTTCCAGAAAACGCTGGTTGACCGAGCGGATTTCCCATACCAGTGTGCCGAGCTCCGAGGTGTGTTCGCGTCGGGCAAAGGCGGTCATGCTGTAAATCATGGCGTGCAACTCTTGCAATGAGGGTCGCTAGTTTAGCAATTAAAGCAGATTGATGCGGTTATAATGCCGGTTTTCCTCAGCCAAACAGGTCTCCCCGCATGCGTCCAAGCCAACGCACCGCCAATCAATTGCGCCCGTATACGCTCACCCGCCAATACACCCGTCATGCCGAAGGTTCGGTGCTGGTCGAGTGTGGCGACACCAAGGTGATTTGTACGGCGTCGGTCATTGAGGGCGTGCCGCGCTTTCTTAAGGGCAAAGGCCAAGGCTGGTTGACGGCTGAGTACGGCATGCTGCCACGGGCGACCCATACCCGCAGCGACCGCGAATCGAGCCGTGGTAAACAGGGTGGCCGCACGCTGGAAATTCAGCGCCTGATCGGTCGCGCCTTGCGCTCGGCGGTCAGTCTTGAGCAGCTTGGTGAATTCACGCTCACCATTGATTGCGATGTCATTCAGGCTGATGGCGGCACTCGTTGCGCTTCGATTACCGGTGCTTGCGTGGCGCTGTACGACGCCGTCCAATACATGCGTAAAAACAATCTGGTCAAAGGCAATCCGTTCCGGCATTGGGTTTCGGCGATCAGTGTTGGTATTTTTCAAGGCGAGCCGGTTCTGGATTTGGATTATCCGGAAGATTCCGGCTGTGAAACCGACATGAATATCGTCATGACCGAAACCGGCGGCTTTATTGAAGTGCAAGGCACGGCTGAAGGCGAAGCTTTCTCGACCGAGCAACTTACCTCATTGTTGGAGCTCGGCCGTCAGGGCTGCCGCGAGTTGTTTGATATTCAGCGTCAGAGTGTTGGTGCGTAAAGCAGGCCTGAAAAAAATACCCCCCCTAGCCCCCGCCCAGCCGACAGAGCGGCTGGCGCTGCGCCGGAATCACTGTGCACTGGCACAGTGATTTTTAACCGACTCGCCCTTGTCAGGAGGGGAAATAAAAAAAGCCCGCGATTGCGGGCTTTTTTTATTTCTGACGCTTAGTGTGAGTGGCAACCGCCACCACCACAACCGCCGTGGCCATGTTCGTGTTCATGCGCGTGCTCATCGTCATCATCGTGATGATGACCGCCACCGCAGCAGCCGCCACCGCCATGGGTGTGACCGTGCAGAATTTCTTCCGCGGTAGCATCGCGAACGTCAACAACTTCGACCGCGAAGTGCAGTTCAACACCGGCCAGCTCGTGGTTGCCGTCAACGGTGACCGTGTCATCGCCGACTTCGGTAACGGTGATGACCACCGGGCCGTTGCCGCCGGTCGCCTGGAATTGTTGGCCGATTTCAATGGTGTCGATACCGGCAAACATCGAACGCGGCAGCACCTGAATCAGATCTTCGCTGCGCTCACCGTAGCCCTCTTTCGGGTCGACGACGACGTCGAGCTTGTCGCCGACGTTCTTGCCGAGCATGGCGCTTTCCAGACCGGGAATGATGTTGCCCATGCCCTGGATGTATTGCAACGGCTCGTTGCCTTCGGAACTGTCGATCACCGCGCCGGACGGATCACGCAGGGTGTAATGGATGCTAACCACCTTGTGTTCGGCGATCGTCATAGGGGACTCCTGAAACCATACTTCTGCAGAAAGGGGCGGCATTGTACGCTTTTTGCGCAATAGTTGCGTTTGTTTTTCCTCAAGTTTCTTGCGTACCATTGACCCCCCTTTCCCAGCGATACCTAAGACCAGCAAATATGAAAACCTGGCTTTCTGTACTGTTTGTTTGTGCCAGCTCTGCTGCGATAGCCGATGCCGATTGGCATTCGTTCGCCGAACCCGAGCAGGTGCGCAGCACCCATCTGAGCCTCGATCTGAAGGTCGACTTTGAACAGAAAACGCTGAGTGGCACCGCCACCCACATGATCAAGCGAGTCAACAAAGACGCCAGCGAGTTTGTCGTCGACACCCGCGATCTGCTGATCAAAGCCGTCAAAGCCGGCGACAAAACCTTGAAAGACACGCCATTCACGCTGGCGCCGCTGGATGAAATTCGCGGCCAGGCGCTGCGTATTCAGTTGCCGAAAAACGCCAGCAAGGTCGAAATTCATTACAGCAGTCAGCCGCAGGCATCCGGCCTGCAATGGCTCAGCAAGGAAATGACCGCCGGCAAACAGCAACCGTTCATGTTCTCGCAAGCACAAGCGATTCATGCCCGCAGCTTTATTCCGCTGCAGGACTCACCGCAAGTGCGTATCACTTACGACGCCGTCATTCACACGCCGAAAGCGCTGCGCGCGGTGATGAGCGCCGATAATGATCCGAAAGCCGCGCTGAATGGCCGCTTCACATTCAAGATGCCGCAAGCGATCCCATCGTATTTGATCGCCATTGCTGTCGGTGATTTGGAATTCGCGGCGATGAGCGATCGCACCGGCGTTTACGCTGAGCCATCGATGATTAAAGCCTCGGTACATGAATTCGCCGACACCGAAAAAATGGTGCAAATCACCGAGCAGATGTACGGCCCTTACGCCTGGGATCGGTACGACCTGCTGATTTTGCCGCCAAGCTTTCCGTTCGGTGGCATGGAAAATCCGCGCTTAAGTTTTATCACACCAACGGTGCTTGCTGGTGATCGCTCGCAGGTGTCATTGATCGCCCACGAACTGGCGCATAGCTGGTCCGGTAATCTGGTGACCAACTCGACCTGGCGCGATCTGTGGATCAACGAAGGTTTCACCTCGTACCTGGAAAATCGCATCATGGAAGAAATCTATGGTCGCGATCGCGCGGTCATGGAGCAGGTGCTGTCACTGCAGGAATTGGCGGTCGACATGAAGGAAACCATCGAAGTCGACCAGACGCTGACGCCGAAAGTTGTTGGCCGCGATCCGGATGATACGTTCAGCCGCATTCCGTATGTCAAAGGTCAGTTCTTCCTGCATTACCTGGAAGAAAAATTCGGTCGTGAACGGTTTGATGCCTTCCTGAAAAAATACTTTGCTGATCATGCGTTCGGCACCATCAATACCGAACAGTTCTACCAGTATCTGCAACAGCATTTACTGGCACAGGCGCCTACACTGGTCAGCAAAGCCAAAGTGGAAGAATGGTTATACGGCACCGGCATGCCGAAAGATGCGCCGCGGCCTTACACCGATCGCTTTGCTCAGGTGGAAAAGCAATGGCAGGCCTTTGTCAGTGGCAGAACGCCTGCTGAAAAGCTTGCGACCAAAGAATGGGGCATGCACGAGTGGGCGCATTTCCTGAACCAGTTGTTGCAAAAGCCAACCGCCGAGCAAATGGCCAAACTCGACAAGGCCTTCAAGCTGACCGAAACGCGTAACAACGAGCTGGCATTCAGCTGGTTATTGGCTTCGATCAAAGCCGATTACCAACCGGCAAGAAAGCGCCTGGAGCATTATTTAATTTCGATTGGCCGTCGCAAGTTCGTCATTCCGCTGTATCAGGAACTGGCGAAGACGCCAACGAACAAAGCCTGGGCGCAGAAAGTGTTTGCTGAAGCGAAAGTGGGTTATCACCCGATTACCACTACTTCCGCTGAAAAAGCTTTGCAGTAATCTTCAACAAAAAAAGGCCCTGCACTGCAGGGCCTTGTTCTTTTCATCTCGATTAGAAACTGAATGTTACCCGGGCATCATAACCGCTTTCGATTACATCGCCCGATTTGTAGCCGACGCCGAGCGCTAGATTGTCAGTAAATTCGTAATCCAGACCGGCGCGGAATACCCACTCATCGTCCTCCAGCAACAACTCACTGTCATCTTCATCAAAAAGATAACGATTTGCCGACGCTCTGAGTGCAAAGGCGCCAAGTGGGATTCGCGCATTAACGCCAACGTTCCAGGCCGTTACATCCAACTCACTACGAATGGGCTCCGGAATACAGGCTTGCGGACAATCCAGCGAATCGAAATCGAAACTACCGAAAGAGGTGTAACCGGCTTCAAGGCCGACAATATCAAATAATTGATATGACAAACCCAGCTCGTAGCCGCCAGCCTCGTCATCAACCGACTCCAATGATGCGGACCGCGTTACGGTTTTATCAATGGTGTTCTGATTGACGCCGGCAAAGAAAGACCAATCGGCAAACGCATTGGCCGAAACGGCTGACAAGGCTACCAGCACACCTGCTCGTATGACGCTCATGTTTTCTCCTTCAGTGGACAAGAATTATTGATCAACCGGATTTACCCAGCGATTGATCGGCAGTACCCGTTGAATTTGTTGCTCCAATTCCAGCAAGGCTTCGCGTTTATCGAATTCGTGACAGCCCAAATCGTGATGCAAGGACCATGATGCATTTTCGCGTTGGTAGCTGAGGCGAAGGTAACTGTGGTCGGTCGCGTACAGTTCGCAATGGGCACTATCGATACGCTCCGGCAATGACAAGGCTTGGATTGATTGATAGAGCGAGAACAGCTTTGCCGTTTGCTCGGCCATCAGCACACCTTGATGACGGCCGGTTTGTTGGGTGTGACGTTCACCGATATAGACATATTGGCCATCGCGCTGCACTTCAAAACGATAGACCGGGCAAAAACCAAAACAAGGGCCTTGTTCATAAACCAGCGACTCGTTCGGCGGTGATGAGGTTGCGGACGTGGCCTGCGGCGTCTGACAACCACTGATCAGACACGTAATGGCCACGAGTTTGAGTAGCCCATGCATTGCACTACCTGCCGTAAAAGTTGGCGATGGCAGGTTTTATAACATCGCCAAGCTGAACGGCAGTTAAATAGCAATGATCAAGTTTTTCGATGAATCGCCAACGGTCCGTGCGCTTGCGATACTGGCATGATTTCAATGCTGTTGATATTGACGTGCTTGGGCTGTTTCAACGCCCAGGCAACGGACTCGGCGATATCTTCTGGTTGTAAGGCATTGGCGCCTTTATAAACCGTTGCCGCTTTTTCGACATCGCCTTTGAAACGCACCAGTGAAAATTCACTGCCGCCGACCAAGCCCGGCTCGATATTGGTTACCCGAATGCCGGTGCCGAGCAGATCAGCGCGCAAATTGCGGGCAAACTGTTCGACAAACGCTTTTGTCGCACCGTAGGCGTTACCGCCGGGATAAGCATAGGCGCCGGCAATTGAGCCCATCATGACCAAGTGACCTTTTTGACGCTCGACCATGCCCGGCAAAATCAAACGCGTCATCAACGCCAATGCCGTGCAATTGGTGTCGATCATTTGCTGCCAATCCTGCCAGTCAGCACGATGAGCAGGCTCCAATCCCAGCGCCAGACCGGCGTTGTTGATCAGCACGTCAATGTCGGCAAATTCAGCAGGAATCGCCGCTATGGCGGCGCGCACCGCTTCCTGCTCACGCAGATCACAGGCAATCAGGTGTGAAGAAACCGGGAGCTGCTCCGCCAGCGCCTGTAATTTTTCCAAGCGGCGCGCCAGCAAAATCAAATCGTAACCTTCATCAGCCAGGCGTGTGGCGATGGCGGCACCAAACCCGGTTGAAGCGCCGGTGATCAATGCAACGGGCCGTTTTGCCATGGATTTTTCCTCGTTGTTAAGCTTAGGCTAGGGGCTCATGGCCCAATGGCCGCAAGTTTAACGTTTCGAGACCTGTTCATGCACGATCATCACGGACACTCTCATGGACACAGCCACCATCACCACCACGGTGAGGGCAACTTGCAGTTGGCGTTCTGGCTGAACCTGCTGTTCTCGATTGTTGAGTTCATCGGCGGCTGGTTTACCAACTCGCTGGCGATCATGTCTGATGCCCTGCACGATTTCGGCGACGCGCTGGCGATTGGTATGGCCTGGCGTCTGGAGCGGCATGCCAAGAAGGAGGCGGATCGAAAATTCTCCTACGGTTATCGCCGCTTTTCGCTGCTCGGTGCGTTTATCAATGCGGTGATTCTGATCGTCGGTAGCGTCATCATTCTGTCGCAGGCATTGCCACGGCTTTGGTCACCAGAACCCGTACACGCCGAAGGCATGTTTGGTTTGGCTTTGCTTGGTGTGGCCGTTAATGGCTTTGCTGCCTGGCGACTGCGTAACGACAAGACCCAGAATGCCCGCGTGCTCGCCTGGCATTTGTACGAGGATTTGCTCGGCTGGGTTGCAGTGCTGGTCGCCTCGATCGTCATGCTGATCAAATCCATGCCGATTCTCGACCCACTGCTTTCGGTGCTGATTACGCTGTGGATTCTGTACAACGTGCTGCGCCATTTCAAACAAACCGCGAATCTGTTTTTGCAGGGCGTGCCGGATTCCGTTTCACTTGATGACATTGAAACCGAGCTGAAGAAAATCGCCGGCGTAGTAGATTGCCATCACACCCATCTCTGGTCACTGGATGGCGAACACCATGTACTAACCACGCATCTGGTCGTTGGCGAACAGACCGATAAGCAGGAGCGACAGCAGATCAAAAAAGCTGTTCGTGCGCTGATGCCACATTGGCAGATTACCCATAGCACGATCGAATTCGAATGGGCTTCGGACGATTGTTCGATGGCGGATAGAGAACAAGGGAAGTGCTGAGTGTGGTTCCCCCTCCTGACAAGGAGGAGGATCAAAGCAACATTACGTCCAGCTTAATACCACTTTGCCAGAATTCCCCGAAGCCATTGTTTCAAAGCCTTGCTGGAATTCATCGACCGGAAATTGATGGGTGATGATCGGTGTTAAGTCGAGACCAGATTGAATCATCGCGACCATCTTGTACCAGGTTTCGTACATTTCACGGCCGTAAATGCCTTTGATGATCAGGCCCTTGAAAATCACCTGATTCCAGTCGATCGCGGCCTCTGAAGGCGGAATGCCGAGCATCGCTATTTTGCCGCCATGATTCATCACTTCCAGCATCGAACGGAAGGCTTGCGGCACACCGGACATTTCCAGTCCGACATCAAAGCCTTCGTTCATTTTCAGTTCTTTCATGACGTCTTTGATGTTTTCCTTGCTGACGTTGACGGCGCGGGTCGCGCCCATTTTCTTCGCCAGCCCCAAGCGGTATTCGTTGACGTCGGTGATGACGATATGACGGGCGCCGACATGACGGCAGATCGCCACGGCCATGATGCCAATCGGACCGGCACCGGTGATCAGCACGTCTTCACCGACCATTTCGAATGACAGCGCCGTGTGCGTGGCGTTACCGAACGGATCGAAAATGGCGGCGATTTCATCCGGAATATCATCAGGGATCGGAAAAGCGTTTTCGGCCGGAATGCTCAAGTACTCGGCAAACGCGCCGGTGCGGTTGACGCCGACGCCAACGGTGTTGCGGCACAAGTGACGACGACCGGCACGGCAGTTGCGGCAGTGGCCGCAGACCAAATGACCTTCACCGGAAACGCGCTGGCCAATTTTCAGGCCGCGCACTTCCGAACCAACTTCAGCGACAACGCCGACGTATTCGTGGCCAACGGCCATCGGCACCGGAATGGTTTTCTGTGCCCAATCATCCCATTTGTAGATGTGCATGTCGGTACCGCAGATCGCGGTCTTGGTGATTTTGATCAGCACATCATTCGGGCCGACTTGTGGCTTTGGTGCATCGACCATCCAAATGCCCGGTTCTGCTTTGGCTTTCGCAAGGGTTTTCATGTTTCACCTGTTTGAATTCGCGCCTTCTGTTTGTCTTTGTCGTTTTCGACAAACCCGTTGCCGTCGAGGCATTCGGCGCACGGGACTCCCTTTTCGGAGAGCAACAAAAATTGCTGAAGATTGGGTTACTTGATCACACCCAGTTCACGACCGACTTTGGCAAATGCTGCGACGGCCTTGTCGATATGATGCGTTTCATGCGCTGCCGACATCTGCGTGCGGATGCGGGCCTGACCTTTCGGCACCACCGGGAAGGAAAAGCCAATGACGTAAATGCCTTCTTTCAGCATCCGGTTGGCAAATTCTTTCGCCAACGCGGCATCGCCGAGCATGACCGGGATAATCGGATGATCGGCACCGGCCAAGGTAAAGCCGAGTGCGCTCATTTTCTCGCGGAAGTAGGCGGCATTCTTACGCAGCTTATTGCGCAGGTGTTCACCGCCTTCGAGCAATTCCAGACAACGAATCGTTGCCGAAGCAATCGCCGGCATCAGCGTGTTCGAGAACAGATAAGGACGCGAACGGTTGCGCAGCCAATCGATGATTTCCTTGCGACCGGAGGTGTAGCCACCGGATGCGCCACCGAGCGCTTTGCCCAGCGTGCCGGTGATGATGTCGACGCGATCCATAACGCCACAGAATTCATGAGTGCCGCGACCTTTGTCACCAATAAAGCCGACGGCATGCGAGTCATCGACCATGACCATGGCGCCGTATTTGTCGGCCAGATCGCAAACCGCTTTCAGGTTGGCGATGATGCCATCCATCGAGAACACACCATCGGTCGCGATCAATTTGAAGCGGCAGCCTTCAGCTTCTTTCAGCTTGGCTTCCAGATCGGCCATGTCGTTGTTGTTGTAGCGAAAGCGTTTGGCTTTGCACAGACGCACACCATCGATGATCGAAGCGTGATTGAGTGCGTCGCTGATCACCGCATCTTCTTCGCCGAGCAGGGTTTCAAATAAACCGCCGTTGGCGTCAAAGCAGGACGAATACAGAATGGTGTCTTCGGTGCCGAGAAACTTCGACAAGCGCTGCTCCAGATCCTTGTGCACTTTTTGCGTGCCGCAGATAAAACGCACCGAGGCCATGCCGAAACCGTTTTGATCGAGCGAGCTTTTGGCCGCTTCAATTAATTGTTTGTTGTTGGCAAGGCCAAGATAGTTGTTGGCGCAGAAGTTGATGACCGATTCGCCGCTGGTGACATGAATGTCGGCCGTTTGCTGCGAATCGATGACTCGTTCGTCTTTGTATAGGCCGGTGGCTTTCAGTTCTTCGATTTGGCTTTGCAGATGCTGGAGAAAGGCGTCACGCATGAGAATTCAGATTCCTGGGGGCTGAATAGGCGGAAAGCCGTTATTTTAGCGGCTTTTCAAGCAGTACGTGGTCTTATCCCCGGCTTTGAACGTAAACGCAGGCGGCAATATTGCCCACAGACAGACCCGCGAAACCTGCTGCGGCGCATTTGTGCCAGGGGCTGTTGGCGTTTGCCAAATCGCTGCGTTGCCGCCCAGAGCGGCGCCAGGCAAGGCGCGAGGAGAGTGGTTTGGTCATTCCAAATGAACGACGAGCAACGCCGCATGGCGCTGTTCTGGGCGCAACCCGAAGGGACGGGCCGCCCGTGGCGCATTGCGGCGTCATTCGTCACTCATGTACGTCAAGTACACTGCGCTCCTCATTTCTGCGCCCCACAGGGACGTGGGAAGTGTCGCAAGCGCGTCAGGAACGCGCGCGACCACTGCGCCACGGGCGACTCCGTCGCAGTGACTTGGCAAACGCCAACAACCCCTTTATGTTTTCGCCTTTCCCGACCACGATTGCGACTACGATGAATAAACTGCTGACTGCCCTGTTGCTTACCATGTCCGCCACCATCAGCCACGGCGCCGATCGCATCACCGACGCCCCGTTTGCCACCCGCTCCGAAGTCATCGCGCCGAAAGCGATGGCCGCGACCAGCCAGCCGCTGGCGACCCAGGTGGCGCTCGACATCATGAAACAAGGCGGTAACGCCATCGATGCTGCCATCGCCGCCAATGCGGCCATCGGCCTGATGGAACCAACTGGCAACGGCATCGGCGGCGATTTGTACGCAATAGTCTGGGACGCGAAAAGCCAGAAGCTCTATGGTCTGAACGGCTCCGGCCGCTCACCGAAAGCACTGACGCTGGAGAAACTGAAAGCAGAACTCAACAAACTTGGTGTAAGCAACATCCCGGCCCATGGCCCGCTGCCGGTCAGCGTACCGGGCACCGTCGATGCCTGGTTCACGTTGCATAAACGCTTCGGCAAGTTGCCGATGAACAAGGTTTTGCAGCCGACCATCGACTACGCCACCGAGGGCTTCCCGGTCTCCGATGTCATTGCCTACTACTGGCAGCGCAGCACACCGGTGCTGAGCAAGTTTCCCGGCTTCAAGGAGCAGTTCACCCGCGACGGCAAGGCGCCGGTCAAAGGCGAGATGTGGCGCAATCCGCATTTGGCCTACACGCTGAAAACCATCGCCAGCAAAGGCCGCGACGGCTTCTACACCGGCAAAATCGCCAAGACCATTGCCGACTACGTGCAGGCCCAGGGCGGTTATTTGAGCGTCGAGGATCTGGCCAACCACCGCAGTGAATGGGTCGAGCCGGTGTCGACCGACTACCGCGGCTACACCGTTTGGGAGCTGCCGCCGAATACCCAGGGCATCGCCGCGCTGCAAACGCTGAATATTCTTGAAGGCTATGATTTTTCGAACATTTCATTCGGCTCTGCCGAGCACCTGCATCTGCTGACCGAGTCGATCAAACTGGCCTTTGCCGACCGGGCCAAGCTCTATGCCGATATGGATTTCTATAAAACCCCGGTCGACAGACTGATTTCCAAGGACTACGCCAACGAGCGCCGGAAACTCATCGACCCGAACCGGGCGATGAAAAAAGTCGCCGCCGGTCCGAAGGTGCTGCAGGAAGGCGACACCATTTACCTGACCACAGCCGACAAGGACGGCAACATGGTGTCACTGATCCAGAGCAATTACCGCGGCATGGGCTCCGGCATGACCCCGCCGGGCCTGGGCTTCATCCTGCAGGATCGCGGCGAGCTGTTCTCGCTGGAGGAAGGCCACGCCAACGTCTACGCACCGGGCAAGCGTCCGTTCCAGACCATCATCCCGGCCTTTATCACCAAGGACGGCAAGCCCTGGGTGTCGTTCGGCCTGATGGGCGGCGGCATGCAGCCGCAGGGCCATGTCCAGATCGTCATGAACCTGATCGATTTCGGCATGAACCTGCAGGAAGCCGGCGACGCGCCAAGGCTGTATTGGGAGTCGGTGCAGGAGCCGACCGGCGGCACGATGACCGACGGCGGTACCGTGCATCTGGAATCGGGTTTCGGCTGGGAAGTGATTCGCGGCCTGCTGCAAAAAGGCCATCAAGTGCAATGGGCGCTCGGCCCTTACGGCGGCTATCAGGCGATCCAGAAAGCCGACAACGGCGTATATATCGGCGCCAGTGAGTCGAGGAAGGACGGGCAAGCGGCCGGTTACTAGATAATTGTCCACCTCGGCGTACCCTTCAGACGGTACGCCGGTCTTTCGTTGTATAGCTTGCCGTCGCGGTAGCGCTTGTCACAAAAGCGGCCGCGCATTACCCTTGCACGCCCCGTGTTTAGTGGTATTGGCATGAAAAGCGTTCTGGTGCTCTGGTACTCGCAGAGTGGTCAACTGGCCCAAGTAATGGAACAGGTGGTTTTTCCGTTGCGCATGGCGTCGGATATCCGCCTCGAAGAGCGTCAGCTTGAGCCGCAAACACCCTACCCGTTTCCCTGGTCGTTCTGGCAGTTTCTCGATGCCTTTCCGGAAACCGTGACGCTGAAACCGGGACCGATCAAGCCGTTGCATCTGGACCTGAATCAGCGCTACGACCTGATCATCATCGGCTACCCGATTTGGTTCCTGTCGCCGCCACCGCCGCTGACCGCCTTTCTGCAAAGCGAAGAAGCCAAACGCTTGCTGCCGAATACCCCGGTGGTCACCGTTACCGCCTGCCGCAATATGTGGCTAATGGCGCAGGAAACGGTGAAAACCTTACTCAATCGCAATGGCGCCAATCATGTCGACCATATTGCCTTGACCGATCAGGGCGATGCCTTTTCAACATTTATCACGACACCACGCTGGATGTTGACCGGCAAGAAAAACGCGTTCTGGAAATTCCCGCCGGCCGGTGTTGCCCCCAGCGACATCAACGCCAGCTCGCGCTTTGGTGAGGCGATTAAGGAAGCGCTACGCAAAGGCCAACAGCAACGCAGTATGTTGCAAGGGCTCGGTGCCTGCGATGTCGATGCCCGTTTGATCGCCAGCGAAAAAATCGGCAAGCGCTCATTCACCATCTGGGGCACGTTACTGTCGAAACTCGGCAAACCCGGTTCATTTATCCGCCGCATTGGCCTTGGTATTTATGTCACGTTCCTGCTGGCGATGATCATTACCGTCGTGCCGATCACGATGCTGATTAAATTCCTGTTGCGGCCGCTGCTGAAGAACAAACTGGAGCAGTTGAAGCAACAGTTCGAACAACCTTCTGGTTCATCCCGGGACCGCATACGAACAGCATCATGAACGCTTACATCAATCGCATTGCGGCTTATCTGCCCAATGAACCGATCGCCAACGAGCAAATGGAACAATTGCTCGGCACGGTCAACAGCAAACCTTCACGCAGCAAGCGCATCGTGTTGCGCAACAATGGCATTCAAAAACGCCATTATGTGCTGTGTCCGAACACTGGTCAGCCGCGTTACAACAACGCCTCACTGACCGCGCAGGCTGTGCGCCGCTTGTGCGGCGAGCAATTCGCACTGGAACAACTCGATTGCCTGAGTGTCGGCACCTCGATGCCCGATCAACTGATGCCGAACCATGGCGTCATGGTTCATGGCGAACTCGGCAATCCGGCCTGCGAAGTCGTGACCACCGCCGGCATTTGTCTGGCTGGCACGACAGCGCTGAAATATGCCTGGATGAGCGTGCTGACCGGCCAGGCCGAACGGGCCGTGGCGACCGGTTCGGAAGTGGCGTCGCTGGTCATGCGTTCGCAGCAATTCGAAGCCGAAACGGCTGCGCGTATTCAGGCGCTGGAAGAAAATCCTGAACTCGCTTTCGAAAAAGATTTTCTGCGCTGGATGCTGTCCGATGCCGCCGGCGCGGTGCTGATTCAGTCGCGTCCGAACGCCGAGGATATTTCCTTGCGCATCGACTGGATTGATGTCTTTTCTTATGCTCATGAACTGCCCGCGTGCATGTATGCCGGCGCGGTCAAGGATGAAGCCGGCAAGCTGCGCGGCTGGAGCCAGTTCTCCCACGCCGAACTTGGCGCCCAGTCGGTCATGGCCGTCAAACAGGACGTCAAATTGCTGAACAGCAATGTCGTCAATTACTGCCTGGTGAAACCGCTGCAAAGTCTGAGGAAAAAACGCGGGCTTAGCGCCGAACAAATCGACTGGTTCCTGCCGCATATGTCCTCGTACTTTTTCGAGAAACCGATCGCCGAAGGCCTCGCGGAAATCGGCATGGCCATTCCGGCTGAGCGCTGGTTCACCAATCTGAAAGAGCGCGGTAACACCGGCTCGGCCTCCATCTATTTGATGCTGGAAGAAATCTTCAATCAGCGCGTCTGCCAAAAAGGCCAGCGCTTACTCTGCTTTGTGCCGGAAAGCGGGCGCTTTTCCAGCGCTTTCATTCATCTGACCGTGGTCTGAAACCATGCAGCAAAAAGACGTCAGCCAGACTCACAGCGACATTCTGCAAGGCCAGCGCAAAATCGTTTACGCGCTCGACGACAACGGCGAATACAAGCGCGTACCAAGCAGCGGCTGGGAGGCCGAGGAACTGGTCACCCAGGATGCCAATGACTGGTTCGATCAACAGGCCGCCGAGGCGCTGAGTGAATACCAGCGCGGCCAGTGTTCGATTCTGAAGTTTCATATGTTCAAGCGCCGGATGGACGCCGAAACCTTGAGTCAGGCCACCGGTATCTGGTTATGGCGGGTGCGCCGGCATTTACGCGCTGGCGGTTTTGAACAACTCAAATCTTCGCTGCAACAACGTTATGCCGAAGCACTGGGCGCCAGTGTCGAGCAACTGCTGACCATCGACGGCCAATAACCCTTTCAGGAAACCCCATGTCCGAGGCGACGACGTTTACCCATTACCAATCCGCGCACTGCGAAAGCGGCGTTTCTGCTTCGATGCTGCGCCATCATGGATTTCCGGTCAGCGAAGCGATGGTCTTTGGCTTGTCGAGCGCGCTGTCGTTTGCTTTTCTGCCATTCATCAAAATCAATCAGCTGCCGTTGATTGCCTACCGGATGCCTCCGCGTTTTATCGTCAACGGCCTGCGCAAGCTGCTGCAACTGCCGATGAAATTCGAAACCTTCGGCAATGCTGAAGCCGGCATGAAGCGACTGGATCAGTTGTTGGCCGAAGGCCGCGTCGTCGGCTTGCAGACCTCGGTATTTTTTCTGCCGTATTTTCCGCCGTCGATGCGCTTCCATTTCAATGCCCATAACCTGATGGTCATTGGCAAGGAAGGCGATGACTACCTGATCAGCGACCCGGTTTTCGAGAACGTTACCCGCTGTGCCAGTGCCGACTTGCAACGGGCGCGTTTTGTTCGTGGCGTATTGGCGCCAAAGGGTCTGCTGTATTTCCTCGACGGCGAACCGGGCAAAACTATCGATCGCGAGATGGTGCTGAAAGCGCTGAAGAAAACTTGCCGGATCATGCTGTATACGCCGGTGTCATTCATTGGTGCCAGCGGCGTCAAAAGCCTGGCCAAGGCGCTGAAGAAAATCAGTGGTAAAAAGGATGAGGCTTACATCAAACGCTACATCGGTCATGTGATTCGAATGCAAGAAGAAATCGGCACCGGCGGTGCTGGCTTTCGTTTTCTGTACGCGGCATTTCTGCAAGAAGCAGGGCAGCAGTTCAATTTACCCGAGCTGAAATCGTTCTCGACGAGATTAACTGCGATCGGTGACGAGTGGCGTGAGTTCGCCGTCAAGGCAGCGCGCATGAGCAAAGGCCGGTTGAAATTGAATACCTCGGAATTGATCACGTTTCTGGAAAACCTGTCGGCCGCGGAAGATCAATTTTTCCGCGACTTGTACGCCTACGTCAAAGCGCAGTAAGTCAGCAGCGATTTATTCCCGCATCAGCGCTTGCAAGCGCCAACTGGCCAACAACAACAGCAATAAACCGAGCGTAAACAACAGCGTTGTCGGCAACCACAATTGCCCGATATCAGCTTGACCGCTGAGCACTTCAATCAAGCCTTCCATGCCCCAGTTCATCGGCGAATAGGCAGCGAGCTCACGCATGAATTGTGGCATCACCAAGGTCGGCACCATGATGCCACCGATGGCGCCGAGCAGGATATTGCCGACACCGCCAAACATCGTTGCCTGCTCGGTGGTTTTCGCGACCGTTGCGATCAGGAAAGCCAAGCCCAATGCCGCTGCGCTGACCGCGGATATCATCAGCCACAGCGCCAGCCAATGCTCGCCGATAATCAAGGTATCGCCGCCAAACAGCGGCACCACATAACGGCCGACCAGCAACATCAATCCGGCTTGAATCAGATTGACCAGATGGAACGGCAGCCATTTACCGGCCAGGATCAGCAGCGGCGAAACGCGCATCGCGGCCAGACGCATCAATGTGCCCTGTTGACGCTCACCGATGATGACATTCGACAGCGGAATGACGACGAAAAACATGCCGAAGGTCAGCCAGGCAGGCACCGATTGTTGTACGGCGTTCAGTGCCTGTTGCTGTTCGACCAGATGACGAGCATTGACCTGAATTGATTTATCAACCGAGTAACTGCTGCCAAATTGTTTCAGTTGCGGATTCAATACCTTATTGATGCGCACAACGGCGAGCGCCCGTTCCAGGCGTGCTTGCAGCGCCTGAACAATGGCCATCGACACACTTGGCTTGGCCAGTATTTCCAAAGCAATGGGTTGATTGACGTTGTGCAAGTCGTCATCGAATTCTTCCGGCAGTACGATGGCCCAAACCACATCAGCCTGATGTAAATCCTCGATCACTGGCGAGCGATCGGAAAAGACTGTCGCCCCCTGCAATTGCATTTCTTCCAGCAGCCAGTCGAGTGCCTCCGAAGGTTGACCATAGACGATAGGTAAACCGGTGGCATGCAACGACGGTTTGAAGGTGTCTTTCAGCGCCAACGACATGACCAGAATGAACACGGCCGGCATCACGAACAGCACCAGCAAACCATGCCAATCACGCAGCAGGCAACGCCATTCTTTTTCCAGCAAGGCCAGCAGCTTCATGATCAATCCCGCAAACGATGATGAGTCAGTTGCATGAAAACCTGCTCCAGATGTTGATGGCCGCGGCGCATTGCAATGATTTGCGCGCCCTGCGCAGTAAACCACTGGCAAAGTTCGCTGATGGTATTTGACTGGGCGCAGGCAAAACGAAATTCATCGCGCTCGCGGGCCAGCAATGGTGTCGGTGCCAGGCTCCAGTCAAGCTGCTCAAACTCGCTCAAGGTAAACACCACTTCGCTGCTTTGCTGCTGCAATAACTCCGCGACCGAACCATTGGCCAGCAACACGCCGCGATCGACGATTGCGACTTCATCGCAAATCGCCTGCACCTCGTCCATATAATGCGAGGTGTACAGCACACTGATGCCGGTTGCCGCCAATTCACGGACGGCATTCAACAGGTAAGCACGCGATTGCGGATCGACACCAACGGTGGGTTCATCGAGCAGCAGCACATCGGGTTCGGCCAGCAAGCCAATGGCCAGGTTCAAACGCCGTTTCATGCCGCCGGAAAGTTGTGCCGCCTGTTTGTTCAGAAAGGCGCCGAGCTGGGCAATGTCGATGACTTTCGCGAGTGATTCCGCCGGCGCAGCGGTCGGCGTCATCCGGGAAAAAAATTTCAGATTTTCCGCGACGGTCAAGCTCGGATAAAACGCAAAATCCTGCGGCACCAGCGACACTCGTTTCGCTGACGAATACCATTCACCGCTGGCGGCTTTGCGCATGCCGGTGATGATCGAAATCAGCGTTGATTTGCCGGCGCCATTGGGCCCAAGCAAACCGAGAATGCGACCCGGATGCAGGGCCAGCGAGACGCCATTCAGGGCGTTTTCGGACGCGCCGGGATAGGCGTAACGGATATCGTTCAGCCGAATGATAGCGTTGGAGTTACAGCGAGCGCGGTCGGCCAAAACCAGGTCCATCCCCATTGCGAACTGAAATAAGTGGACAGAATCCACCGCTGTGCGCCCGCAAGCGGACGACGAAACCGATTGATGGCCAGCAACAAATCGCTGAGCACAAACAACGCCACCAAGACCAGCGTCCAGCACCAGAGGCCGCCGCGCTGCCAGCAGAGCAGGCCCGACAGCATCAGCAATATGACCAGACTGGCGCCATAAATGGTAACGCCGACCCGCAGCAAGCTTGAGCCCGGTCGCAACCAGCGCGCGATACTGCCACCGATGATCAATGCCGGCAAGGCCAGCAACAGCATTGTTGTCGTACTGAGCGTCAGTGGCTGCCAAAGCAACGCGATCAATAGCAAGTGACCAACGAGAAACGCCAACAGGCCAAGCAGAAATCCACGTTTGACCAGTAGCGCGACATCACCAAGCCAGCAGAACAGGAAATAGCCGGACAGCAACCACGGCACCGGGCCTTCGATACCGCTCTGCAGCGTATACAACATGATCAGTAGCGGCAGTGGCTTCAGCCACGGGTAGGCTTTCGATTGCCGGTCGCCGGCAATAGTCGCGGCGATGGCAGCGATGGCTGCGGCGGCAAGCCCGTAGACGAACATCAGAGATCGAACTGGCCGGTGTTCAACAAGACCAACGTGCAGGCCTCTTCAAAGGCTATGCCACTATCACGCAAGGCTTGCTGCACCTCTTCCGATTCGGTGCCTGGATTGAAAATGACCCGGCGCGGCTTCAGGCCGACGATGGCCGGGATCAGCGGTTTCAGCCGATCGGCGCCGAGATAGAGTGTCAATGTGTCGACCGGTTGCTTAATCTCGGACAGTTGCGGCACGACATCGATGCCATCGATGACTTTCCGGGTCGGGTGCACCGGTATCACCTTGTGACCGTGTTCGCGCAGTAACTTCTGCGCCTTGTTGGCGTAACGCTCGGGCTTGTCACTGGCGCCGAGTATGGCAACGGTTTGGCGGGTGGACATCGCGGCTCTCCAGAAAGGGACAGGGACCGCGAGCGGTCCCTGTGTCAGGGTAAAACCCCGGTTTACAGACTGAACTTGATCGGTATGTCGATCGTGTAAGGCTCGTCCGGCAGCTCTTTCGGCATTGCCGGTAGCGGCATGGTTTTGTTGACCATGTCGGTCATTTCCCGGTCTAACAGACGATGGCCAGTGCTTTCGACAATTTCGGTACCCAGCAGCGTACCGCGTTTGTCGACCGTTACCCGAATAACGCCCTCACCCTGCAATTTCTCGCGGAAAGCTTTGACCGGGTAATTGACGTTCTTCTTGAACAGGTTGATGGCATCGCGCTTGTAGTCACCGAACAACAAGTCGGGGTCAACAAAAGCCTGTTCCAGCAATGTGGTCGGCAGCTCCAGGCTGAGTACCGTCTCGGCCGGTTTCGGTTCTGGCTTCGGGGCCGGCTTGCTTGGCGCCGGTTTGGTTTCGGCCTGGGCGACTTCGGTTTTTGTTTCAGCCGGCTTGCTGTCCGCTGACTTACCGTTACTCGTTTTTTCCGCCGATGCAAGTGTCTCAGCCGGTTCTGGCTTGGTTTCAGCAGGCTTGCTGGCCGCAGGTTTTGGTTCGGCTTTTGCCGGTGCGGTGGCCACCACTTTCGGCTCAGGCTTCGCTTCCGGTTTGACTTCCGGCTTCGGCTCATCTTTGACCGCCGCGAAACTGCGATTCGGCAGCGGTAGCAAGGCTTCGTAGCTGGCGGTCAACTCGCTGGTGGCTTTAGCCGAATTGCCACCGAGAATGCCGGTTTTGAAACTTTGTGCCGGCGGGTTGTCGCCGACCCAGGAATTCAGCAGCAAGTTAAACAGCGCTCCGGATTTGACCGTTTTCAGCAGCGTGCCGTTGCCATATACCTTGACGCCCTGGCCCGGTACATGGTCGATATCGATGCGGTCACCGCGGCGCAGGTTTTCCTGAAATGCCGAGGCGAATTCGAGAATATATTGGCCCTGGCCCTGCCAGACCGCGCGGGGATTGTTCAAGGCGATGCGCTCTTTCAGCTTGCGCACCATTTCCCGCGATGACCAATTGTCCTGCAGGATTTTCATCGTCATCCGCTTCGGCACTGACTCATCGAGTGCCTCTTCGACGCTTTTGACATTGCCCGGCAGGTACAGCGCGCCCATGTAAACCTCGGTGCGCAGTTCCTGAGCATTCCCCAAACCAAACAGCGGCAATTCAGTGTTGGCGACACGCACGGTATCGGCAAACGCCGACGACAGGCTCAGCAACCAGCCAGTCAGCGCGAGGCGCCACATGACAGTTAAAGCTTTCATTTTGTAGTTCCGGCAGAGTTTACGGCGGTGGAACGGCGATATTCCAACAGCGTTTGGCGACAACGCTGTCTGAAAACGTTAACGGAATCACATTCATCCGTCCAGCGGAAAGCGAAGTCCAAAAGTCTTATCGGCGCTTGGCATATCGACGTTTACGGAAACGTAAAGCGAACAATGAGGCAAGAAAAAAGGGGCATTTGCCCCTTTTTTCTTTTGCCGATTACATCAGCTCTTTGCAGGTATCGCGTTCTTCCTGCAGCTCTTTTTCCGACTCTTTCATTTTGCCGACGATGAAGTCATCAGTGGCCAGATCGGTGATGATCGTCCATTCACCGTTTTTGCAGGTGACCGGATACGAGTAGATCAAACCTTTCTCAATGCCGTAGCTGCCATCGGAGGCAACCGCCATTGACGTCCAGTCGCCATCAGCGGTGCCGAGCACCCAGTCGTGCATGTGGTCAACAACAGCGTTGGCAGCGGAAGCGGCGCTCGATGCACCACGGGCGGCAATGACGGCCGCGCCGCGCTTGGCAACCGTCGGCATAAAGGTGTCTCGGGTCCAGGCTTGGTCGTTGACAACGCTTGGCGCCGCTTTGCCGTTGACCAGCGCATGGGTGATGTCCGGTACCTGGGTCGTCGAGTGGTTGCCCCAGATGATGAATTTCTTGATGTCAGCGACTTTGCTACCGGCTTTTTCGGCCAGCTGGTGCAGACCACGGTTGTGATCGAGACGTGTCAGCGCGGTGATGTTGCGCGGATTGATGCTCGGGGCATTCTTGCTGAGGATGTAGGCGTTGGTGTTGGCCGGGTTGCCGACCACGACGATCTTGATGTTCTTGCTGGCGACCTTGTCGATGATTTTTCCGAGGCTGGAGAAGATTTTGCCGTTGTCTTTCAGCAGATCGCTGCGCTCCATGCCCGGACCGCGCGGCTTGGCGCCGACCAGCAGGCCGTAATCGGCATCCTTGAATGCCACTTCAGCGTTATCGGTCGGCACAATGCCGTGCAACAGCGGAAACGCGCAGTCATTCAGCTCCATCGCCACCGCTTCCAGCACTTTCAGGGCCGGAGTGATTTCCAGCAATTGCAGAATCACCGGCTGGTCCTTGCCAAACATTTCGCCATTGGCGACACGGAACAGCAGGGAATAACAGATTTGGCCGGCGGCGCCGGTCACCGCTACGCGTACAGGTTGTTTCATGGCAGATCCTTAACGTTGAGCAAACCGGCCGGAAACGGCCGGGTGGACTGGATTTCGAGGGCGCAAACTTTAGCATAAATCTCTGCCCAATCGAGCCGGCGCCGACTATGCTTTTAGCTCTATTCCGCTGTTGCTTGCTCCCCACCATATCGATGCTTCGATACCGATTCACCTGCTTATTGTTGCTTGCGCTGCTTACCGGCACCTTGCCGTTGATGGCGGCCGACCCCGCGCCGGAGCGGATTCTGCTCGACGAGAATCATCCGCCATTCAGCTACCGTGATGCCGATGGCAAGCCACAAGGACTCAGCCTGGAACTCAGTCGACTGCTGATCAAGCAACTGCAGTGGCCAACCTCGGTGGAATTGATCAGTTGGGCGCGGGCAGAAAGCCGTCTGCGCGCCGGCGAACCGGTGTTAATTGGCGCCACACTCCGCACCACCGAACGGGAACGACAAGACTATTTGCAATGGTCGCTGCGATTATTCTCGCAGCACAACTACCTCTACCGTTTACGCGAACGGCAAAGCGAACTACCGGTGTCATCATTGCGCGACTTGAACCGTTACCGCATTGGTACGGTTGCTCGCAGCGGCAGCTACCAACAATTGCTACAGGCCGGCGTTCAACCGGGGAACATCGATACCGTCAGTCATGGCTTGCAGAATGTTGACAAGCTACTGCGGCGACGTGTCGACTTCATCACGATGCAACCGGCGATGCTGCATCATTTTGCCCGCCATCACCATGCCGATATCGCCCGTTTTGACGTCGCGCTGACCTTGGCCGATATCAGTGAATTCTATCTCTGTGCCCCTCGCGTCGCGCCAGAGTCGTGGACAGCAGACTTGCAGCGCAGCTGGCAACAATTGGAACAGCAAGGTCAATTCACCGCGATTCGACAGCGGTATGGCTTGAGCAAATAGCATCAGTTTGGTCCAACCGGATACCTAGACAGAACAATTGGTTATTTCGTTGCCCCTCTGGAACAACACAGGCGGACGATGGTGTCCACACCATTCGCCTCTTTCGAGCAATTATCCGGATGTTCAATGCACAACTGATGTCGTCTATGCTGAACAGCAATAGCTTAAGGTCAACGGAGTCAACGACATGAATAACCACGAACTGCAAAAACGCCGTGAAGCGGCAGTGGCACGTGGCGTTGGCCACGCCACTCAGCGCTACGCCGTCAAAGCGGAAAACGCCGAGATCTGGGATGCCGATGGCAACTGCCTGATCGACTTCGCTGGCGGCATCGGCGTACTGAACACCGGTCATCGGCATCCAAAAATCATGGCAGCCGTGGAAAAGCAACAACAGGCATTTATTCACAGTTGTTTTCAGGTGATGCCGTATGAGCCTTACATTGCGCTGGCCGAAAAACTCAACGCGCTGGCGCCGATCAAAGGCGAATGCAAATCGGTGTTTTTGACCACCGGCGCCGAAGCAGTGGAAAATGCCGTCAAGATTGCTCGCGCCCATACCGGTCGGCCCGGTGTGATCGCATTCAGCGGCGGTTTTCATGGCCGCACGATGATGGGCATGGCGCTGACCGGCAAAGTGGTGCCGTACAAACTCGGTTTTGGTCCGTTCCCGGCCGATGTTTATCACGCCCGTTTTCCGCACCCGTATCATGGCGTTTCGGTCGAACAAGCCTTGTCCGATCTGGAGCATTTATTCAAAACCGAAATCGATCCGCGTCGCCTCGCCGCGTTCATTCTCGAACCGGTGCAAGGTGAAGGCGGTTTCACGGTGACGCCTCCGGAATTCATGCGCAAACTGCGGGAAATCGCCGACGCCCACGGCGCCCTGATCATTGCCGATGAAGTGCAAAGCGGCTTTGCCCGCACCGGCAAATTTTTCGCGATGGAACATTACGATGTCCAGGCCGACTTGATCACGGTGGCAAAATCGATCGGCGGTGGCTTTCCATTGTCTGGCGTCATCGGCAAAGCCGAGATCATGGATGCACCATTACCCGGCGGGCTTGGCGGTACGTACGGCGGCAACCCGGTCGCCTGCGCGGCAGCCTTGGCTGTCATTGATGTCATCGAAAACGAATCGCTGCTCAAGCGCTCACAGGAACTGGGCGAACGATTCAGGAACGCGATGAAAGATCTGCAACAGCATGCGCGTCTCGGTGTCGGGGAAATTCGCGGCCTCGGTGGCATGGTGGCGTTTGAAGTGATCAAACCCGGCAGCAGCAATACCCCGGACCCGGATCGCACCCGGTCGCTGGTATTGGCGGCCGCAGAAAAAGGTTTGCTGTTGCTGTCCTGCGGTGTTTACGCCAATACCATTCGGGTGTTGGTGCCGTTGACGATCAGCGATGACTTATTCACGACGGCGCTGTCACGCTTACAACGAGCGCTGGAGCAGGTTGCCGACAAAAATTAATGCTTCAGGGTCTCGGCAAGCTGCGTCAATAAACTACGAAAGCCCTGATCTTCCCGGGTGCTACGCTGAAAAATCGCGTTCACCCGATCAGCCGCCTCGTTCAGCATATTGCTGAGCCGCTCTTCTTCAATGTTCGTCAAACTCAGGCGCGGAAACTCCGCGCTCAAATCATTCAGGATCTTGTCGAGCTCGGCGCTGCTGCGCGCGGTCATCGCCAGCTTGGCGTTTTCCATGTCGGCAATAATCTGCTGCAGAATAATCACGGTGGTTTGAATCCGATTGGCACGCTCCTGAGCACGTTTTTCCAGGATCAGTGCCGCGATGCGTGCCTCCAATGCACTGGCGAGAAAATACAAATGGTCTTTCAGCGTGCCGTAATATTCGGTCTGCTGAATCGGCATATTGCGCACCAGAATCGCGACATGCGCGAAATTGATCACGGTACGCGAGCCGAAATCATAGAAGCGGCCCAATCCGCGCGAGCTTTCAATGATTTCCTGTTCAATATTGCGTAACTGACCGTCATCGGAGAAAAAATCGATGCCGCGATCATGAAACACGCCGACGCTGGCATGCAGTTGCCATTCGTTCAACACTTTCAGTGCCGCCCGCACCACCTGTTCAAAACTGATGCAGGAAAAGCCATGTTCCATGAATTGCAGTAGGCGACCAAGCCGAGCGTTCAGATTCATGCTGTGCGCGGCGACCGCATTGGATTCATCAAGCTGGCGACGCATCGCGTCCGATTCCTGATGCTTTTGCCATAGCCGCTGTGTGCGTGCGGCTAGCACGGCGCTGTGTATCGGCAAGTGCGCGTAGTCATAACCGCCGCGGGTCAGATCACGTAATGAGGCAACCGGGAAATCCTGCTCGATCAAAAACAAGATAAACGGCAGCGCTTCGGCATGCTCAGCCAACAACTCACGCAAGCGCCTATCGAAATCCGGCAAGCGGGTATCAACAAATACGATATGCACATCGGGCGCTTCCGGTGCCACACAACGCAAGCCAGCCTCAGCAAAGGCGCTACTCCAGGTGGCCTGCTCGGCCGACTCAGCAATAAATGCAACGTTGAACACCTTGTTCTTTGCTCCCTGCTGACGCGATGAATGTGCTGCCGTGGGCTTTTTTCGAGGCGACCGGAATTAACGGACACGTTCTCATCATAGACGTCCGTCATCGCTTTGCCATCGATGACGAAAATTTTTCTTGGTAAGCAGCGGGTCAAACCCGGCTGTAGCGCGCCTTATCGGACATCCAACGCTGCGTCAACGCCTTTGCCTGAGTAGGGTAATGTTCGGTCAACTCGCGCGCCAGCTGTTGGGCGACCGGCACCCAGCGCTGATCGCGGGCGATATCGGCGATACGAAACGCGACCGCACCGGTCTGGCGGGTGCCAAGCAATTCACCAGGGCCGCGCAGCGCCATGTCTTTTTCTGCGATGACGAAACCGTCATTGCTCTCGCGCATGATCGCCAACCGCTCGCGCGCCTGTTGCGACAACTGGCCGTGATAGAGCAGCACGCAGTAACTTTGCTCAGCGCCGCGCCCAACGCGGCCGCGCAACTGGTGCAATTGCGAAAGACCCAAGCGTTCGGCGTTTTCGATAATCATCAAGCTGGCGTTCGGCACATCGACACCGACCTCGATCACCGTCGTTGCCACCAAAACATCCAGTTCGTGTTGCTTGAACGCATCCATGACCGCCTGCTTGTCGGCCGGCTTCATCCGGCCATGAACGATGCCAACCCGCAAGCCCTGCAATTGCTGCTGCAAGTATTCAGCCGTCGACTCCGCAGCATTGGCTTCCATCACTTCCGATTCTTCAATCAGCGTGCACACCCAATAGACCTGTTTGCCCTGCGCGGCCGAATCGCGCACCCGCTCAATCACCTCATCGCGGCGGCTGTCGGGAATGACAACGGTGCTGATCGGCTTGCGTCCTGGCGGCAATTCATCGATGACCGAGATATCCAAATCGGCAAATGCCGTCATCGCCAGCGTGCGCGGGATTGGTGTTGCGGTCATCACCAATTGATGCGGCACCGTCTGTTGTTCGCGACCTTTTTCAAATAGTTGCAACCGTTGATGAACACCGAAACGGTGTTGCTCATCGATGATCACCAGCGCCAGGTTGTTGAACGCCACACCTTCCTGAAACAAGGCATGGGTGCCGACGACCAGTGCCGCCTCGCCTGCTGCAATCTGCGCCAGCACTTTTTCGCGCGCCTTGCCTTTGATCTTGCCGGCGAGAAAATTGACCTCAATGTTCAGCGGCGAAAACCAACGCTGAAAATTGCGGTAATGCTGCTCTGCCAATAATTCGGTCGGCGCCATCAACGCCACCTGAAAGCCGGCACCGATAGCGGTAATGGCCGTGAACGCGGCAACCAGCGTTTTGCCGGCACCAACATCGCCTTGCAGCAGCCGCATCATCGGTTGCGGGCGTTGCAAGTCTTGACGGATTTCCTGCAACACCCGTTGCTGGGCACCGGTCAAAGCAAAACTCAAGCTGTGCAACAGCACCTTGGTCAGCGTGATTTCACGGGCAATTGGTTGCGCCAGCAAGCCGCGCAATTTTGCCCGTGCGGCGGCGAAACTCAGCTGTGTCGCGACCAATTCTTCCAATGCCAAACGAGCAATGGCCGGGTGTTCGCCGAGCAATAATTGCGCCGCGGAATCCTGGGCACGCGGTGCATGCACGATCTGCAGCGCCCGATTCAAATCCGGCAGCTGATAACGCTGCAGCAGATTTTCTGGCAACAAATCGGGCAGCGGCGATGTCATCAAACGGCTCAACGCCAGTTGAATCAGCTTGCGCACACTCAGTTGCGACAAGCCTTCGGTAACCGGATACACTGGCGTCAATGCGTCGGCGACCGGCACTTCACTACCGGGATTCAGCCACTGCAATTCTGGATGCACCATTTCCAGGCCGTGCTTACCGAAACGCGGTTCGCCATAGACACGCGCCCGACCGCCCTGCTGATAGCGCTGCTGCATCGCTTTATTGAAATGAAAAAGCCGTATCTGCATGCTACCGCTGTCATCACTGACCGTGGCAACTAACGATCGGCGCCGACCAAACTGGATTTGCGCGTATTCCACTTCGCCAACAATTTGCGCCGTTTGTTTCGCCTGCAATTGTCGAATCGGCGTGATGCGGGTGCGGTCCTCGTAACGACTCGGCAAATAGAACAGCAAATCGGCAACGGTTTGAATACCGAGTTTCGCCAGTTTCTCGGCAAGGCTAGGACCAACGCCTTTCAGCGTCGAAACGTTTTGCTGTTCCAGAGCCGTGTTCGCACTCAAGCTCATGACGACACCCGCTTTTGCGCAACAAAGCGCTGCACAGGTCGACCGTCGCCGAGGCTTTCGATGCGATCGAAGATGATGTCGAGCTCGGCGAACACCTGCGCCAACTCACCCGGTTGCAACAAGTATTTCGGATTGCGCGGGCTGCCAAATTTTTCGGCGCCGACAGCAAAGGTTTCGTAGAGTAAAAATCCGCCCGGCATCAGTGCATCGGCAAGTCTTGGTAGTAATGGCCGATACAGAAAACGCGCGACATGCAGCAAACTGAATTGCGCGCTGGGCAACTGAAAGGATTCGTGTTCGATATCGGCCGCCTGCCAATCCACCTGCAACGGATAATAGCTGGCCAGTGACACGCCACGTTGCAAAGCATCAGTGTGATAATCCATGGCGGTCACGGCAAAGCCATTCAGCGCCAGATAAACCGCGTCACGACCACTGCCACACGCCAGATCGATCGCTCGCAACGGCAATTGCTGTTGCATCAGGGTTTGTTTGATCGCCTCGAGATGACAGGCCAGTACCGTGCTGGGTTGCCATAACCGCACCGAAGATTGACCTTGCGCCAACAAGCCCGCTTCAGCCAACAAGCTTTGCAATTCCACTGACCAGGCCACGGCGATTTGCACCGGATACTGCCAATCGCGCAAGGCTTGCGCTGCTTGCTGCGGATGGTCGGCAATCACAATCAGCGTCGTATTCGGCGGCGGCAATTCCTGACGACGGGCAAACAGCTCCGATTCGGGAATGTTCAGGGCATCACGGCAATGGCCAGCGCGAAATACCTCCGCTGCGCGCAAGTCGAGCACCGGCACACCGGCCTGCAAACCGGAACGCAACCAGGCAAAAGCGAAAGAATCTTGCGACGACACCAGCGATGGACCTTGTTCCGTGGCAAAGCGGAAATCTTATCGTAAAACGCGCCGTGCTCGTCGAGTTTCAGACTGACTTACGCGAATAATCAAGGTTCAAAGCTGCTCATTGCCGGTAAAAGGAAGCGCGTGCCGCGAAACTCCAGCACGGCGCCATCGGCAGTGATGGCCAGCAATTTCAAATCCGGCGTCAGCGTTTGTCCCGGCTCGATACTGCTGCCGTTGATCATGACAAAACTGGATTTGGCATCGGTCGAGTAGATATGCGAGTTCATCGTCAGCGGCGGCATCTCGCTGCGCAGATCGCGCGGCAATTCGTACGCACGCGGCACCGGCCCGTCGATAACAAACTCAGGGGCTGATGCGTTTGCGGGTGCCGGTTTGTTGGCGGTAACGACCGGTGCCTTCTCGACGACACGATTTCCAGTGCGCACCGGCAGGCTGGGCTTTTCTCTGACCTTGATCGGTTGCTCACTGTTTGGTGTCGTCGCTGCCGGCGTTGTCGATACCGATGCGCTTGGTGCGCTGCTCGCCGCCGTTACTGGCACCGGTGCCGCATCATTAACGGTTTGGTTACGCCACAACATCAGCGCCAACAAAAGGCAAATGACCGCCAATAACGCAGCAATGACAATCAGCCACGGCGAACGTGATTCACTTTCTTCACCGGCTTCCCATTCCTGGATCGGCGTATGCAGATTCGGCACATTTTGTTGCCGCTCCTGTTCGGATTTGCGCAGGGCATCGAGCAAGTACGACATCAAAACACCTCAAAAAAGGATCGCGCGAGGGCAAGCACTTAGCTTTCACCATCTTGTTGCAAACGTGGCATATGGGGATTCTGGGCGGTCCATAGTGCCAACACCGTCTGGGTGCCGGCAATACCATCCGGTATCAAGCCTTTCGAGCGTTGGAAATCTTTGACCTGTTCGGCGACCTCACTATCGAACACCGATTTTGCGGCGCCAACCTGCTCACCGCGGTGGCTGGCCAGCGCCGACACCAACCACATGACGGCATCGCCGCTCATGCCTTGCATCAACGGCCGGTTGTACGAAGGCGGCGTTTGCCAGACCAGCTGATATTCGCCAGTCCAGTAATGGGTGACGACATCGAGCGGTGCTTCCACTTCCAGGTTGTCGACAAACAACACCGCTTTGTCTTTGCGCTTGGCCGCCATCGTCACCCAGAACAAACCGTTCTGATCGCTGTGCAGTCGCAGCGCCACCGGCACGTTGAATTGCAGCAATTGCAGCATGTCGGCAAAACCATTTTCGCAGCGCATCGCGTTGGCTTCGGCGAACGGGCACATCGGGCCGTCGCGATAAGCATCGAAATCCAGTTGCCACAGCGCCATCAGATTTTTATGCGCCATTTCACCGCGCCGATCCGGCTCAGTGCCGGCAAGGATCTGCTCGACTTCGATATTGCTCGGTGGCGGCGCTTCAGCAATTTCGCCGGTGACAATGGGCAATGGCGCGGGTTCGATTTGTGTTGCTGCCGGTTTTATCGCCGCGCTGTCACGCGAGGCCGTTTCCGGCCAGATCACCACACCAACGGCCGCGACCGACGAGGCAATCAATACCGACGCCGCAATCGGCAACCAGCGTTTTTTCGCCGGCGCGGCAATGCGCAGATAATGAATTTCACCAAGCACTTCGCGCGCGGCGTTCTGCACCATTTTCTCATCGATTTGCTGACGGCCACGGGCAAAGCCGCCGAGTAGCGCGCGTTCACCAATGGTGTTGATCAAACGCGGAATACCTTCGCTGAATTTATGCAACGCGCGAATGGCTTTGTTGGCAAACGGCGATTGCGCCAGACCGGCGACCTGCAAGCGATGATTCACATAGGCGCCGACTTCGGCAACATTCAAAGGCAGCAAATGAAAACGGGCGGTGATGCGCTGCGCCAGCTGACGCAATTCCGGCTCGGCGATGCGCGCCAGCAATTCTGGTTGGCCAACCAGAATGATCTGCAGCAGTTTTTTCTCGTTGGTTTCCAGGTTGGTCAGCAGCCGCACCTGTTCCATTGCCTCAGAAGTCATTTGCTGGGCTTCGTCAATCATCAGCACGGTGTTCAAACCGCGGCGATGATGCTCCAGCAAACGTTCAGCAATAACATCGGTCAGCGCTTTTAGGCTACTCTTGGCATCCGGCAGCGCGATACGCAGCTCATCACAGAGCGTTTGCAGCAGCTCAATGGCCGAAACGCGCGGGTTCAGCACATAAGCCAGGCGCACGTTTTCCGGCAGTTGCTCAAGCAGACAGCGGCAGATCGTGGTTTTGCCGGTACCGACTTCACCGGTCAGCAAAATGAAACCGCCGCCAGCGCCGACGCCATACATCAGATGCGCCAGGGCCTCGCGGTGACGCGCACTCAAGTACAGATAACGCGGATCCGGTGCGATCGAAAACGGGCTTTCCTTGAGGCCAAAATGTCCCTGGTACATGCGTATTTCAGTAAAGGATAAAAACCAGCGGGGATAATACCCCCATTCGTGCAGCAATGATCGCTTGTGCGACCACCGCGGCCGAGGCCGGTCTGAATGGCGGATTCCGGCCCTGAATAGCGGCACCAAGCCGCCTGAACAAAGGCATTCACTACACTATAAGTATGATGAAAACCTATCTCGTTGGCGGCGCCGTCCGCGATCAACTGCTTGGCCGCACGGTCAAGGAGCGCGATTACGTCGTTGTCGGCGCCAATCCGGAAACGATGAAAAACTTGGGCTTCCTGCCGGTCGGCAAGGATTTTCCGGTGTTTTTGCACCCGGAAACCAAGGCCGAATACGCGCTGGCGCGCACTGAGCGAAAATCCGGCAGTGGCTATCACGGCTTTAAATTCCAGGTCGATGCAGAGGTGACGCTGGAGCAGGATTTGCAGCGTCGCGACCTGACCATCAATGCCATGGCCGAAGAAGCAGACGGCACCATTATTGATCCCTACGGCGGCCGCGCGGATCTGGAAAACCGGATATTGCGCCATGTCTCGACGGCCTTTGTCGAAGACCCGCTGCGGGTGTTGCGGGTCGCGCGTTTTGCCGCCCGTTATCATGACTTGGGCTTTACCATCGCGCCGGAAACGCTGGCGCTGATGCAGCAAATCAGCGCTTCCGGCGAGTTGCAAGCGCTGACCCCGGAACGGGTCTGGCTGGAACTCAGCAAGGTGCTGGCCGAAGATCGGCCGGATGTATTCATTGAGGTGTTGCGCGAGGTCGGCGCGCTGAAAATCCTGCTGCCGGAAATCGATGTGCTGTACGGCGTGCCGAACCCTGCGCAGTGGCATCCAGAGGTTGATACTGGCGTACACACGATGATGGTCTTGCGTATTGCCTGCGATCTCACCGACAATACGCGGGTTCGCTTCGCCGCATTGGTGCACGATCTGGGCAAAGGCGTCACGCCATCAAAATTCTGGCCCAGTCACCGCGGACACGAAGAGGCAGGTGTACCGATCATCGAAACCCTCTGTGATCGGTTGCGAATTCCCAACGATTTTCGCGACCTGGCCGTATTAACGTCGCGCTTTCATCTACACTTTCATCGGGCCTTCATCTTGCGGCCCGGTACCGTACTCAAGGTGCTGATGCAGACCGACGCATTGCGGCGTCCGGAACGTTTCCAGGAATTGACCATCGCTTGCGAGAGCGATTACCGCGGCCGAGAAGGCTGGCATGAACGCGCTTACCCACAGCGTTCCTATTGGCAAGAAGCATTGAAAACGATTCGAGCAGTCCCTGTACAACCGCTAATCGAACAGGGCTATACCGGCCAACACTTGGCAGAAAAATTATCTGAGTTACGCGCACAAGCCATTGCGGAATTACGTGCGCGTTTAGCACACGACAGCACGGAGCTGGCATGAAACCACGCAAACCCCCCCCCCCCGGTCAGCGCCGGGATAGGCAGCAAGATCCCAACCGTTCACAACGCAGTCAACAACGTTCCAAATCCCCTCGCTACGACAGCGAATCCCTTTCCCGCTCCCGCGGCTTGTCGATTCACACGATGGATCAATCGGTCATTCAATCTTTTGAAAACAGCGAAGCGCTGACCGGCCGTCGCCCAAGCAATAAACGCGGCGAACGTCCTGGACATCAGGGTCATCGTCGCGGTCCCGGCGTGCACAATCCGGATCCTTACGACGATATTCGCGCCCAGCAACGCGCCGAAGGTTTGCAGCGTCGCCGTCAACAGGAAGACGAGTTCGAAGACAACGTCGGCAACCGTGCGCCAGGTAACGAACGCCATGAGCACCGCGGTCGCGGCCCACGCCCGGATCGCAGCATTAAAGTCTGGCGTCCGGAAGGCGAACAGCAAGCCAATGAAGCCTCACCGGCACGCGAACAAGAAAGCGGCGAACGGCCACAACGTGGTGGTCGTCATGGTCGTCATCAACAACGTGATCGCGGTGACCGCGGTCCACGCGTGCCAGGCAGCGGTTTGCATCGCTCGCGCCGTCGTTTGCAGCGTCAGGAAGAAGAAGCAGTTCAGAGCGTCGAAGGCGCCGAAGTCGCAGGCGAAAAGCCTTCCAATGCCCAGCGCCGCGACGAAACGAGAATTCACGGCGTCAATGCCTGCCGGGCATTTTTCGACAAGCGCAAGGACGATTTGATCCGTGTGTATTTAACGCAGGAACGCTCCTACGAATTCACCGATGTGATGAAACATTGCGTCGATAATCGTCTGGCTTATCACATCATTCCGGCCAATGAATTATCACGCGCTGCTGAAAGCGAACACCATGAAGGCGTTTGCTTTCTGATTCGCAAACGGGTGACGCTGCAACTGGAAGAATGGCTGGCGACGCTGCCAAAAAAAGGCAGCGTACGCACGCTGGCGATGGACCAGGTCGGCAATTCACACAATATTGGTGCCGTGATGCGCACCGCCGCCCATTTCGGTGTAGATGCGGTGCTGATCAGTGCCGGCACGCCGATTCACAATGGCTCGGCAGCGCGCACCGCCGAAGGCGGTTTTGAATCGCTGACGCTGGTTGAATACCGCGACCATATTGCCGCCATGCAAGCGCTGCGTGACCATGGTTTCGAGATCATCGCGACCGCCGGCAATGGCGACAGCGAACTCTATGAACAGAAACTGCCAAAGCGCGCGGTGATTTTCTTCGGTGAAGAAAAAGAAGGTCTGGCGCAAACGCTGCTCGACGGCGCCGATATGCGCTTGCGCATTCCCGGCAGTGGCCAGGTACAAAGCCTGAACGTCAGTTGCGCCGCGGCCGTTGTGCTCGGCGAATGGTTCCGCACCACGCGCAAGAAAACGGTCACGGCAGAGGTTGCCGAACCGGTAGTCGAAGCTTAAACCATCCAAGCGCCCGGCCCTTGCGGGCCGGGCGCTGTTTTTCCCCGCCTTTTCGAGTTCCGTTATGAGCGCCGTCCGTTTTGCCCGCACCCGTTTTCGTCAGGCCAGTGAATTGCTGGCGCTGGTGTTGCCAGGTCAATACCCTGCCGATTCCGTTATCGAGCGCTATTTCAAAGCGCACCGGGAAATGGGCAGTCAGGATCGCGGCTTTGCGGCCGAAACGGTTTACGGTTGCTTGCGTCGCTTAGGCGAAATTCGCGCGACGATTCAGCCGTTGATTGACGATATGAACGAGGAACGGCAAGCGCCGTATATCACTGCCGCTTATCTGGTGATGGCGCAAGGCTGGCAAACCAAAAGTTTTGCTGACACCGAGTTCAATCGCGAAGCGGAAACGCTGGTCAAACAGATCCGCCAGTTCGATAAAACCCGCTTGAGTGAAGCTGAACGCTGCAATCTCAGCGATACCGTTTACCAAGCGCTGAGCACAACGTTTACCTCCGATGATATTCAACGATTGGCACAGGCCCTGAACCAGCCGGCCCCGGTCGATTTGCGCGTCAATACCGCCAAAACCGATCGCGAACGCTTGCAGCGTGAACTCGGTGCGCAAGGTTTCGATTGCGAACCGACGCGACTGTCTGTCTGGGGATTGCGTCGGGCTCAGCGCGGGCCGCTGTTCAATACTCCGGCATTCAAGCAAGGCCAATTCGAATTGCAGGACGAAGCCAGCCAACTGGTTTCCTGGCTGCTGGCACCGAAGCCGCGCGAAACGATTGTCGATTTCTGCGCCGGTGCCGGCGGAAAATCACTGCACCTTTCGCAGCTGATGCGCAATCGCGGCAAGGTTATCGCCTGCGACATCTCGGCGCGCCGCTTGGAGCAAATGAGCCCGCGCTTGCGCCGTGCCGGTTGCGATAACGTGCAGTTGCAGCCACTTGCTGACGAGCACGATCCGATCCTTGGCAACTGGCGCGAACAGGCCGATGCGGTGCTGGTCGATGCGCCCTGTTCCGGCACCGGCACCTATCGCCGCAATCCGGATTTGAAATGGCGGTCGCTGGATTTGCCGGCTTTGAATGCACTGCAAGCCTCGATTCTGCAATCCGCCGGTCGTTTGCTGAAACCCGGTGGCCGCTTGGTGTACGCCACCTGTTCGGTGCTGAGCCAGGAAAACGAAGCCATTGTCGATCAATTCCTGGCGGACCATCCACAATTTGAACGCGTCGGCGTTGATCGCCAGTACGAAGACAGCGAGGCGATTCTCGCTTCCTTGCAGACGATTGATGCATCGGCAGCAGAAGCGCTGCGTACGCAAGGAACGCTGCGTCTTTACCCGCATTTG